>NZ_FNPD01000001.1 GCF_900107215.1 Acetomicrobium thermoterrenum DSM 13490 | reverse complement strand
CCTCAAAGGCTTCTACTGGGCCAAGGAACGCTTAAGGGACGTATATAGAGCGAAGGAGAAGAACGAGGCAGCCAAGCTTTTAGACCTGATCATCATGAACCTGAAGGCTTCTGACGATGCCGAGTTGTACAGGTGGGGCAATACCCTAAAACGGTGGCGACAGCCTATATTAAACTACTTCGACAACAAAACTACCAATGCCTATACCGAAGGATGTAATACGAAGGTGAAGATGCTAAAACGAATCTCCTTTGGTCTTAGAAACGTAGAGGTCTACACAAAAAAGATAATGTTGGGATTCTTACCACCGGAGTGTTTCCACACTATTTGAAATAGAGCCGCAGTCTATTTAAAAATCGTCTTTCAAAGGGTAATATTCGTTGCTCAAAAGTTCTTTCAGAGCTTCCAAGCTCATACTACCCAGATCTCCCTTGCTCCGATCCCTAACTGAAACCACCTCATTTTCGACTTCACGATTGCCGATGATTATCATATAAGGAGTTTTTTGCATCTGGGCATCCCGTATTTTTTTGCCCAGTGTCCCCTCCTTGCGATCCACCTCGACTCTAACGTCCTGTTTTTGCAAAAGAGAGGCCACGTTTTTGGCATATGTCAAATGTTCATCCGATACAGGCAATATCTTGACCTGAACGGGGGCGAGCCAGTACGGAAAAGCTCCTGCGTACTGCTCTATCAATATACCGAGAAACCTCTCCAGGCTTCCAAGCACCGTCCTGTGTATCATAACCGGCCTGTGAGGTTCTCCATCCGGACCTATATAGGTGATATCGAATTTCTCCGGCATCTGGAAATCCAATTGGATCGTGCCGCATTGCCATGTTCTGCCAATGCAGTCTTCTAGGTGAAAATCAATCTTGGGTCCGTAAAAAGCGCCATCGCCCGGATTCAGCTTGTATTCCACCCCTTGATCGTCGAGCGCCTCCTGGAGAGCTTGTTCAGCCCTGTCCCAAAGGGCCTTTTCTCCCATTGCATTTTCAGGCCTGGTCGATAACTCCACGTGATAAGGAAATCCGAAGACACCGTAAATATATTTGACTATATTCATTATGTCGATTATCTCTTCTTTGATGTGATCCTCGGTGGTAAAAATATGCGCATCATCTTGGGTGAAGCATCTAACGCGCATGAGACCATGCAGAACACCGGACCTTTCGTGTCTATGAACCAACCCAAGCTCGGCCAACTTCAACGGAAAATCGCGATAACTTCTGAGCTGAGATTTATATACCAAAATTCCACCGGGACAGTTCATGGGTTTTATGGCAAAGGGCTTGCCATCTATTTCCGTAAAATACATATTTTCCCTATAGTGATCCCAATGCCCCGATCTGATCCACAAATCCTGATCCAATATTAAAGGAGTTTTTATCTCCTGATAGCCCCTTTGGACGTGAACCTTTCTCCAAAAATCTACCAAGACATTTAAAACTACAACTCCCTTGGGATGAAAGAAGGGAAACCCAGGGGCTTCGTTTTGCATGCTAAATATATCCAGTTCTTTCCCAAGCCTCCTGTGATCTCGGCGTTTTGCCTCCTCAACCTTGGCAAGATAAGCCAAAAGATCCTCTTCCGTAGGGAAAGCGGTGCCGTATATGCGCGTAAGCATGGGATTCCTCTCGTCCCCTCTCCAATAAGCACCGGCAACAGACAGGAGCTTAAAATGCTTGAGATATGATGTGTTCGGCACATGGGGACCTCTACACAAATCTATAAACTCGCCTACCTTGTAAAGGGATAGAGTATCATCTTCTATTCCATCTATAAGTTCCAGTTTATAAGTATCGCCACGCTCTTTGAATATGCCTATAGCTTCGTCTTTGCTTACTATCAACCTTTCAAAGGGAATTGCCTCAGCCGCAATTTTCTTCATCTCTTCCTCTATTTTTGGGAGATCGTCTTCGGTTATGGTAGTAGGAACGTCCATATCGTAATAAAAACCGTTCTCAATGGCCGGACCAACACCATATTTAGTTCCGTGATAAAGTCTATATACAGCCTGCGCCATTAAATGCGAGGTGGAATGTCTGAGTATCTCAATGCCTTCGGGGCTGTCAATTTCTACCGGCTCTATATTGGCATTTTCTTCCACTGTCGTGTCAAGATCGCATAACTTTCCATCTATCTTTACGGCAATCACTTTGCCGTCTATTCCTCGTTCCTTGATAATTTCCGAGGCTTTCTTTGGATATTCATTTACAGACACTTATATCCCCTCCCTGTCTTATTTGACATTGTTTAAAATTATATCATAGCTTGTTCGCTTTTTAAGTATACGCCTTGCCTCTTGATATGAAAAGCCAACAAACTCCTGCATAAAAACATGTCGGTAAAGATAATATCACAATTTGCTTGACCCTATCCTCCATGCAGGTTAAAATATGTCATGCATCGGGACGTAGCGCAGCATGGCTAGCGCACCTGCATGGGGCGCAGGGGGTCGGAGGTTCAAGTCCTCTCGTCCCGACCATAGCGAGTTAAGGCGGGGTTAGGCCCCGCCTTTTTTCATCATTATTCAATATTTAACTCATTATTTGAAACAAGAAGGTGAAATTCAAGCCGATTATGAGAAATATGACAAGAAATACACAAAAGGGACATAAAGCGAAAAAATCTCTCGGACAAAACTTCCTTGTAGATCCCAATATAGCTCGCTGGATGGTGGAAAATGCAGGTTTAAATGAAGATGACGTCGTCTTGGAGGTAGGTCCCGGAAAAGGCATGCTTACGAAGGAGATTCTAGCCAGCCAATGTCGCTTTTTGCACGTCATTGAAATTGATAAAACACTTGCCCCTTTTCTCGAACCCATAGTTAAAACATCCAAACACAGAATGTCCGTAATTTGGGGAGACGTGTTGACGATAAATTTAAAGGAACTCTCTCCACCGCCAACCAAAGTCTTGGCCAATATACCCTATAACATCACAACTCCTCTAATATGGCAGATTCTCGAGCATCTGGTTCCATTGGGCACAAGAGAACTTCTTTTAATGCTTCAGCTCGAACTAGCTCAAAGGTTGTGTGCCAAGCCAAAGACTAAAGACCGTTCGCCTATTGGTATAACCATAGAAAAGATGGGCAAAGCTCAAATAGTCAAAAAGGTGACACCTAACGTCTTCTGGCCAACTCCAAAGGTGGAGTCCGCAATTGTACATATCATCATAGACAAAGATCTGAAATTAGCCTCCGATCACTCGTGGAGAAGATTATTGCGCGTTGCCTTCGCTCGAAGGAGGAAGACGCTAGCAAATAACCTGGCTTGCGTTTACGATTTCTTTAAAGACAAAGATAAAACATCAAAGCTCCTGGATTACTTGAAATTGCCCACCACCGTTCGCGCTGAAGAATTAACCGTCGACGACTGGCACCATTTGTATGATTTTATATCAAAGATAGACTAAAAACATCAAAAATAGAAAAAGACGAACCTTCAGGCCCGTCTTTTTTATTATCCTGGTGGAGATGAGCGGATTCGAACCGCCGACCTCCTGCTTGCAAGGCAGGCGCTCTCCCTCTGAGCTACATCCCCAAAACATGGTGGGCCGGAGTGGATTCGAACCACCGACCTCACGCTTATCAGGCGTGTGCTCTAACCAACTGAGCTACCGGCCCATCGGGAAAGAATATAACATAACTTATAGATCTTTAGCAAGGACTTTTTATCGCGAAAAGGCAAATAAAGATTTTAAGGCAAATTTACGCAATCAATGTCACATGGAGCTTACGCTCGGACCAAAGATTCTCCAATTATTCGGGCCTCCTTAACCATATCCGGCTTCCCTATTGCTTCTCCAAGGCCGTTGAGTCCAGGCGCCACAAGAACCCTTACATCTTCAAACCCTATAGAAGCTATGGCATTTTTCATTTGATTGATATGCGCTTCATATTCCTTTGCGTCTTCGTACCCCTGGGACACTACAAATGCTGCCCTCTTCCCCTTCGGCAGGCGACTGACGAACTCAGGAGCCGGCCCCAAAAAGGCAAATAACCGATCGAGCACCGTCTTAAACTGAGCTGTCACGCCTGACATATATATAGGGGCCCCGAAGACCACGATGTCGGCCTTTTCAACGACATCGTATATTTTCACCATGTCATCCTCTACGGCACATCTGCCTCGCTCTTTACAAGAGTAGCATGCCTGGCATCCCTTTATATTCATCTCGTTGGGATAAAATATCTCATTCTCCTTAATAAGGTATGGCGCAGGTCGTAGGGCCTTTAAACATACTTTTGCCTGATAGCTTCAGAAGCCGTTTTAAAACGTTATTTTCAACCGAGACAATACATTCATCGTCTTTCCTCTTTTTGAGGCCTTCTAAGGCGTCTGGACAGCAGCTTTTCATGTTTACCGGCCACAACTGCCGGAGACGCAAGCCGCCCATGAAAGATAAGCGCCGAACTTGAATATCGTTGAGAAATAAAATATAAACTAACTGGAATAAAAACATATTACACAACAGGAAGGGAGGAAAGACCTTACATTTCGGAAAAATGCGAATTTCTAGGAGTCATCTAAAGCACTGCCTTATAAAATCCAGGCCGACGCTCTTAAATCGAGCATTAAAAATTCCCGACACAGCACGAAGCCAGTCGGGAACTAAACTTGGAGCGGACAACGGGATTCGAACCCGCGACCCTCGGCTTGGGAAGCCGATGCTCTACCAGCTGAGCTATGTCCGCATCGCCTTTTAAATTATATTGGGGGCTCGTGTTTTTTGCAAGGATTAAAATCAGCAACAAGATATAAAACATCCTTTAAGGAGCCTGCCTTAAATCGATATAATATTGAATTTATATTATACTGTTCTGTTACTATAATTTTAACAATTCTTTAGAAATTCTTTCGAGCGTTTCGTCGGTCACTCTCAGTTTTTTCTTGAATCTTTCATCGTTGATCGTTGTAACGCTAACTTGGTCGGGTCTCAGGAAGTACATTCAATTCCAATATCCTTTTGTTGTCTTCAACATAGATGTTCTTATAGCTAAAGTAGCCTAAAGCACCCATCGCTTCACCCCCCCTAAAACTGCTTTGTTGCTGCTGTAAAAAAAGATCTAACTCGCTTAAGGTGTGTTATTTTTCCAACAGAACGACGCTTTCCACGTGACTTGTTTGAGGAAACATGTCCAATGGCATTGCATTTTCCATATTGTAGCCATATTCGTTCAATATTTTGCTGTCCCTGGCAAGCGTAGCAGGATTACAGGAAACATATATAACTCTTTTCGGACTTATCACCCTACCGATAAAATTCAACACGTCCTTATGGCAACCCGTTCTGGGCGGATCCACAACCACAATATCGAAGTGTCCGCTAACTTTTGTCTTGACCACGTCTTCGGCCTTTCCACAAATTGCAGTAACGTTATTAATGCCATTGTTTGTCATATTAGACACCAAAGATTCGTAAGCAGGTCTCCATTCCTCTACTGCAACAACGTCATTGCAAAACGACGCCAGAAAGGCCGTCATACTTCCAACTCCGCTGTAAAGCTCAAGTACATGCTTGCTATCCCTTGCTAATTCCGCAACAATTTCGAACATCCTAAAGGCTTGCAGCACATTGACCTGAAAGAAATCGGACACACCGAATCTCAGCTTAATATTTTCAAACCTCTCCACCAAGACATCTTCACCAAACAACGACTGCGTTTTGCTGCCCCAGATAAAATTCCCCTTAGATGGGTTGATGTTTATCTGAACTCCGCCAAGAAAAGGTGATACATCTTTATATTTATATAGGCCGTTTGAAATATCACTGATCATTTTATACTCCCTGTCGTCGGGCTCACGACTAAGAATCCAGGCAAGCAAGATCTTTTTCATGGAAAAGGAAGATCTTAAGACAAAATTGCGTATCAAGCCTTCCCCTCTTTCTTCGTCGTAAAAGGAGAGATCGCTTTGAAGCACGGCATTCCGCAAGTTAGCATAAACGAGGTTTATTAAAGGGTCTAGAATTGGGCATGCTTTTAGGTTCACCACATCATGTGTTCCTCGAGCGAAATATCCCAGCTTTCGTTTACCCTTTTGGTATCGCGCCTGTATTATTGCCTTGTTTCGGTATCCCCACACTAAAAAGCTCGGAATCACAGGAGCAATATCTGCCTCTTTCCATTTGCCGATTCTGATAATTGCATCCTCTATCAGCGAGCTCTTTACTTTCACCTGATGATCATACGAGGCGTGCTGCATATTGCAACCGCCGCACGCCTCGTAAACTTCGCATCTGGGTTGGACTCGATAAGGGCTTGCCTTTAGCAGGGACTTAATCTTAGCCACAGAGTAATGTTTTTTCCGCTCGACGATATTAACGGTGACAGTTTCACCAATTAAGGCTCCTGGAACGAAAACTACGTAACCGTCGACCCTTGCAATTCCTCGAGCTTTACTGTCAACGTTTTCGATATTGAGAATTATTTCGTCGCCAAGGTTTTGTTTCATCCCAGAAATTAACAATACCTTGCTACATTACAGCTTTTCTTTCATGAGCTTGTAACCCAGTTCAAAAGCTTTTGAGTTAAGCTCTTCCGTTCCCTTTGGAACGCGATCCAATATAGCTTTACGAATTGACTCCGGCTTGGCCAAGTCCCAACTCTCCAAAATTCTTGCAAGGGTACCCAAGGCAACCATGTTGGTGACTATTTCTCTTCCGATCTCCTCTCTGGCTGTTCTGACGATAGGAAGGGAATAAACGTTGGCATTTATCTTAGGAGGCTCAGTCACAAAGAAGTCGTCAACTATGACAACGCTGTTTGGAGAGGCATCGTGAACGTACTCGTCACAGGCCTTTTGGGTCAATATGACCTGTAAATTGGGATTTGTAGCCTTAGGATAATCTATTTTTCCCCGCGAAACAATGACCTCGGCCTTGGATGCTCCACCCCTTGCCTCAGGACCGTAAGCTTGCGTTTGCACCACGTTCAAACCTTCTTCGTACAAAGCAAGAGCTTCCCCGACGATCACGGCTGCCAAAATAACGCCCTGCCCACCTGAACCGGCTATGCGAATTTCATACCGCTGATCGCTCATCCGCGATTACCTCCCACTTTTTCTATCAAATTCATGTACTGTTCTATGTATTCAGGCAACTCAATATTCACAAATTCCCCAATAACGATCTTGCCCTGCAGCTCTTCAGGTGTCATATTGGAGGCTTTATTGTTCATCACGCTATTGTCCTTGAAGAAATTGATGTTATCTATCGGTCTTGGTCTCTTATTTTTCCTGCCAAATTGCGTATGACAATGAGTCACTACTTCCACCACCGCAAAACCTTTTTTTGAAACGGCGTTTTTCACATACTTCTCGATCAGCAGCGGGTGCGCAACCGTGGCTCTTGCCACGTAAGAAGCTCCCGCTCCTGCAGCAAGTTTACAAATATCGAAGGGAACGTCCAAGACTCCATAGGGAGCGGTAGTCGCGTATGCACCGGCCGGCGTCGTCGGAGAAGCCTGCCCCCCGGTCATCCCGTAAATATTGTTGTTCATTACGATGGCGGTTATATCTATATTGCGCCTACAGGCATGTATAAAATGATTTCCGCCTATAGCAGTGCAATCTCCATCGCCCATTACGTCGATAACCGTAAGCTCGGGATTGGCTAACTTGACACCCGTAGCAAATGCCAAAGACCTGCCGTGCGTGGTATGCAAAGTACAGGCATCTATGTACCCCGGCATTCTGCTCGAACAACCAATGCCCGAAGCAATTACGGTTTCTTCTTTCTTTTTCCCCAAGTCGACAAGGGCTCTCAATAAGGCATGCATTATTATCCCGTGGCCGCAGCCCGGACACCATATGTGAGGGAAAAAGCGCGTGCGCAACCAATTTAAAACTTCCTGGCTAGGCATTATTACGCTACCTCCTTGATAAAATCAAATATCTCGGAGGGCCTGAAAAGCTCTCCGTTGACCAAGCCCTTTCCGAAGACCCTGGCCTTACCCCCCACAGCCCTTTCCACTTCGAGAATCATCTGGCCACAGTTAAGCTCGGGCACTAACACGGATTTTACGCCGCCCAGCAGCCCGCGAAGTTCGTCATCGGGAAAAGGCCAAAGAGTTATTGGTCTGAAAAAGCCGACTCTCATTCCCTTGCTCCTTGCCTCCCGCACAGCGCTCAAGGCCGTTCGGGAAACAGAGCCGTAAGCAACTACTAATATTTCAGCATCTTCAACTTCATATGTATCATATTTAACTATTTCGCCTTTGAAACGCCTCACCTTACGCATCAACCGCAGAACCTTCTCCTCAGATATATCGGGGTCGTTGGTTGGGAAACCCCATTGATTGTGCGTCAAGCCCGTCACATGCCATCGGTAACCATCCCCAAAGGATGCCATGGGAGGGATGTCGTCTTCCGGATCTGGCTTATAGGGAACAAATTTTTCGGGATCTTCTTTGGGTCTTTTGCGATCTACTATATGGTAAGACCCTTTTTCGGGAATCACTATCTTTTCCCTCATATGGCCCACAACTTCGTCGCTCAACAAAATTACGGGCTGTCTAAACCGTTCTGATAAATTAAAGGCCTCAATGGTCAATTCGTAACACTCTTGTACGGATGCCGGAGCCAATGCAATTGTCTCGTGATCCCCATGGGTTCCCCAACGAGCTTGCATGACATCCTGTTGCGAGACCTTCGTCGGCAACCCCGTTGATGGGCCTCCTCTCATAACATTAATGACGACGACAGGGACTTCGGTCATGTAGGCGAAGCCAATGTTTTCCTGTTTCAGGGAAAATCCCGGGCCCGATGTGGCAGTCATAGCTTTAAGCCCGGCAATAGATGCTCCGATAACAGAAGCAATGCTTGCAATCTCGTCTTCCATCTGAATGAACTTTCCGCCAACCTTGGGCAATTCGGCAGCCATTATCTCGGCGATTTCCGAAGAAGGAGTAATCGGATATCCGCCGAAAAACCGACATCCTGCAGCTATTGCCCCCATTGCAACAGCCGTATTGCCCTGCCAAAATTCAACTTTAGGCATCTGGTTTCGCCTCCTTAACCGTAATAGCGAAATCAGGACAGATATTTTCGCACTGATGACATCCAATACAATCGTCAATCCTTACCGGCTCCGATTTCACTCTCTCGTTAAATTCCAACACCTTCTTAGGGCATATTGCCACGCATAGCCCGCAACCCTTGCACCAATTTTCATTTACGTCCACAACAAATTTTGCCAAGGGAGACACCACCCTCCGTGGAATGAGTCTTATTGTGATTTTATAATTCCAAATTTAATTATGACTATAAAAGAATTATCACGCAAATATAGACATGATCTTACTATTACAAAAATTCTGACAAATTGCCTATAATACACTAATGTGATTTTAATCACATGTATTATGCTATAACAGCCCGTATCCTATATAAAGTAAATCTTGACTTAGTACGGTCTTCTTAAATACAAAGCTTCAATCTGCATTGGTGATCTGGCGCAGCTTCTCATCTTAAAACCGAGCTTGGCTACATTGCCGCCTCTTACGCCGTCTGCCAGGAAATGAATTCCTGAAGGTTTTTCTTGAAAACGTGCTACGTCATCGCCAATCACAAATACCGTTTTCCCTTTCTCTAAAGACATATCTTTTGCCTTTGCAATGATATCCCGCTCGTCCAAGACATCAGGGGCAGCTATTTCTTTTAAATCCTCTCCGTCACTTTCAAAAATGCAAGAGTAATATTGAGTCCCCCTCGCCCAAATTACGGGCACTGTGATCACATTTTTAGCTTCAATAAAATCGCCGGCCAGAACCTTTAACGAAGAAAGCGGAATTACGGGCACTTCCAACGCGTAGGCTAAGGTTGTGACATAAGACAGCCCGACGCGAAGGCCGGTAAAATAACCCGGGCCGATTGTTACGGCCAAGGCATCGACGTTCGTCAGTTTGAAACCCCAAAAACCTAACAATTCGTCTACCAAACCCGGAAGAAGGGAGGATTGGTATCTGCCCAGGTCGAGGGAAATTTCTCCAATTACCCTCTCGCACCTAACGCATCCAATGGCGGTATATTTCGTAGAGCAATCTACCCCCAGTACTAGACAATCGTTGGATTTTAAAGAGCCCATGACGAGACCACCCTATCTAAGTGTTTTAATCTTTCTTCAGCTTTATCTCCAAATGCAGTTATTTTAACTTTTCTTTCTTCTCTTTTGATTAAGTCATCATCATATAAGATCATTACATGCCACCATTTATTTATATAGGGGAAATAATCGGGCTTTCCCCACTCAATGGCAACAAAAAAGCCGTTGTCAATGTATTCCTCGACGGCGATATCCTCAAATTCGGTTCTCTCTAAACGATAAAGATCAATGTGCGCCATTGGCGGATCAGTGGGATATTCATTGACAAGAGTAAAAGAGGGACTTCTAACTCCGCGCCAACCTAATGCCCAAGCAATGCCTCTGACAAGCGTGGTCTTACCCGTGCCTAGTTTCCCATCCAGGTAAATCACCAAACCCGGAAAGACGAGAGAAGCAATAACGCTTCCCAAATCTAACATCATTTTTGGCGATCTAATAATGTAAGAATATAAATGATCCATCAAAAAATATTTCACCGCCATTCACTTTCTTCGACCATATATTAATATAATACCCAAAAGACCCAATAAGACCATAACTACATAAAAGGGTGGTGCAAGTCGATAGTTTTGAAATTTATTGCCCATAAAAAACATGGCTATAAAGGCAAGGGAGAGGGCCGTGATTCTAAAACCACGCCGGCGTATCCTTTCCGTCTTTTCCAACTCTTCTTCCCAATCTATTTTTCTCCTTGGCATATCGAATATCCCCCATTACGAATCTTACCTGATCGGCAATTTCCCGCGCCAAAGATCCGTCAACACCTTCAAGACAACTTAGGTTTTCTCCCGCTTTAGCATGCAACCACACCGCCAGACCAGCGCTATCGACAGGATCAAGCCCAGAGACGTATAAAGCTCCAATAACTCCGCTCAATACGTCCCCCGAACCCGGCACCGAAAGGGCCGGGCTTCCGGCGTTGCAAACAAGATAACGCAAACCATCACCGATGATGCTGTGAAAACCCTTCAATACAACAGGTCCGTATTTAAGACTGAGCCTTTCTGTCGCTTCCAGCCGATTTTCATGCACACGCGAAGCACAGCAATCCAACAATCTGCCTGCTTCTCCTTCGTGTGGGGTTAAGATTACATTATCTCTCCTGTCTAAAGCAGCAGAATTGAGAGAAAGGGCATATAATCCGTCAGCGTCGTAAATCATGTTTTTAGGATATTCCTGCCAAAGTTTCACAACTAAATCTACAGTTTCTTCTCTTCTGCCCATACCTGGTCCAACGATCAATACGTCTATCCTGTCTTCTATCGCACTGACTGCATCAAGCGCCTTGGTCGTCAAAAAATACTCGTCCGATCTCACTGGAACGCCAATGGCTTCTGGCAAGAATTGGCCTGTTTGTTCATAAACCTTCTCGGGTAAAATCATATACACTATACCGGCTCCCGCTCTCAATGCCCCCATGGATGCAAGTAGGGGAGCACCGCGATAAAGATCGGACCCTCCGAGAATAGCGACACTTCCCCTGTTGCCCTTATGTATGTCTAGAGGCCTATTGGGCAGTGCATCGATAGACGATTCTTCGTTCCACAAAAAACAGTTAGTGTTATAGGTCAAAGCTCCCAACATGGGAGGTACGCCAATATCCGCCAACAGAACCTTTCCTGCATAGGTGCAGCCAGGGGCCACATAAAGCCCGATTTTGTGCAGGTGCATCGTTACGGTAACGTCTGCCTTAACCGCAACTCCGGGAACTCGCCCCGACGAAGAATCTACCCCACTTGGGACATCTATTGAGACGACTAAAGCGGCCTTATTAATAGCCTCGATTAATCTTGCAATTTCACCTTGGGGAGCTCCCTTAAAGCCCACGCCTAATAAGGCATCGATACATAGGTCCGCATCCTTTATCATTTTTTCTAGTTTCAGATCCGATAACTCATTGGAAAAGCAGATATTACCTCCCACCTTTATAAAGGCGTTGGCATTTATCAGTGCATCTCCTTTGTAAAGTTCGAACATTGGCAAAGAAGTGATCAATTTAACTTCGTAACCATAGTTTAAGAGATGTCTTCCCGCAACGAAGCCGTCTCCTCCATTATTGCCCGGACCCGCACATATTAAAACTTTCCCATTTTTATCTTTCATCAATTCCGAAACATGCGATGCCACGGACCTTCCTGCATTTTCCATTAAAACTGTACCCGGAAGTGAAAAATCTTCCATGAGTGTCTTATCTATTTTTTTAGCCATTTCTGCTGTATAAAGAGGAATCATATTAATGCCTCCAAAATAACAAAAGCCGCTGCCATTTCTTTCTCATGACTAATTGTCAACCACACCTTATCTATCCCGCTTCTACATAGCTTTTCCGATAAAGATGCGCTAAAGCCGAACTTGGGCTCACCTTCATTTCCGCGAACTACCCAAGCATTTTTCAGCCCCAAATCCCATAAGCCCACGGTAAGAGCCTTAGAAAGAGCTTCTTTGGCGGCGAAACAGCCAGCCAAATGCTGTTCTGGGCGAGCCTTCGAGAGGGCATACTCTATCTCAACGTCGGTAAAAGCCCTTTTTAAAAAATGGCCCGACTTTATGCTTTCCTTTATTCTACCTATATCGCATACATCTACCCCGATACCCTTGATCAAGACAGAACCAAACCTCTTTTCCACCTTTGCTTATTCGATATATTCGTCATAACTATATTAAGGGCTATAAAAAAAGGAGTCCAGTACCTCGACCAGACTCCTTGCGAAAACCTTTGGTGGGTGGTGCAGGACTCGAACCTGCGACCTCTTCCGCGTCAAGGAAGCGTTCTCCCTCTGAACTAACCACCCAACAAAACCTTCTTGATGTATGTATAACACGCATCGAAAACGGCTAGACACACATCGCATTCCCTTCTCTCGCTGCAGTAAACTTTATCAAACCTAAAGGCTGTTGTCAACAGAAATTGGGCTCTATAATCTTTAGTGTGGAATTTAGCTTTGAAAATACAATGGTGGTAAGAACCAACCAAACCAATTAAAATAAGGAGGCTCTTACCACCATGGCCAAGGCGAAGATCATTTACTTAACTGAGAAGCCAACCTAAAGACAAACGCCTTAGTGCACCCTCCATAGGATTGCCATTGCTTGGATCCCATTGAGCTACTTTGTAAAACATTTCGAGCGCACTTTTAAATTCCTCCCTGTCTAAATGCACTCCATCGCTGGGTCCGCCTGAGAGGGGGATAAAAACCTTTTCAGGCAAAGTGTCGTTATCCTTTGTAAAACCTTCACGAGAATTGAAAAAGCGCATCATATTGACCTGTCGTTCACCGATGAGCATTAGTTCATACACAGAAGTATCCCAACCAATTCCGCTTTGGCAAAGTTCTACGACTTCGCTGGGTCCGATGATTTGCCAGCCAGGCCCGGCAATAAACTGACACAAACATAGAGTGTTCATCAAATAGTAAAAACAATGAGTATTGAAAGCAAATCTTACTTTTTCCTCGTCAAGAGATCTAAATTCTTTAGACCCCTTCCAAACGCCAATCTTGGCTAACCTATTTCGCTCACTAGATGTGGGATCAGCGGCTAGAATATGATCGTGTTCGCTCGATTGGTGATCTGCGCTATAAGAATTAATCGCGTAAACCAATCCTAGGGCAGCTTTCCATTGAGGCATATGGGCCGGAAATTCCTGTCCCTTCACCGTTACCAAAAGCTTTTCCGATCCTCTGCCTATTACCTTTGCGGCTCTCGCGCTTCCTTCGGCAAGTATGCCGCCAAATCCTTCTTTCTTAGCTATTTTTTCTACCATTTTCACTAGCGCACTGCCATTTCCGAAGTTCAATTCTATGCCATCTGTGTCAACGGTATCTATGATTCCACTTTCAAAGCATTCCATGGCAAAGGCTATTGTTGCGCCACAGCTTATTGTATCCATACCATACATATTGCATAACTGGTTAGCGTATGCTACTGCCTCGAGATCAGTAACGCCACAGTACGATCCCAAAGCAGCACATGACTCATACTCGGGGCCTCCGTATATGCTGTCAATCTTGCCCGGGACTTCCACTACTCTTTTGCATTTGACCACACACCCAAAGCATGTGTCCTCTCTTTTCAGTATGGTTTTTGTCATAGCCTGCCCTGATATATTGAAACCATCGTGAAGGTATCCACTTGTCCAATTCTTTGATGGAAGGTATCCCGCATTGTTAAAACTAGCAAGTACACCGGCTGTGCCGTATTTATGTAGCGATCGATGAGCTTCGCTGTCTTGCAAGGCATCGGTGACCCTTTTTACCAACGACTTAAAACCATCGCCATCGAAGGGCCTTTGAGAAGCCTTGCGCTTAACCACAATGGCTTTTAAATTCTTCGAGCCCATTACAGCACCTGTTCCGTTTCTGCCATTAGCCCTATTGGCCATGTTTATAACACAGGCAAACCGCACCTTTTTCTCACCCGCAGGCCCAATTTGGGCTATTTCAACGTGATTATCGCGAAGTTCATCTTTGATTGCCCGCTCAACCTCAGCCGTAACCTTCCCCCATAATGAAGTGGCATCTTTCAACTCAACGTGATCTCCATCAACATAAAGATAAACCGGCTTTGGCGAACACCCCTTCACAACTATTGAGTCCCAGCCGTTGCTTTTTAAATGGGCAGCAAAGAAACCACCAGATTGACTATCCGCTATTCCTCCCGTCAAGGGGCTTTTGGTGTTAATGGAAAGCCTGTTTGCACCGCTTATCGGCAAACCAACCAGAGGCGACACAGAAAAGGTGATGACATTATCTTCGGATAAGGGATCTACCTTGCTTTTCATTGTTCTAAGCAACAGATAGGTTCCTAAAGCAGAACCACCCGGATATAGCCTATAGATCTCGCCCGGCAAAACTTGCGATTTAATCGTCCCTTTTGAGAGATCAACCTCCAGCACCTTAGCATCGGGAAACCATTTTTGCTCCATCCCCAAATCTCCCCCTTTTTAAAAATTACCATAGATCTCTTTTATTATACTATTACATTAGATGTTATCTTGTACCCGGTTTACACCGCTTGCTAAAAGACCTGGCAAAGGTACTCCCAAGAAAATGCAGGGCGAAAGACAATATTAATACTTTGTCACTTCGCCCTGCATTTTCCATTTGTCATTACGTGTATTCCAGCTAAATTTTAGAGGAGGCATTAAAGTAAGCGTTGCTAATCCCTAACAAACAGCCTCCTCCATTTCGGTTTGATATTCACATGGTTACAAATTCTCTTCCAAGCTCTTTAATCCCCTTAGAACGGTATCGTCAATAGCCTTTAACAAGGATTCAACCTCGGATTTTAATTGATTGGCGAAGCCCTCGTCTTTAATGCTTTTCAAGTTAATTAATACGTTGTAGGAGGCGGCTTTGGCAGAACTTGAAGCAAGAAGCAACGCTGTTCCTGCATCCGTTACGGCATTGACATTACCCCTTTCGACGGCTATTTCCGCCTTTTTTGCAAGATCAAGGCACCTCCTGAGCGTTTCCATTGGAACCAAGGCTGCTTTTTTAAGGGCCTCCTGCATGGCAAAAGTCCTTTCCTTTTTTTCTTCTTCAGTGTTTTTGGGAAGGCGCATGGCCTTCATAAAATCGTTAAATGCATTTGAATCTTTGTCCATTAGATCCAAAAACTCGTCTCGCATTTTATCGCAATCTTTCATCAGTTCTTCCATTATGGCCTGATGTTCCTTGTATTTTTCTTTACCAACAGTCAATCTGGCCACCATGGACACCAAAGAAGCTCCCATGGCACCGTCAAAAGCGGCCACGCTCCCCCCTCCAGGCGCTGGAGAATCCGAGGCAAGTTCCACCAAAAAAGATCTCAGAGACATTTCCTTCATTGACATCTTCTACACCTCCGATGAAAATCTTTGGCCCATTTTGTATACCTCTTTTATGTTTCGCCATCCCAAATGGTAGGCCATGATACCTGGCGTTTCTCCGTCTAGAACGACAAAATCGGCCTTTTTCCCCCTTTCCAAACTGCCTACATGACTTGCCATGCCTATGGCATAGGCAGCGTTAAGCGTCGAAGCCACAAGCGATTCTTCCATCGATAAGCCCATGCCCAACAGGGCAAGTCTAAATACCATCTCCATCGATTCGCAATAGCAGGAACCGGGATTGCAGTCCGTTGCCAATGCAACAGGAACTCCCATTTCTATCATCTTCCTTGCGGGGGCATAGGATTTCCTGAGGCTGAAGGCCGTCGCCGGCAGCAACACAGCGAGCACACCACTTTCAGCCATTGCTTTTAAGCCTTCCTCGCTTGCCGCAAGTAGGTGTTCAGCTGAATCAACCTTAAGCTCGGCGGCTAATTTTGCTCCGCCTAAATCATACACTTCGTCAGCGTGAATTTTTAAGCCCAGACCGCATTTCCTTGCCGCCAACAAGATCCTCTTGGCATCGTCAACGGAAAAGACGCCTTCTTCGCAAAATACGTCACAATATCTGGCCAATCCCTTAGCAGCAATGTGGGGTATCATTTCCTCCACTACGAGATCAACATAGGCTTTCGGATTGTCTTTGTACTCCCGCGGCACCGCATGGGCACCCATAAAAGTTGCGACTATATCGACAGGTTTGCCCTTTAACGCATCTATGACCTCGAGCATTTTGACTTCGTGCTCTAAGGAAAGGCCGTACCCGCTTTTTATTTCCATGGCAGTGGTGCCATTCTTCAAAGCTCTATTTATTACTTCTTCAGTGCTTGCATAAAGCTCATCGCGACTTGCCGACCTGACTCTATCGACGGTGGAAAGAATGCCTCCGCCCATTTTGAGTATTTCAAGATATGAGGCTCCTTGGAGGCGCATTATAAATTCCCTTTCCCTGGTTCCGACAAAACACGCATGTGTATGGGGATCTACGAAGCCGGGAATAACGCATCGACCGCCCAGGTCGATCTCCAAGGCATCTTCCGTGACAGATTTTAGTACTTCTAATTCTTGACCAATTGATTCGATATAGCCATCCCTTACGAGGATTGCTCCCTTTTCCTCAGAATAAATTTGATTCATTTCGCTCCCCTTCAAGGGCCTTCCCTTATCCAAGGGGGTGTATATTCTGGCGTTTCTGAAAAGCTTTAAGGTCATCTTCAATCCCTGCCCAAAAGATCAAGAAGCCTTAGCTCAATTACTTGGTTGGGGTCGAAATGGGAGATCTGCATGTAGTAAGAAGTGCTTTGAAGCAATGCCTCAGCAGGAACCATGCCATAGACTTCGGTCTCCGCTACTGAAACCCCCCAACGTTTCGCCTCGCATTTTATCAGCTCCAAGACGCGATATAGAGCGTTCTTTTCGTAATCCACGATGTTCATGCTCACCTGAGCCATGTTCTTCTCCTTAAGCTCCAATCCAATGGCCTTTACGGCCGAAAAGCCGCCGCTTGAGGACCTTATGGCCCTGGCGATCGCTTTGGCTATATTGACATCATTTGTATGTAAATTAACGTTGAAGGCGACTAAAAACTTTCTGGCCCCAATAACGGTAGCCCCTGCTGTGGGGTGCATCTCGGGCGAACCGATATCGGGATGTCTCTCCGGCTTGGAGATTTCTTCTTTCAACACTTCAAATTGGCCCTTCCTTATGACTTCCAAATTTCGCCTTTCCGGCCTCAAAGCCGATTCTTCGTAGAAATATACCGGCACGGAAGTTCTGCGATGAAAATCTTCTGCAAACTTTCTCGAGAATTCCACGCATTCCTCCATAGTGATGTTTCTTAAGGGGACAAAGGGAATGACGTCGACGGCACCTATCCTCGGATGAGCACCCTCATGTTTGTTAAGATCTATATGCTTTATGGCAACCTCTGCCGACTCTACCAGCGCCTTTCCCAGTGCATCTGGTTCTCCGACGAGGCTTACCACCAAGCGATTGTGATCTTTATCCGCCCTATAGTCCAATAGATAGCAATCTTTGGTTTCTTTGAAGGGTTTTACTATAGCTTCTATGACATCTTCTCGTCTGCCCTCGCTGTAATTTGGGACACATTCGATTAATTTGACCACAATTTACACCTCCAGTACTTTATCCGTTATCCAGCTCCAAATTATTTATACTCAACAGTCAATCGGCAATTTAGCTTCGGTCAATCGAGTTCTCCTACTTCTTCTTCAACCTCTCTAACTATTTCGCCGCTTTTGACGAGGCTCAACACCTCTTCGATCAAAGGGGCCATAAGGATATCTTCGTCTAAAAAGGGAGTCCTCTCTCTGATGGCTTGAAATGCCCTGTAAACCCCTTTGCCAGGTTTAAGGGGAGCGCTGAACTCCAAGGCCTGTGCTGCAGCCAACATCTCTATGGCAATTACCTTCTGGGCATTGGACAATATGGTTTGAGCCTTTCTGGCGGCATAGGCTCCCATGGAGACGTGATCTTCCTGATTTGCAGAAGTGGGTATGGAATCCACAGAAGATGGATGGGCAAGCACTTTATTCTCGGAGACCAGTGCGGCGCAGACGTATTGAGGTATCATGAAGCCGCTGTTGACTCCGCTATTTTTCATCAAAAAGGCCGGCAGGCCGGAAAGTTTGCTGTCGACCAGCCTTGCAACGCGCCTTTCCGAGATGTTTGTAAATTCCGCCACGGCTATTCCCAAGAAGTCCATGGCCAAAGCTATGGGTTGGGCGTGGAAGTTGCCCCCGCTTAGAGCTTCGCCGTCGGCGGGAAAGATCAAGGGATTATCGGTGACGGAGTTGATTTCTATGTCTATCTTTTGACGAACGAAGTCCAGCGCATCCCTGCTTGCTCCGTGAACTTGCGGGATGCATCTGAGCGAATAGGCATCTTGAACTCTTGCGCCCTTGAATGCTTCGATTATTTCGCTCCCCTCTATCAATCGTCTTACGTTCGAAGCAACCGTCCTCTGTCCGAAGTGAGGTCTAAGTTCGTGAGTTCTGGAGTCAAAGGCATAGGGAACTCCGTGCAGGGCTTCCAATGACATCGCTCCCGCTATATCGGCTGCTTTTGCTAAATTTAAAGCATCATAGATGACCAGCGAAGCAATGCCTGTCGTCGCCGCGGTGCCGTTATTTAAAGCAAGCCCCTCTTTGGGCTTTAATTTTATGGGCTTCAACCCTGCTTTTTCCAAAGCCAATGTTGCCTGCATTCTTTCGCCCTTATAAAAAACATCGCCCAATCCCAAAAGGGCGATGGCCAGATGAGACAGCGGACACAGATCTCCGCTGGCCCCCACCGAACCTTGGGAGGGTATTAGGGGATGAATTCCTTTGTTCAAAAGGTCAACCAAAAGTGAAAGCGTCTCAAGGCTAATTCCCGAAAAACCCCGTATCAACGTGTTGATTCGAAGCAACATAATAGCCCTTACTATGTCTTCCGGGAGAGGTTCCCCAACTCCCGATGCATGGCTCTTGAGCAGATTCTCCTGCAAAATTTCGCTTTGTTCTGAGGGAATGGTAACTGAAGCAAGATCTCCGAAGCCTGTTGTTATCCCATATACGACTCTTTCTTCCTGAACCCACTTTTCAACAATTGCAGCACCCCGCTTGACAAAGGCCTTTGCAGCGGGATCCAAGTTTACCTTGCAGCCACATCGGGCAACCTTGACGACGTCTTCTAACGTCAAAGAATGACCATTAAGGTGAATCGTATCCATGCATGCCCCTCCCTGAAGTCTAAAGTTTTGAATTCGCTATTTAAAGTATGCCATAAATTTACAAAAGTACAATACCCAAATCGAAACCGCAGGCAGAACATCTTCCGTCGCTAGTTACCGACAAAAGCTGAAGTTTATAGCCTCTTCTCTTAATGACCAACTTCCCGCAGCTGGGGCAGAAGGTATCAGAAAATTTTGATACATTTCCTAAATAGGCGAATTCTAAATATCTCCTGGCAATTTCTAGCGCCCTTTCTAACAATGAAATGTCGGTAGGGGGTTTCGTCCATTTATGCGAAGGAAAATATCTGGAAATATGAAGGGGCAATCTATCTCCCAATTCTCCTGCAATCCAGGAACAGAGGGCCTCGAATTCACCGAGATCATCGTTTATTCCCGTAACCAGAAGATGGGTTATCTCTACATGGACATTGAAGCTCTTTAAAATTTGAAGCGTCTTCAATACAGTCTCAAGATCGCCGCCCAATTTTTTATATGTTTCCTCATTGAAAGTTTTTAAATCTACATTGGCCGCATCTATGCGGTGCGCTATTTCTTTCAAAGGAAGGGGGTTTATGAGACCATTTGTCACTAAGACGACTTTCACGTTTTCCTTTTTTAAAAGGGGTATCACTTCCAAAAGATACTCGTAGGAAATCAAAGGTTCATTATAGGTGAAGGCTACAGCCGTTACGCTATATTTCTTAACCAGGGATAGCAACTCCGGAGGATCAATCCTTGACAGTTTAATTTGGGGACTCCAGGTGGATATATGCCAGTTTTGGCAAAAGGGACACCTCATATTGCAACCGACAGAACCCAGGGATAGAACGTCCCTTCCGGGCAGGAAATGATAAAGAGGTTTTTTCTCCATGGGATCAAGGGCAATGCTAGAAAAAAGCCCGTATGTGCTTGCTATTAATCCCTCCCCGGGGACGTTTTCGCGAACAAGACAAAGCCCCTTTTTCCCCTCGGGAACGAGACAAGCATGGGGGCAAAGCTCGCATCTTACATTTCCGTTTTCCCAATGCCAATAGAGAGCCTTCATTTATCTTCTATCACTTCCTCGTATCTATCCACGGTAAATTTATATATGACACAACCGTCTAAAGAAAGTATACCAGCCTTCCTGGCGGCTATTTCTAACTGCTCGGCGACGGTGTTCACGCCATCGAGATTGGGAAGCAAAACCCCCTTCCTGAAACCCTTCTCCACCACCACGCCATATATCTTGGGGTCCAATTTTTCTGTCGAATCGACTATATCCAACTCGCTTAAGACATCCACCGAAAATTTGACCTTTTCAAGTTCCTCTTCCCTTAGCGGCATAAATCTTGGATCTTCAAAGGCAGCTGCGAGGGCATTGTAAACGATCTCTGAAGATAAATCTTCCCTCACGGGACGAATGGTTCCTATACATCCCCTCAAGCTTCCGTCTAAATTTTTAATTGAAACGAAGCATCCACGCCTTTTGTTCCACATCTCCGGGTTGGGACATATAGTCACGGCCTCGCCAGGATTTAATATCTTTTTTGTCTGGAAATAATATTTAACTGCACGCCGTGCCAGTTCCACGTAGGGATGCGAATTGCCACTTTTCAATTAATATCACCCCTTCCTTTGGCAGGCTTCCAAATGGCAGTGCAATATCCAACCCCAAAGGGCCCTTCATAGGAAAACAGGCGAAGGGGCTCTCCTTCAGCAATGCCCAAAAAGGCCAAAGCTGATCGCAACCCACACTCTCCCGCCGATTCTATCTGATCTTCCGATAGCGATAAAAGTTCATCGGCACTGGAGGTCTCGAACGCTTTTACCACCAATGCATCGAATTCCTTCGCTCGCGGATGATAACCTGCAGGCGCCCCGGGAATGAGCCTGTGGGACAAGTCACCGCTAAAGACAATGCCCGCCTTTTTATCCTTTAGTTCTAAACGTCTTAACGCCCTTCCCAGAAAGTAACTTTGCTCATAACTCAACCCCAGGGGATTTGCCAAAACAAGCTTTGGCAGCGACTTCCAGGCTTTACTCAAATAATAAAGGGGGACAAAGGAAGCGTGGTCCATCTCGACCCTCTTTCCCGTCGACATCGTTACGGGCAAACCTTCTTTTTTGACATGTCCCGCTAATTCTGTGGCAAGTTCGAAGTCGCCTTCAGACTGCAATTTGCATTCCTTGGCGCGAAACATCCCCATATCACCGGCAATGCTTTCCCCACAGATGATACTTAACCCCTTACCCATGACATGGTGGGGCGTAAGCACAACCAACGATTCCGGCCTTTCGTCTTCCAGCTCGCTGCAGATCCTCTGCATTCCTTCCAATGTCTTTGCAGCGGCCTTCTCTTCTCCCCTGCCAACTTCGGGTATTATTATAGGAGGATGGGGTACGAATACTGCCCAACTCCACATAGAGATCCCCTCCAAAGATTAAATTATTAACATAGCATCGCCAAAGGAATAAAAACGATATCTTCTTTCTATAGCCACTTTGTAGGCTTCCATTACAAAATCATATCCGGCAAAGGCAGATACCAGCATCAATAAAGTGCTTTTGGGAAGATGAAAGTTTGTGACCATGCCATCGACAACCTTGAACTTATAGCCTGGGAATATAAAAAGATCGGTATTCCCTTTACCGAAAAGGACGAAACCCTCCTCATCGCTCGATGACTCTAAACACCTGACCACCGTAGTCCCTACGGCTATAATTCTCCTGCCTTCCTTTTTTGCTTTGTTTATCCTTTCTGCTGTATCGGACGAAATGTGGTAATCCTCGCAATGCATCTCATGTTTTCTAACGTCGTCTACCTTTACGGGACGAAAGGTTCCCGGACCGACGTGTAGCGTTACATAGGCTAATTCAATCCCGCAGGAACGAAGTTTATCCAACAGCTCTTCGGTAAAGTGAAAACCTGCCGTGGGCGCAGCAACAGAACCGTCGACACGAGCGTACACCGTTTGATAATGTTTGGAGGCTCTGCCGTTGCCCCTTATATATGGGGGCAGGGGGACTTTCCCCTTTTTTTCGATTATATTGTAAGGGGTATCCTCTCCTTTAATCCTGACCAAACGCATGCCCCCAGAAAGCCTGTCAAGCACCGATATAGACGTCTCATCGTCAATTACCACTTCGTCGCCCGATTTAAACCGCTTACCGGGACGCACCATCGCTTCCCAATACTCCCATGCGGAATCCTTGGGTTTTACGAGCAATACCTCCACCTTTGCTCCAGTAGGCTTTTGGCCCAAAAACCTGGCGGGGATGACCTTGGTATCGTTGAATACCAAGACATCCCCTCTTTTTAAATATTTAATTACCTCATGAAAACAGGCATGCTCCAGACTTCTTTCGCGCCTATTTAAGACCATAAGCTTTGAGTGATCCCTCGGTTTCACGGGAGTTTGGGCGATGAGTTCCTGCGGTAACTCGTAGTCATATGCTGAAACATCGTAAAGCTCTATCGTGACAGATCACCTCTTGCCATCGAATATGTATTTATACTAATAAATCCTTCGCAACTCCGTTCCGGGATAGTAATACTTAACTATCTTCTCCGCAGTCCAACCCTTTTCGGCCATAGCCTTAGCTCCCCATTGAGACATTCCAACGCCGTGTCCCCAACCTCTTCCCTGAAAGACGAAGACAGAACCTCTTGCACCTCCTGGTTTTGCGCTATCTTCCGCCGGAGAATCCCATTGAGGCCATAGCAACTTCGGATCCTTCTTCTGCTGAGGTCTCGGCGAAGCTGCACTTTTACCCTTGCGAGCCAGTGCTTTTTGGAGATATTCCTCTTTTTTTTCCGGATGAAGAAGCATGTCGAGAAGCTCATCGGTGGTAAATGCACCCTCTTGAGTCAAGGTTATAAGTGTGGACCCCGCAGATTCTTCATTTTTGGGTTGGCTTTCTGCGATATTTCTTGCCGACAAAGCCGATGTACCGTCAGCCGATACGGTAAATATTGTGCTCTTCAGCTCCTTAGCACCTAAGGCCATCCTGAGATCATGAGATTTTATAGTCTTCCTGCCGTTGGAACCTACGACTTCTATTAATTCAACCCTGTCGCCGGGCCCTAACTTGACAGTGTTTATCTCGTAAACAGTCCCCACGTTTATACCTGCCCTCGAAAGCCTTTTGCCGATTTCTTCACCGCTTATCTCGAAAGACCACGACGTATATGGCGACTGGTAACTGAAAGGCTCTTGGACGGGCTTGAGATAGGGTATATCTGACCCCCATACGGACTGAACGTCCGAAGTATAACCGCCGCTATCGGAATGAAAAAAGGTAAGAGCCAACTTACCCTGATAATAAAGCACCATTCCTTTCGTGCTTTCCACCGCCTTGGTCAATATGGGATCCTCTGCACTAACTCCTCTGTAGGGGATACAATGATCGGTATTGCAGAGGTCAAACCCGGCATTGCCATGTCTTCCCCTTTCGGCCAAAGCATAGGTCCTTGCTGTAATAGCCTGCGCTCTCAAGACTTCTGTCGGCCAATTTGGATTGACTTCCATCTTCAATATTCCCTTAACATAATCATCAATAGATAATTTGTTGACCGCAGTAAACGAATTGTTGCTATGTATCAACATTAAAATTCCCCTGTAAGGCCTGTCATTGAAATAGAGTAACCCCTTGTTAGATTTAACCGTTACGGGCAAAGACAGCGTCTTTCCTCCAACGATGACCTTTGATCCGCCGCCCGATTTTACCGTTATAGGACCCTTTGCGTTTACATGCTTTCCCGATGCATCGTAAAGGGTCAAACTGCTTGCCTTAATGGTGCACGAAGAAACATTTTGGGCCAATGCCACGGATATTTGAGGTTCGGCCGCATACCCGGCTCCCCACACTGCAAACACCAAAAAGACCGACAGGACGAATATTCTGAAAAAAGATTTCATGATCGACTCTCCCTTCCTATCTTATCTGAACCACCTGCCCAATAGATTAAGAACAACGGTCAGGATTATGCTCAAAATTAACATACTGACTATGGGGAAAAAGAACACCATGTTTTTCTTGCGGATGACTATGTCTCCAGGCATATGCCCAAGGGGAAGCCCCTCCTTTCCAACGAAATAGAGCACTATACCAATGACGAGCATTATTACTCCCGAAAAGATCAATAATTTCCCCGCATCCTGCACGCCAACATCACCACCGCTCGAATTGGTTAAAAGAGAGTTAAATTATCCCCATCCATCGATCCATTTCTTAAATATGGTATCCCCAACCTTTCGTAGGCCTTCCTGGTGGCCATTCTTCCGCCTCTTGTCCTTTCGATCAGGCCATTTCTCAACAAATAAGGCTCATAAATCTCCTCTACCGTCCTTTCTTCCTCGCTCATGGCGGCAGCCAACGTCGATAGCCCCACAGGTCCTCCGTCGAAAAGATTTACAATCACGTCCAACAGCTTTCTTTCCTGGTCATCGATGCCGTCGTCGTCTATTCCGAGCAAATCCAAGGCCTTTTGGGCAATAGCTACCGTCACCTTTCTCTCTTTTTTTGCCTCTGCAATATCACGCACTCTCTTTAACAAACGAAGAGCTATACGAGGGGTGCCCCTCGACCTTTTGGCTATCTCCATAGCTGCCTCTTCGTCGAGGTTCACCTCCAACACCGATGCTCCCCTTACGAGTATCTCTGCTAGCTCATCTGTTGAATAATACTCCAATTGCTCTATGATGCCGAAACGCCCCCTGAGGGGTGCAGAAAGCAAGGTCGGCTTCGTCGTCGCTCCAATCAGCGTAAATTTGGGCAAGGTGAGCTTAATGCTTCTTGCCATGGGACCCTTTCCTATAATTATGTTCAGAAAGAAATCCTCCATTGCGGAATAAAGCACTTCCTCGACCTGTGGGGAAAGCCTGTGTATTTCATCGATGAAGAGCACGTCTTTGGCTTTCAATGAGGACAATATAGCAGCCAAATCTCCCGTTCGCGAGATAGCTGGCCCCGTTGTTGTCTTAAGTTCTCCCCCCATCTCGCGAGCGACCACACCGGCTAAAGTGGTCTTGCCAAGACCTGGCGGACCACAAAAAAGGGTATGATCCAGCGGTTCATCCCTCGATTTAGCCGCCTTAATGAACATGCTCAGCTTACCAATTACCTTGGCCTGGCCAATAAACTCACATAACCTCTGTGGTCTGATAAATACATCCTCTTCCAAGGCGAGAGGCTGCTCGCTCATCAACCTGGCCATGTTTTTCTTCATGATGCATCACTCCGAACTGCTATCCGCTCAAGACCTTGAGGGCCTTCTGCAATAACATTTCCTCCGATTCCTCATAGATTTTGGCGTTTGTTTGCAGGCTCCCGATAGCTCTGTCTATTTCCCCTTCGCTGAAATTAAGCTCCTCTAGGGCCAATCTTACTAGCATAAGTTTATCGCCTCTTTCATATGTGCCCTTTTTACCGGTGAAGAGCTTTTTTGCCTTATCTTTTAGCTCGAAACAGATCCTTTCGGCAGTCTTACGGCCTACGCCGGGAACCTTTTCGAGCTTTTCCAGGTTTTTTTCTGCTACGATCTCTATCAGTTCTCGAGCCGAGAGCCACCTCAGTATCGAAATTGCCGTCCTGACCCCCATGCCTTTGACGTTTTTCAACATCAGGAAAAATTCCCTTTCAAAATCATCACCAAAGCCGAAAAGAGATGGACCGCTTTCGCTCACAGCCAAATAGGTGGGCAATGTCACCTTTTTGCCCAGCTCGCACAAAGAAAGGGCCTCTCTGGAACAAATGATCTCCATGCCAAATCCGGATACATCTAAAACAACTATATTTTCCTCCACGCTTACGACCGCTCCGGAGACGAACTTTATCATTCCCCCACACTATCCTTCATTTCGACATTTCCCGCAAACGCTCGATCCTCCAAAGAGACAATCCCGCAATGGCTATTGCCAGGGCATCGGCAGCATCGTCAGGTTTTGGTACGGACTCCAAGGACAAGATACATTTGACCATCTCTTGCACCTGAGATTTACTGGCTTTTCCATACCCGCAGACTGCCATCTTGACCTGCGATGGAGCGGGCTCAACGATGGGAAGCCTTTCTTGGGCAGCTAACAACAAGATGACACCCCTGGCTTGCCAAACGTTTTCCGCAGTGGTCAGGTTTTGCCCGAAGAAAAGCCTCTCCATTGCTAAAACATCGGGCCTAATCGTATTGATATGATTTTTAATTTCGTCATATATCATGTTTAGCCTATCCTGCACGGAAAGGTCAGGGTCAGTATCGATGCATCCAAATGCCAAACCCGACAACGCGCTGCCTTCTTCGTTAACATACCCGAAACCCACTCGACCAATTCCGGGATCTATGCCCAGGCACAACATAAATTTAAGCGCTCTCTAGTTGTTCGAAGATCTCGTCCGGAATATCAAAATTGGCATAGACATTTTGAACGTCGTCGTGATCCTCCAAGGCGTCCAAAAGCTTCAGGAGCTTTGATGCCTCCCCCGTATCGGACACCTGAACCGTAGTTTTAGGTATCATGGCCATTTCGCAGCGATCTATGGGATATCCTTGTTTAGCGAGAAATTCGCTGACTTCGTTCAGAGCCGACGGTTCTGTATATACAATGAAAGACGAGTCTTCCTTGACAACGTCCATGGCACCTGCCTCTGCTGCCGTCAGAAGCAGTTCGTCTTCGTCAACTTGAGAGGGAATATAAATAGCCCCTCTCTTTTCGAAGATCCAGGAGACGCAACCCGCCTCTCCCAAGGAACCTCCATGACGGGTAAAGATAAAACGCATCTCCGATGCTGTGCGGTTTCTGTTGTCGGTAGTAGCCTCGACTAGAATGGCCACTCCGCCTGGACCGTATCCCTCGTACATAACATATTCGTAGGAAGCTCCCTCCAACTCGCCAGTACCACGTTTTATGGCCTTTTGTATGTTTTCCATGGGAACGTTGGCCTCTTTTGCCTTTTCAATGGCATTTTTAAGGGCAATGTTAGCAGAGGGATCTCCTCCACCCTCTCTAGCGGCAGTAATGATGGCCCTCACCAATTTTTGAAACAATTTACCGCGCTTTGAATCCTGCGCAGCCTTTCTGTACTTTATATTTGCCCATTTAGAATGACCGGACATTCACTATCACCCCTAGTCAATGTAACTCGCTTTTACGAGTCCTCAAGGAAATTCAAATTTTACAAATAGGAGGCATTCTCCGCTTGTGTTCGCTGCTCCTTCTTGCTCGCTCGACGATATCTCTGACTCTCTCATCCCCCTCCCCAGTAGTCAAATATCTGTCTACTGCATCGTAAGATGCTCCTATTTCATCTTCATCCCTTTGTCCAGGCCACAAGCCTGCAGAGGGAGCTCTCTCAATAATAGGAGCAGGTACTCCGAGATGATCCGCAAGGAGTCTGACTTCGCCCTTCAGTAGATCGCCCATGGGAAGGAGATCTACACCGCTGTCGCCGTATTTGGTGAAATAGCCCAACTCCAACTCGTCCTTATTGCCCGCGCCACACACAAGAAAGCTGCAATTTTGGGCGAAAAAATAAAGAGTTGTCATTCTAAGCCTCGGCTTTACGTTTGCTATGGCCAAAGGCTTCATCCTTTCTTTCTCAAAGGGGAGGACACCAATAAACGAATAAAACGTCGCAGTCAAGTCGACCTTTTGAACGGGCACTCCGCAACGTTCGGCCAATAAAAGAGCATACTCCTCATCCTCCGGTTGGCTCTCGCATGGCATTACTATTCCCAAGATATTATCATACCCTAAGGCATCCTTCGCCAGCAAGGCAAGAACGGAGGAATCCAGGCCGCCGCTCAACCCAAAGACTACTCCCCTGACTCCTGCTTCTTCAACTTTATCCCTTATCCAGGTCGTTATCCTTTCCCTCAAAAATTGAGGGTCTCTATAGATATTCTTCACGTTGGCACCCCCCGAAAATTTTACTATACTTAATTTTATCTGCGATGTTGATATAAATTTTAGCACAATATGGAAAAACCGCCTGATGATGGGCAAACAAAGCAGAAGAACTGAGGTGTTTGCATGCCCCTAGGATTGATATTTGATGGATACGTGGACGAACCGGCTTGCTTTGGAGTGCCTCCATATATATCGCCTTACGTCCGCTATTCCGCCGGCGTTTTAAAACTTTTTGATTACGAAATAGCCTATTATACCTGCGATCAATGGAGAGAAGATCCGAAGCCTGTGGAAGAGATGTTGAGAAGAGCAGATGTAATTGTAATCGTGGCCGGACTTTCCGTGCCCGGCCGCTACAGAGGCGGCACACCCTTGCTCTTAAGTGAACTTCAAAAAAATTCCTCTTTGAAGAGGCGGGGCTCCCTTTTTCTGGGAGGCCCGATAACTTCCGGGTATGCTTTGCGGGGCGGGAAAGAAGCCTTGGCCATTTCCGCTGACAACATCGATTTTGTCGTAACAGGCGACCCTGAAGAAGCACTATATCAATTTTTAACAAAAAATGACGTAGACCTTCGCGCCAGGAGGACGTACGAAAAGATTAGGCTTTGGAGCGTCTTGGGAAGTGAAGTTGTTAAACTGCACCCCTGGTACCCCTGGGTGATGGCGGAACTTGAGTTATCCAGGGGATGCGACAAAGGTGGTGTCCCTTGCAGCTTCTGTACCGAAGGAACTTCGATGAAAATTGAGGAAAGGCCTATCTCCGATGTATTGGACGAGATGAGGGCACTTTACAATTTTGGCATCAGAGCCTTCAGGTTTGGCAGATGTTCCAATATACTGACATATCAAGGCACAACTCATGATAACAAAAGAAAACCAAATACCTATGCCTTGAGAGATCTTTACAGTCAGGCACGAGAAGCGTGCCCCCAACTGATGACGCTTCATACCGACAACGCAAACCCTAGAACGATAGTCGATTTTCCCGATGCGGCAGCAGAAGCTATTGAAATAATATCAAAATACAACACCGAGGGCGATGTTCTTTCCTTCGGCATCGAAAATTTACACCCCTTCGTAAGGAATATCAACAATTTAAAGGTAAACTTCGATGAGGCCCTCTTTGCCGTAAAAGTGGTGAACGAAATCGGAGGATGGAGACCTACCCCAAGAAGCCTGCCCAAACTTTTACCGGGGTTGAACTTCCTGGTAGGGCTTGCAGGAGACAGCAACGAATCCTTAAAGCTTCACGCCGAATTTTTGGCCCGCATCCTTGAAGAAGGACTAATGTTACGAAGGATAAACATCAGAAAACCAATGCTATTTGAAAACACCCCTCTTAAAGTTCTCATCGACAAATATCCCAGCAGAATAAAAGAAAACCATTACAAAAAATGGAAAGAATGGGTAAGAAGCCAAATCGACCAACCCCTTTTGAAACGCCTGGCTCCATTGGGCTGTATAATAAAGAATCTGCGGATCGAGGAAAAGGTAGGCAATCTTTCCTTCGGCAGGCAACTTGCTACATATCCGCTTTTGGTTGGAGTTGTCGATGATACCTTACCTCTGGGGACCGTAATTGACGCAGCTGTCACAGACTACGGAAGACGTTCCCTTACGGCCGTCCCCTTCCCGCTGGATTTAAACAGCTGCCCGCCCGGCTCCCTCACCGCCATACCTGGAATAGGAAGAGCCCGAGCATCTCGCATAATAAGCCAAAGGCCTTTTGCCTCCTTTGAAAAGCTTAAGGAAGCAATTGACGACGAAGAGGTTGCGGAAGGTTTGAAAATATTTACAGCTTTATAAAAGTCAATTCTACAACAGAAATTTAAACCCTCCAGACTGCAAATGCGGAATCTTGAAAACGAACTTCCTCTCCCTTTGCTGAAAAGGCTACAAATCGCCGCTTTCCCTTCGGAAGGGAAAAAGCGCAGGCTATATTAACTTTCCAATCTCCCGCCAAAGCTTTAAGCTTAAGCCTCAATTCCGCAATTTCTTCAGCGATCGTAATGCTTGAAAGAAGCAACAAATCAGGGGCCATATTATATATCTTCCACCTCGATGGGATTTGCAATGCATCGTAGGAAAGGAGCAAGACTTTGTTGCCAAACAAAAAAAATGGATAAACGTCGAAGCTGTCTTTTTCCAAAATGCCGGCATCATTATATAGAAATTGCCTCAATAGCCCGTCTTGACCGACGGTAGAACCGGCAATCCAGCATATCTTTTTTGAGGCAAGGTTGGATATATTCCGCCCTTCCCCTTCGACGCTTAGCGGGCATATAAAAACCAAATTTGTACTGCTTAAATCTTCTTTGGCGAATTCTTCGACAGATAAAGCGGTTAATGCTACACTTAAATTGTTTCTCATCTTTCCAGATCACCTTTTTTTCGAGGGAGGCAAACCTACATGGAAGAGCTCGTTAGGTTTAGCATATCCATACCTAAATCATTGTTGGACGAATTTGAAAGATGGCTTCATAGCCATGGCATGGTCAACCGTTCCGAGGCCCTGAGACAGATGATGCGATCTTTCATAGCCCAATCTAAATGGGAATCCCAGGAAGGTATAGTGAGCGGTACTGTAACGGTAATATACGACCATCACAGACACGACGCCGTTTCTGAAATTACATCCATTCAACACAAATACGGTCATATAATAGTTTGCACTACCCACGTTCATATAGATCATTCCAACTGTCTTGAGGCAATCATATTATTAGGAGAAATCGACGAGATCAAAAGATTCCTGATCGACTTAAATTCATTAAAGGGGATAAAGGAAATAAGAACTTCAATGGTAAACATATAAGTACCTCAAGTGCAACCCTTTGAAAAAAGCGAGCAGGATACCTGCTCGCTTTTTTTGTCCTTTATTGTTTATAGATTGCCTATCGTTGCTACAATTACAGCCTTTATAGTATGAAGCCTGTTTTCGGCTTCGTCGAATACCTTCGATTGCGCAGATTCAAAAACTTCTTCAGTAACCTCGTTGCCCTTGACCGCCGGCAGGCAGTGCAAAAATATGGCGTCTTTGTCAGCAAGACTCATTAAATCGCTATTTACCTGATAGGGCCTCAACAACTTGATACGTTCGGCAAGTTTTTCCTCCTCTCCCATAGATGCCCAAACGTCAGTATAGACCGCATGAGCCCCCTTTACGGCTTCACGAGGATCTTCAAAGACTTCTATAACAGCGCCGTGCTTTTCTCCTTCCGACCTGCACTCTTTAAGCAGCGCTTCGTTAGGATAGAGCTCTTTGGGAGCAGCTATAACGAAATGCATCCCCAACTTGGAGGAAATTATCATCAAAGAATTGGCGACGTTGTTCCTTCCGTCTCCAACGTACACAAGTTTCAATCCCTTTACGTCACCGAAATTTTCCTGGATTGTCATCACATCGGCCAAAGCCTGCGTTGGATGGTAACTATCGGTAAGCCCGTTCCAGACGGGAACACCGGCAAATCTGGCCAGTTCTTCCACTGTAGACTGCTTAAAACCTCTAAACTGTATTCCGTCAAACATCCTGCCCAATACCCTGGCAGTGTCTCTGACATCCTCCTTGTGGCCAAGTTGGATGTCATTCTTGCCCAGATATTCGGCATGCCCTCCTTCGTCGAGGCAGGCCACGGTAAAGGCGCATCTGGTCCTCGTCGATGGCTTTTCGAAAATCAATGCCACGTTTTTTCCGGCTAACAAATTACCCTTGACACCCGATCTTTTTTTTGCCTTCAGCGAAACGGCTAAATCCAAAAGAAACCTTATCTCCTCAGGCTGATAATCTTTCAACCACAGCAAATGACGTCCACGTAAATTAACAGGCATAGCTCACAACCCCCTTCTCAAATTAATCTCTAAGCAAAGGCATGGACATGCATCTAGGTCCGCCTCGCCCGCGCCCAAGCTCTGCCCCTTTAATCTCATACACCTTTATCCCATTGGCTCTAAGCTCTTGGTTTGTGACCGTATTTCGCCTGTATGTCACTACCACTCCCGGCGCTATGGCAAAGGTGTTTGTGCCATCGTTCCATTGTTCTCTTGCAGCAGCAATGGGATCACCGCCACCGGTTTGAACGAAGTTGATCGTATCCAGTTGCAGGTTGCGTTTCATGGTCTCTAAAAGATCTTCAGATTCAGTCAAATCTACTACCCTTCCATTTTCGTCATAGGATATTTCCCAGACTCGCACGCTGTCCCTAATGCCCGGATATATCACAAAACAGTTTCTATCTACCATTGTGAACACTGTATCCAAATGCATATAGACTCGAACCTTGGGAATGTCAACAGCCAAGACTTTCTTTATGCCCAACTCCTTTGCAAGCTTACGCCCCACTACCTGTATTGCTCCGGGGGTTGTTCTCTGGCTTATCCCAATGGCTATGACCTCGTCAGATAAAACCAATATGTCTCCGCCTTCTATGAAATAGGGGTGTACATTGGTCGTTTCCTCTCCATAAATTATCTTCAAACCCGAAAAATAGGGATGGTGATTGAATATGTACTTTGCATATAAAGGCTCTTTCCTTCTAGCTTCGAAACGCATGACGCTTATAACGACCCCGTCTTTTATAAACGAGAAGGGGTCGCGCTGAAAAAGGACATTCGGAAGGGGTTTGATCAGAAAATCAGTCTCTTCCGCCGTCAATAAGCAGAGGCTTTTTACGTTGCCTACGAGATCTTTGGCCTCTGAAACAGTCAAGCCGGCAATGAGTACTTCGGAAAGTTCGGCTGGAGGCATCTCAAACAAAGCCTTGATAAGGGATTCCTTCAAATGATGATCCAGCGCCTCCAAAGCTAGCACCTCATCGAGCAGACACTTACGAGTTTCGTCTTCCTTCAATATATGAGCTAAGCAATTACGAAAATAAACTACCTCAATGCCGTTATCCCGTAGCAGATCAGCGAAGGCATCGTGCTCCTTCTGAGCTTCTTCCACCCAAAGGATATCGTCAAAGAGCAATTCGTCCTTGTTATCGATGGTCAAACGGGACAACTCCAAACCGGGCCTGTGAAGAAGCACCCTTCTAAGCTTTCCGATTTCCGAGCCTACATACAATTTTCTGCCGCTGTCATCCACTTCTCTCACCACCGTCGGATGAAATATAATAAACAAACTTACCTCAAAAGTTTATCATATTTATTCAGAGCTTAAAAGGGCGCTTCCGTTAAATCAAAAGGACAAAGCGCTCACCGTCTATGTCCTTCTTATCCAAACTGTTATTTTACTTGCCGCTGAAGGCCTCTTTTGCTGAATCAATCGATACGCAATTTTTATTATCAGAGGCTATGAGATTACCTCTCCTTATCTCCATTGTCGTTATCTTCTTCGGTTTAAAATGATTGGACAAATATTCGAACGCTTTCCAGGGATCCGCTTTATCACCGCAAGTGAAGAGGTCGATAGCAGCGTAACCAAATTCCGGCCAGGTATGAATGGCCAGGTGCGATTCCGAAATCACCACAACACCGCTAACACCGTAAGGTTCGAATTTCCTGAATGCCACATCCACTACAGTGGCACCGGTACGTTCTGCTGCTTCGATCATGGCATTTTGAATTCCCCTCATATCGTCGAGCACATCGTACTCGCAATCGTAAGCTTCCATCAAAATATGTCTTCCAAGCGCTTGATTATTGGTCAACGCTGTCACCTCCCAACGTGATTAAAACCTCGCGTACAATTTTTGCCCCCAATAAAGACGTTATATTATTCACGTCATTTGGGGGAGAAATCTCTACCAGGTCAAAGCCTACTACGTTCAATCCCTTCATATACCTAAGGACGTCGAAAAGGTCTGAAACGCCTATGCCGTTCGGTTCAGGAGTGCCGGTTCCGGGAGCTACAGAAGGGTCCAGTACATCTATGTCCAGGCTTACATATACGGGGCTATCGCCAATTTCGTCTATCACCTTTCTCAAAGGCTCAGATAGCTGCATCAAATGAAGATCGGTGTTTCTTTTCCCCCATTCGATTTCCTCCTTAGAACCAGAACGTATCGCAAATTGGTGCAACCTTTTTGACTTGGCCAAACATTCGGCTACCCTTCGCATGACAGTAGCATGGCTGTATCTGCTTCCTAAATAAAAATCGCGCAGATCGGCATGGGCATCGAAATGAAGTACGTGCAGATCGGAATACTTTGAAATCACGCCTCTAACCCCGGCAAGACTTACCAGGTGATCTCCTCCGATCATCAAAATCCTCTTTCCTTTGCCTGCAAAGGAAGTGACCACCTTCTCAACTTTCGTCAAATAGCTTTGCACATCGCCGGGCGATAGAAAGACATTTCCCAGATCGACAAAGGATACGTCCTTAAGATCTCCACCGAGGGATGGAGAATAGCTCTCGATGTGATGGGATTCACATCTGATGACATCAGGAGCATATTGAGCTCCCCCTCTTCTCGATACCGTAGCATCGGAGGGAGCGCCAAACATCACCCATTCGGCACTAGCGAAACCAGACCCGCTCTCCAAAAATCGAGTCAATCCGCTTTTGCCCCCTTCAAGTTGTCCCCATCTATAATTTCCCGAACAAAGGGAGGCAACTTAAAGGCTAAAGGATGCATATCATCACTATAATATTTTGTACCTTTTGGTGCCGATCTTCTTTGAATTCTGGGATCAATACTTTTGCTTCCCACTGAATAGGTCCAAAAACCGGTGGGATAGGTTGGTACAACACCCCAAGCCAAATAGACGTTTTCGAAGACGCTTCTTAAGCCCTTAAAGGCCTCGCTGAGCAACTTAGGCTCAGCAAAGGGGGATTCCGTCTGAGCTATCATTAACCCATCGTCCTTTAACGCCTTGTGAACATCCTTATAAAATTCTGGTTCGAAAAGGCCGCTGGCAAAATCTACGGGATCGGTGCTGTCGATTATTACGATATCGAACTCGTTGAAATGCTCTTTTACGTATAAAAGGGCATCCATGGGCTTGATTTCGACTCTCTCGTCCTCTAAAGCGCAAGAAACGTTTGGGAAAAAGGTCCGCGATGTATTAATGACGTCTTCGTCAATGTCCACTAATGTTACTTTTTTCACGGCCTCATGCTTTATTGCCTCGCGCACAACTCCTCCGTCCCCACCTCCAATGACCAATACCCGCTCAGGACAGGGGTGTGCACATAGCACCAAGTGAGCCATCATTTCGTGGTAGCAGAATTCATCGGTTTCGGTGAGCTGAATAGCTCCGTCCAAAACCAAGACCTTGCCGTATTGATCAGTATCAACTACCAATATGTGCTGATAGGGCGATTGTTTATTCAAAAGCACATCTTTAATCCTCAGACCAAGCCTTAGATTCGGCGTTTGATATTCCGTAAACCACAGATCTGCTACCCTGCGTTCCATCGCGCCCATCGTTTAATATCCTCCACCTGTAGTTTCATAAAAGAGAGGGCATGCCGCGATTACAGAACCGCATCGTTCTACTTTATGCTCTATTGACTTGACCTTTACCTCTTTCAAGGCCAAACTACGCATTGCAAATGCTTCACGGACCATTTCCTCCACCTTAAGCGCCGCTTCATCCTTGGTGCAAAAGCCGGAAAATTCCATGATCATTCCAAAAGAAGAGGGATCTTCCGGAATCCCAACGCCAATCGCCGCCGAGATGATTTCACCGGGAACATCGCTCGTCAAAGATCCATACGCTATAGGAAGCAACGAACCGGCAGGTAGTTTGAAAACATTTTCAAAGGCACATTTCGGAGGCAGTACACTGCTAACCCGCAGTAGGTTCATATTTCCTATGCCAGCATCCAGAAGAGCGGCGTCGAAGGCGGTCAACTTCTTATCGCCTTCTCCATGGCCAACCACCAGGGTAAATTTCGTTGGAATTGGTAGCATTGGGCATACCCTCCTTGCTTGAATTTTTAGTTTCCTTCCTTTAATTAAGAGCGGATTACATTATAACCTCCAAGGGGGGTGTGTCAATCGAAAAAAAGCATTTTTTTACAAAAATTCATTCAGCTTTATTCCCGTCAAATATGCCTCGCGGACCTTCCCGTTAACCCCATAATATCAAACATGTTATAATCACTTCTGTTATGAGGAAGAGGTGCTCAGGAGGTTTGATTAAATGAAAAAAACCGGCAAGGATGCGAGAAAGGGTCGATTTGCCCTCATCGTAATATACGGTCTGCTATTTCTGTTTTCCATCCTCTTTATTGTCGGCGCCGGGTGGGCTTTGAAGCTGTCCTTCGATTTACCTTCATCAGAAGAGCTTATCGCCTTCGATCCGAGCCTGTCCACAGTGATATATGACAGAAACGGAAAGGAGATTGCCAGGTTATTTAAGGAAAACAGGACCTGGGTGTCGTTGGAGAAGATATCTCCCTGGTTGATAAAGGCCGTTCTAGCTGCAGAAGACGATAATTTCTACGATCACAGAGGAATAGATATAAAAGGAATTATTAGGGCTGCGTGGGTAAATTTGACAAAAAGAGGGACATTTCAGGGAGGTAGTACCATCACCCAACAACTTGCAAGGAATTTATTTCTTTCCAGAGAGAAGACATTGGAGCGAAAAATGAAGGAAGTCATATTGGCCTACAGAATGGAAAGGCTTTACTCTAAGGACCAGATCCTTGAGATGTACCTCAATACTGTATATTGGGGACACGGAACCTACGGCATATACGCCGCTTCCTATAACTACTTCGGAAAGGACCCTTTGACTTTGACGTTACCCGAGGCAGCCATGTTAGCCGGTTTGCTTCCTGGACCGGAATACTACACCCCTTTAAGGCACCCCGATAGAGCAAAAGTAAGACAGTCTTACGTACTTAGGAGAATGGAAGAATTGGGATTAATTGCCTCGGAGGATGTCGAGAGGGCTCTTGAAACGGAACTGTCTTTCACCAAAAAAAGGCAACCTACGTTAAACGAAAATCCAGCTCCATATTTCGTTTCTTATGTACTATTCAATCATCTGCTCCCAAAATATGGACCGGAAATTGTATATCAAGGCGGTTTGAAAATTTACACAACACTCGACCTAGAGCTTCAAAAGGCTGCTCAAAGCGCCGTATCTAAACTCAAAAGCGAAGGGGCCCTTGTGGCAATTGATCCAAATACCGGCGAGATTCTCGCTATGGTTGGAGGCAAGGACTTCGACAAAAGTAAATTCAACAGGGCCGTCCAAGCTTACAGAGAGCCGGGGTCGGCGTTTAAACCCATCGTATATACAGCTGCCCTCAGCAAGGGCATCCGACCTGTAGATCGAGCTCTTGACGCCCCCTTATCCTTTCCAAATGGTTGGCAACCAACTAATTATGGAGACAAATATAGCGGAGAGTGTACCTTGCTTGACGCGCTGACCTATTCTTACAACACGGTAGCCGTTCGCGTTGCCCAATTGATAGGTATAAACGAAATTATCGAAACGGCAAGAAAGATGGGCATAGGAAGCCCCTATCTGCCTTATGACCTGTCGATAGCTCTTGGGTCAGCCAGCGTGACGCCAATGGAACTAGCAACGGCATACAGTGTTTTCGCTAATGGCGGATATCGAATAGAACCCTTCTCGATCAAAAGAGTGGTCGATTTCAGGGGAAAAACCCTGGAGTCAAATGGCCCAAACCTAGTAAGTGCCATAGACCCCTCAATAGCTGTTTCCCTTCGATCCCTTTTGATAGACGTGGTAAACAACGGAACCGGAAGATCAGCCAAAATTCCCGACTACGAAGTTTTTGGAAAGACGGGAACTACTAATGAGTGGCATGACGCATGGTTTGCAGGAGGCGTCCCCGGTCTGGTATGCGTCGTATATGCCGGACATGACGACCATAAAACTCTTGGTTACGGTAATACCGGAGGTCGCGTAGCTGCCCCCGTATGGAAGGATTTTATGTCCCAAGCCGTAAAGATTGCCGATCTGCAAAGACATTTCTCCCTTGCGGGGATAATAGGCGAAAAGGTTTTACAGGTGGAAATATGTCGTGACACTGGATATCCTGTAAGTCCGGGCTGCCCAAAGGGAGCAACGATTTTGCTTCCCGTCGATCAAATACCTACAAGAAACTGTCCTTATCACGGAGATTATAGCAGTATGTTTCTAGAAGCCTACGATCCTAACGAACCAAAGCTTTATCTTATATCCGGAGATGACCTGTTGCTTGCGGAATATGGGATGAAATCGCCTGTCTACGCATCTTTCCCGAGAACTGATGAGCCAGCTTCGAAAAGGGAGTCCTTCCCGTTCCCTTCGGAGATTCCCAAGCCTCAAATAGTGGAACCAAAGGGCGAACCTCCCTCTGAGGTAACCAAGAAGGTACCCCACGAACCTACTCCGGAAGATATCGAAAAACGATATCAGGAATTGCTCAAGGAGTATGGGTTGGTAGATTAATATCGAGAGGCCAAGGCGTGGGCACCGCTATAGCTTCAAAGAAAGCCAGGGCATATCTGTCGGTCATGCCTGAAATGAAATCCATGACACGTGTTGTTTTGTTTGCCTCCACGTCGGTAAACTCCATGGAATCCAAAATTTGAATATTCGACATAATATAGTCAAATATAGTGCTTAAAACGTACCTTACCTTGGGCCTTTCCTTCTCGGCTTGAGGCCCGGAATATACCCGATTGAAGAGAAACGTCCTGAGCAATTCCATTGCTTCCAGGGCAGTGTCGCTAAAATAAACGCCCCTTTCGCCGCTATTTTGAATAACGTCGGTGACCAAGGTTCCAATCCGTTGGCTATGGCCAACGCCTAATATACGGATCACGTCCCTTGGAACTTCTTCCAGGGCAATCAAGCGAGCCCTTAGAGCATCATCCAGATCGTGATTCAAATAAGCGATAGAATCGCTCACTCTGACAACCCAGGCTTCCAGAGTCGACGGGGTTGACAGCTCCAAACCCTTATGTACATCTATTTGCCCCTTGCTATGCTGCAATATCCCTTCCCTGACTTCCCAAGTGAGATTTAGCCCCCTGCCCTCTCTCTCCAAAATTTCAACAATCCTCAGGCTTTGCCTGGCATGGTGAAATCCCTTTAACCCATTTTCCCGCGCCAACACGTCCAACGCCTCTTCTCCCATATGACCAAATGGCGTATGCCCGAGGTCATGACCCAGAGCTACTGCTTCCGTTAAGTCCTCGTTTAATCGCAAAGCCCTGGAAATCGTCCTAGCGATCTGAGCAACCTCCAGGGTATGGGTCAATCGAGTCCTGTAATGATCACCTTCAGGAAGCAGCAGGACTTGTGTTTTATATTTCAACCTCCTGAAGGCCTTACAATGGATGATTCGATCTCTGTCCCTTTGATAGCACGTCCTTATTGGACAGGGCGATTCCGGAACGCTTCTCCCTCTGGATTCGGAACTTTTGGAAGCGTAGGGGGCTAATATCTGCCTTTCCGTCGCTTCCCAAACTTCTCTTGGAGTCAAATCTCTAACACCTCATAGATTTAGATAATCCATAATTTCTTGAGCCGTTTCCTCGACAGCCTTGTTGGTTACATCGAAGGTCTTCGCCTTTAACTCTTCCATTATTTTCTTTGCGTAACCGAGCTCTTCTTCTATTCGTTCCTGTCTGGCGTACATAGACACGCCGGGATCCAACCCAAGAACTCTCAACCTCTCTACTCTAATTCTCCTTAACTTTGCAGGATCGATGGTCAACCCTATTATTTTCTCCCCTTCAACCTCGTAGAGCTCGCCGGGGGGAGGGCTTTCGGGAACCAAGGGCATGTTGGCGACCATTAAGCCCTTATGGGCCAAATACATTGCCAAGGGCGTTTTCCCGCTTCTTGAAACCCCGACAAGGACTATATCTGCATCCTTAAGGAGCTCGGGGCTTTTGCCATCGTCGCATTTAATGGCAAACTCGATGGCCTTCACTCTTCTGAAATATTCTTCGTCCATCCTCCTCATTAGACCGGGAGTTTCCCTTGGCGGCGTCCCTATTTTCTTTTCCAATGTCCCAAGAATGGGGCCAAGGACGTCTATAAAATCTATATGGTGGATTTTCGCCTCCTTTGCCAGCAGATTTCGCAACTGATGATCGACTAATGTGGCTATGATCAGGGCATTCTCCCCTTGAGCCCTTCTTATTATTTCCATAAGGCGATCCTGATTGTTCACATATCTGAAACGCACCATCTCGCTATCTTTTCCGTTGAACTGACTCGTTGCCGCCTTAGCCACATGCTCAGCTGTCTCGCCGGTAAAATCAGACACTATGAAAATTTTTACACTCATATTAGTCTCACCCGATTTATTCTCTTATAGTCCCGAGATCGCCGATCAAGCGGAATAAAGCGTCGCATTCCGCAAGCAAAGAAAGTCTGTTCATTCTGATAAGGGGGTCATCGGCCATCACCAGCACTTCCTCGAAAAACCTCGATATAATAGGCTCTAACTCCAAGAGCGAGCTAATGATCCTATCCCAATCAAAGCTTTTCAAAGCATCCCGCAAAACCGGAGTTATCGCGCTGATTTTATGATATAACTCCTTCTCGACCTCGCTTTGAAAATAACTTTCATCAATATTGCCCTTGCCGGTGTCAAGACCGGAGGCCTTTGCCAAAATATTTCTTACCCTAACGGCAGCGGTAGCAAGACGTTGGAACCACTCCTCATTTCTTACCGATTCCAGCTTTTCGGCAAGCTTCAAGGCCTGCAAGGGTCTCTGTCCTATTACAGCAAGGGAAAGCGTTGCCACGTCGTGGGAAAAACCTTTTTCTCTAAGCTGCACATATAGCCTTTGCTTTAAAAAATCCATAACCTTTTGCCTAATATTCTCCTCGCATTTCAGTATAACGGCAGCTTTCTCGACAAGGCTTCCTAAGTCTACGTCCATTTCTAGGCCAATTATCAATTCGTTTAAACACCTAGCGGTCCTTCTCAAGGCATATGGATCTTGAGATCCTGTTGGAAGCAAGTCCATTTTGCCGCAAGATACAATGTTGTCGATCCTGTCGGCTATGCCGACGATCGCACCAATTACATCCTTTGGCAAGGCATCTCCCACGAAGGCAGGGAGGTATTGCTCGTGCAGGGCACGGGCCACTCTTTCGTGTTCACCGTTTGCTTTGGCATACTCCCTGCCGATCACACCCCTAAGTTCGGGGAATTCGTAGACCATATTTGTCACCAAATCCGCCTTAGAAAGGAAAGCAGCTCTCTCCACCAAATCGGCCACTTCCTTACCATAGCCTAACTCCTTGCATAAATGAAGCGCTATATCCTTAACCCTAACGACCTTATCCAACAATGTACCAAGAGATTCATGGTAAACTATGTTTTGCAGTTCGTTAACCCTTGCCGCCAACGGTTTTTTCAGGTCCTCGTTATAGAAAAAGACAGCATCGGAAAGCCTTGCCCGGAGAACCCTTTCGTTTCCTTCCTTTACAACGTCCATGTCGGTAGCCATATTATTGCTCACTCCGACGAAGGCGGGTTGTAATTTCCCCGAGTCGTCTTTTAGAGGAAAATATTTTTGGTGATGAATCATAACAGTAATAAGGACTTCCTCGGGAAGCGACAAAAATCTTTCTTCAAATGTTCCCATAAAGGGGAAGGGATACTCAACGAGGAATACGTTCTCATCTACCAAATCGGGAGGGAGCATAGCTTTGACATGGTTTTCCCTTTCTATGGCTCTTATTCCGGAGAGGATCTTCTCCTTCCTCTTAGCATGATCTACGATTACGTAATTATCGTAAAGCTTCTCAAGATACTCGTCGGCGGAGTTTATCTCGACGTTGCTCGAGCCTAAAAACCTGTGACCACGGCTTAAATTTTTGCCAACTAAATTACCCAACTTAACAGGAACTGTCTCTTCTCCGTAAAGACACAAAAGCCAGCGTATAGGTCTTACAAATTTGAACCCCGGATCCATCCAATACATGTTTTTGGGAAATACCAACCTCCTGACCAATCTTTCAAGCAGCGAAGGTAAGATCGAAAGGGTTTCCCTGCCTTCCTGTCTTATAACTGCAAAAGCGTAAAACTGGCCGTTAATCTCTTGCCTCTTTAGGGATTCAACGGGTACCCCTCTGCTTTTGGCAAAACCTATAGCTGCCCTTGTGGGGTTGTTGTAATCATCAAAGGCTTGACTCCACAGAGGACCTTTGATTTCTTCGATCAGGTCTTCCTGCTTCTCCGCAAGTCCTCTTAAGAGTAAAGTAATCCTCCGCGGAGTTCCGAAGCTTTCCATAACATCATAGCTCAAACGTTCCTTTTGAAACTCATCGTCAGCTATCTTTTTGATCTCCTCTAGTGCCCAGGGCATAAATCGGGCCGGAATTTCTTCTGTGCCAATCTCAAAGAGTAAATTTCTCGCATTCATCTCCCGATCCTCCCGACTAATTAAGAATTAACGCGCGCAAACTTCTTCATAAGCGGATAACCTGCAGCTTTGCGTTGTTCGAAATACCCCTGGCAACACAAAGAAGCGATAGCCCTTACTCTGCTGATAAAGCCGGTTCTCTGAGTGATGCTTATTGCATTTCTTGCATCCAACAGATTAAATGTATGAGAACATTTTAAAACGTAGTCGTAAGCCGGAAGTACCAATCCTTTTTCTATTAGACGTTTCGCTTCGGCTTCATACATATTGAATAACTTAAAAAGCATATCTACATCGGCTTCGTCGAAGTTGTATATTGAATGCTCGACTTCCCCTCTATGATGTATGTCTCCATAGGTAATTTCGTCAACCCAGCGCAAATCGAACAAGCTGTCGACTTTTTGAACGAACATGGCTATACGCTCAATTCCGTAAGTGATCTCAGCGGGAACGATGTCCATATCTATTCCGCCAACTTGTTGAAAATATGTAAATTGCGTGATCTCCATACCATCGAGCCAAACTTCCCAACCTAATCCCCATGCTCCAATGGTGGGGGATTCCCAATCATCCTCGACAAATCTAATATCGTGTTCCGCGGGGTCGATACCAAGCGCCTCCAAGCTATTAAGATATATCTCCTGTATGTCTTCAGGGGCAGGTTGAATTATTACTTGATACTGGTAATAGTGCTGCAACCTGTTTGGGTTTTCGCCGTAACGACCATCAGTAGGCCTTCTGCAGGGTTCCACGTAGGCAACTCTCCAGGGCTCGGGACCCAAAACTCTCAAAGTAGTTGCGGGGTTCATCGTGCCGGCCCCAACTTCGATATCATAGGGTTGCTGAATAATGCAACCTTGTGAAGCCCAAAATCGCTCCAATCTAAAGATGACCTCTTGGAGGTTCACATCAGATTCCTCCCATCCCTATTAAAAATTGAAAGTTCTAAAGATAACTTTATGCCAAACTCAACCTCAATATATCCCTGAGCTTCCTATTATAAACCACGTAATTGGCCCTTAGCTCTACCCGTTGAATCCATCTGACCAGACTTTCGCGAGGAAGGGTGAAGGCAAAAACCATTTCACGCAACTCCTCTTTGGGAATGATCAACTCGTCAGTATTAGAGCGACATTCCTCACAGAAAACGACATCTCCGTCCCAATAGGCAGTCGTGACTTCTTTTCCACAAGAAGCGCACCTGATGAGCTCCGGTGCCAATCCCCATCTTTTCATCCATCTATAAAGGAAACGCCATTCTATCATACTCTCGTCAATATCCCTTTCCAAGAGACAGAGAGAATCGTAAAAAATAGCCATTACTTCATTGCAAGGTTGTAGTGGCAGCAAGTACTTTGTCAGAAGATTGGTCCAAACCATGGCCCTCTCCAGCTTATCGGGATTTGACCTGATCTTCCAATGATCTTCCTTGACCTCTATGTCCCGCAAATAGAGCTGTTTAGGGCTTTTGTAACAACCGAAATGACCCCAAATCAAAGGTTCTGTAGCTCCACCAAAACGTCTCCTACCCCGAGCAGCTCCGGGAGCTAAGATCCACTGGGGGCCATAATCTCTAAAAAGGTTGTATAACCTAATGTCACCCTCGTTCGTCTCATGTCTTTTCAGGACGACTCCCGTCAACTTATAGAAACCCTGTCTCATGATTGCCAATCAAACGATGCCCACTCGATAAAATTTAAGCATCTCTATCTTCTTGGTATTCATCCCTCTCCGACTCATTGGAGGGGATATGAACTTTACTGAACCTGAGTCTTTTAACCCTATGTTGGTCGACCTCCATAACCTCGATGTTCCATTCTCCGTAAATAAAGGACTCCCTTGGGACAGGAAACCTTCCGAAGTGACTTAACACAAAACCGGCCACGCTGTCGGCGTCTTCGCATTCGAAGGGGTAGTCCAGATATTCGCTCAGGTCCTCCAAATTCACCAACCCATCCACAATATATATGCCCTCGGATTCTTTATAAATGGGAGGAACCTCTGTATCATATTCGTCCTGTATCTCACCTACGATTTCTTCCAACAAGTCCTCCATGGTTATCAGCCCGGCAGTGCCGCCGTACTCGTCGACCAGTATGGCCATATGAACTCTCTTGCTCCTCATGATGTCGAAGAGATCGCTAATCTTGATGCTCTCGGGAACAAAAAGAGCTTCTCGAATATAATTGATCACGGCATCGTCGTAGTTTCCGTTATATAAGGGCATGATGATATCCTTTACATACAGTATGCCCTTTATATGATCGATATCTCCTTCGTATACTGGGACTCGGGAATGTCCGTACTGGCGAAAGGTCTCGATAGAACCTCCTACCGTAGTCGTATCGGGTATGGCAACCATGTCCATCCTGGGGACCATGACCTGATATGCCCTCGTATCCTCAAAGGATATGATGCCCTTTATCATTCTCCTTTCGTCGTCCTCAATAGCCCCCGATTCCTCGCCTATCTTGAGCATTTCTTCAATGTCTTCTCTGGTTATAAACGCTCGTTGCAAAGACAGATCGAGATGAACCATCTTCCCAAGAATTTTAGTTATGAATGTTACTAGCCAGACTAAAGGGGAAAGTATCAACCAAACAAACCTGAGAAAGGGCAGGAAAAAAACGACAGCCTTTTCCGCATGGGTAATGGCGAGAGTCTTCGGCAATATTTCGCCGAATATCAGAATAATGAATGTCATTAGAAGAATGGCAATGGGCAAGCCCTTATCGCCGAAAAAATATACGGCGATCGAGGTGGCAACGGCGCTAGCAGCAATATTCACCAAATTGTTGCCTATCAGCGTAACCGTTAGAGCGCGATGAATATCTTCGATTAACCAAGATATTGCCCTGGCTCTTCCGGCAGGCCTCTTTTCCCTTATGGCAAGCAGCTTACCTCTGCCTGTCGCGGTAATCGACGTCTCCGAAGCCGAAAAAATTCCCGACAGCACTAAACAAAAGACCAACAAATAGATACTACTAGGCAGGTCGGTATCCACCTTAAATATCGCCCTCCCCTTTTGTTATTAAATATTCCTCTTGTTTTCTCCACATTATAGCCTCTTCTTCCGGCTTAGCATGATCATACCCCAACAGATGCAGCAACCCGTGCACATAGATCAACTTAAGTTCTTCCTCGGGGTTTTTTCCCAAAACACGGGCATTTTCCGCAACTACACAGGGACATACGATGATATCCCCCAAGGACACCTCGCCTGCGATTTCTTCCGGCATGCAAAAGGTTCCCTCTTCTTCCCACAAAGGGAAAGACAGGACATCCGTCGGTTCGTCTATACCTCGATGCCTTTTGTTCAATTCTTGCATCCTTTCCGGCCCAAGAAGAGTCAAAGATATCTCTATTGATACATGAGGGTCAAGACTTGAGGTCCTCAGTTCTTGGCTTATAATTTTATCAGACAGCCCCTTGAATTCTTCTAGCATTTTATCGGTAATTTCAAAGTCTCGCAAATCTTCATCGTTGACGTCTAAATTGATGTTCAACCCTGCCCCTCCTCCACTATTTTCTTTCTTTAATTTGTCTAGTATGATACATTGACATCAACGTCTTGACAAAGGCCTGCTGTATGTCGTTAAGATCTCTCATCGTCAAGTTCACCTCGTCAAGCTGCCCTTCCCTTTTTTTGACCTCTATTACCTGTCGTATAGCATCGTTCAAAGCAGGAACGTTCAGAACCGAGGAACCCAAAGCACGGACTGCCGCTTCAGTCGAGTCTGCCAGCATAAGCAAGGCAGTTTCCTTCGAGCGTGGCTTAGGACCTGGATAACAGTACTGATCTCTCTCAACATATTCCTCTCTTTCCTTTGCCCTATTATAAAAATAGGACAAACAGGTCGTGCCGTGATGTTCGGTGATAAAGTCTATCATTGCGCTGGGCAACCCATACTCCTTGGCGAGATTAACCCCATCTTGAACATGAGAGAGTATAACCAAGGCAGAAATAGAAGGAGACAAGGTGTCGTGGACATTTTCTCCCTCTATTTGATTTTCTATGAAGTACTGAGGTCTTTTAAGCTTCCCTATATCGTGATAGTATGCCCCGCCTCTGACCAGGAGAGCGTTTGCCCCTATCCTCTCAGCTGCCGCTTCCGCCAATGTACTCACCGTCATGACATGATGATACGTACCCGGAGCCTCAATTTGCAATCTTTTGAGCAAGGGGTTGCTGGGATGGGTCAATTCCATCAACCTAATGGGAGATACGACATCAAATATGCCTTCGAAAAGGGGCAACAACAATAGGAAGGCTCCGCTCAAAAGAAAAATCGCTATCAGTATAATCAAGGCTTCTTTGGCCGTGGGGACATTGTAGAAGACTCCCATGAACACAAACCATAAGGCCATGGCTCCAAGGCCAACCATGAGAATCCTTAAAAGGGCCTTTCCCCGCGTTGTCGGCTTATCTTTGAACAAGGCATGCGCTAACACGGTGATCAGCACTACGGGTAACATGGCATACAAGTAAGTAAAACTGTTAGAAGAACTCAGCATTACGCCCAGTAATCCACCGCTTAAACCCAGATACATCGCACTTATAAAAGGCATTGTCATGTAGCTTAACCCTACGATAGGCAAAATGCCAAGCCCGCTGCAAAAGTGATTTACTCTTGCCATACCAAACTGCAATATCCAAGCGAAAAGCAGGAGGGAGACGAAATAAGTCATCTTTCTGGCCGAGGTCTCCCTCCATTCCCGAAGCTCCGTATACCTGTGCAAGAAAGTCCAAAGAAAGACGATAAAAAGCGACAGGAGAAACTGCATCCAGGGGAAATGCTCCTCCAAATACCCTTGAGATTTTAGAATCTCGGCAATTTCTGGAGTTATGACATCTCCTTTTCTGACTAACAACGCTCCGGGTTGAAGCAACCTCTCTATCGGATCGATGCCTGACCGATAAAACTCCCGAACTAGAGAAGTCGCCTCTGCGTCTACCTTCACCGCCAGTTCAAGGAGATAGCTAAGTATTTGATAGACTATGTTCTGATCTGCTATGGATAAATCGGTATCCGATAAATACCTCCAAAGATCTAGCTTGAGATCATTACCGTCATTGATATTGTCATTAAAGACGATGAGACGAAGTCCCAGATCACGGGTAATGCTTAAGATCCCCTCTCGCTTCTGAGCAGGCATGGTGCTCAATATATCTGCCAGCCCCTTCGGAAAATAAAGCAACGTAGAGGACTTGTCTATCTCTTCAAGTACGGTCTTTACAATGGGAAGAAGAGAGACGTCATGGACGATTACCCCCAGAACCCTTGAAGCCTGGTCTTCCCTTAACTGCTCGGTGACAGCTTCGTCCACATAAACGACATCAGATAGGACATAATAATCCCTTGGGGATGGAGAGCCTACCTTGAAGCCCTTGCTGGCCACATCCAGCTTCCATCCCCAAAAGAGCAATATCCCAGCAACAGTAATTACGATTAGGCGTAAAAACCATTCTAAACGTGACGAATCTCGAGTTAACGCAACAGCTACCTTTTTAGGATAACTGTTGATCGTTCCCTCTTTTCTTCTCGTAAACTTCATATGCCTCAACTATCCTTTGCACCATATCGTGACGTACGACATCGTAATTTGTAAGCCAAACGAACTCTATCCCGGCAACTTTCTCCAAGACATTTTGCACCACCTTGAGACCCGACTCTTTCCCAGGAGGTAAGTCGATTTGCGTTATATCTCCAGTTACTACGACCTTCGAGCCAAAGCCCATTCTCGTGAGAAACATTTTCATCTGCTCAGGTGTAGTATTTTGCGCTTCATCCAAAATTATGAAGCTGTCGTTTAGAGTTCTACCGCGCATGTACGCCAATGGTGCCAATTCTATCACATTTTTTTCCAGATATTTCATAAATCGCTCCGGAGAGAGCAAGTCGAAAAAGGCATCGTAAAGCGGACGCAAATAGGGCTCGACTTTTTCTTTTACGTCTCCCGGCAAAAAACCCAACCTTTCTCCCGCCTCCACCACAGGCCTCACCAAGACTATCCTGCTTATGGCAGAAGCCTTAAGGGCAGCTACCGCCATAGCCACCGCAAGATATGTTTTTCCCGTACCAGCGGGGCCTATAACGAAAACCACATCGTTACGCTTGATCGCTTCTATGTATTTTTTTTGCCCGGCTGTGCGAGGTCTCACTGGTTTTCCTCGCGAAGTTAAATATATTATCTCCTCGTAAATGGAAAGGAGGTCAACTTTTCCCCCTTCGGTCATGACGTTCATCCCATACTTGACCTCGGCAGGAGTAAGCCTGTAACCCTTTTCTGCGACCTCCACCAGCTGTTCGAGGAACTTTACGACCTGCTTGACGACTTCGATATCCGGACCGTGAACTTGAATTTCGTCTCCCCTCACCGTTATGCGAACAGGAAACCTCTCCTCCACGGCCCTTATATTCTCGTCTCTTTGGCCCAAAATTTTCTCCAGAACCTTTTCGTCCGCCACCACGAGGATTTCGGGCCTGGATCCTTCACGATTGATAGCCTCATCTTTAGAACTCAAAGAACTCATCAACGATGATTGAATTCCCTCCCTATATCTTATTGAACGTTTTCTACGGACGCCACGATGTCCGGAAGGCGATCTTTCAAGACGTTCTCAACCTGAAATCTCAAAGTCTCTCTGGCAAAGGGGCATCCTCCACAAGCCCCCGTGAGCCGTACCATGACCTTCTTTTCGGTTTCATTGTAGCCTACGAATTCTATGTCCCCTCCGTGAGACACCAGAGCCGGTCTAATATCTTTCTCTAAAACATCTGTTATGTTCTTTTGCACTTGAGTCATGATCGATATTCCCTCCTTCTTACGCATCAAATATAACCCTATACAGGGTAGGCTACTCCTTCGACAATTTCCTCAAACCCTACATCCCTTTTTAAGGTCCTAGCGAATTTTCTAATCAGAAAATCCTTGGCCACGTTTGGAAATAAGGCATAGCTCAAAACGTCTTCCGGTTGCAGTATCCATGATTCTACGGCCTTGCGGGCTTCCTCCAAACCGGGCGGCAAAATCTCGCCAGGTCTGCATGTTATGGGCTTTTCTTCGCCAATGACCTTCTTCGCCACTTCAGGGTCAACCGATGCAGGGGGCTTGCCATAGTAGCCCAGGAAGTACATTTTAACTTCATTTGGAACCATATGCCACCTTTTTCCTACCAACACGTTCAGCGTGGCTTGAGTTCCGACGATCTGACTTGTAGGGGTAACCAGAGGAGGATATCCCATTTCCCGACGAACCTTTGGAACTTCCTTCAGAACTGAATCGAGTTTATCCAAAGCATTCTGTTCCTTGAGCTGGCTTACCAGGTTCGAATACATACCCCCTGGAATTTGGTAGATCAGGACATTAATGTCCACTCCGGTCAAGCCTACGATTAAGTCTTCGTTTTTCTTTCTTACCTCTTTGAAGTGATTGGCTATAGGCACGAGATCCTGAAGTTCTATTCCGGTATCGTAGATGGAATCCTTCAAAGAAGCCACAAGGGATTCGGTCGGAGGCTGGCTTGTGCCCATGGAAAAAGGCGAAATAGCACAATCGACTACGTCAGCCCCTGCCAAAATCGCAGCAAGATACGCCATGGATCCCATTCCGCTGGTGTAATGAGTATGGACTTGTACAGGCAGATCGCACTTTTCTTTTATGGCTTTCACCAGGCGATAGGCAGCAACTGGCGACAACAGCCCAGCCATGTCCTTTATACATATGGAATCCGCACCCATCGCTTTCATTTCTTGTGCAAGCTGTGCAAAGGACTCCAATGTATGGACCGGCGAAATAGTATAGCAAATAGAAAGCTGCAAATGAGCGCCCTCTTTCTTCACCTGATCTGCTGCAACTTCCATGTTTCTAAGATCATTCAAGGCATCGAAAACTCTTATGATATCCAGCCCATTACCGACAGCCCTCTTCACAAATTCTCGCACCACATCGTCAGGATAGTGTTTATATCCCACTATATTTTGGCCACGCAACAACATTTGAAGTTTAGTTTTTTTAACTACCCGTCTGAGCGCCCTCAAGCGCTCCCAGGGGTCTTCGTTCAAGAAACGCATGGCCGCATCAAAAGTGGCCCCTCCCCACATTTCGAAGGAGTAATATCCAATCTCATCCATCTTGGCAGCCACGGATAGCATATCTTCCGTCCGCATCCTGGTTGCCATTAAGGACTGATGGGCATCTCTTAAAACGGTCTCGGTAACTAATACCTTCTTTTTTTCGCCCTTTTGTCCCTTTATGGACTCCCCAAATATGTCAATGCCGCTCAGGTTAACATCATTATTGTCCATCAAAAATTAGCCTCCCCTTGGTCCTTTGTGCTTTTTTCGCAGACTGCCAAAGCGTTTCCAGTTCGTCCAGCGAATATTCATCAAAACTTCTTCCCTTTCCCTCCACAGATTTCTCGATAAACCTAAACCTGGCGGAAAATTTTTCATTTGCCCCTTGAAGGGCCTCTTCGGGATTCACTCCAATGTGTCTTGATAAATTAACCACGGCAAAGAGCAAATCTCCAATCTCTTCCTTCACCTCTCCCGCATCGCCCTCGTCTAAAGCCTTTCGAAGCTCACGAATCTCTTCGTCTAATTTAGCCCAAATGGGATCCAAATTACCCTTCTCCCAGTCAAAACCCACCTTCGCAGCTCGCTCTTGAATAGCATATGCTCTTAGAAGCGCTGGCATTGATCTGGGAATACCCGTAAGTCGAGAGGGCTCCTCTTTTTTCGACTCCCGCTCCTGCAATTTTATCATATCCCAATTCCGTCTCACCTCTTCGCTATCTCGAACCTTGAGATCTCCGAATACATGAGGGTGTCTTCGTTTTAATTTGTCGCAGAGCGATTCTATTATTTCCTGAACGTCGAACCAGTCGTTTTCAGCAGCTATCTGAGCGATGAAAACAATCTGTAGGAGAAGATCTCCGCATTCCTCACAGATGTTTTTTACGTCTCTCGAGTCGATGGCATCGATCAATTCGTAGCTTTCTTCGATAACGTACTCCTTCAACATCTCAAGAGTCTGCTTTCTATCCCAAGGACAACCTCCCGGCGCCCGCAATTTTTTCATAATCTCGACAAGCTCCTCGAAACTTCCGCCTATATGGCGCTTCGGTCCCATTCTTCAACCGCCCCCTCGCATCGTTTCAAGGCATCCATCATATATCGGACCAATTCCTTTATTCCCTTTGGCCCACCGGGGCCCTTGGCAACAGAGTCGGTGATTATCCAACCCGGCCTTCCTCCGACCAGTGCGGAAAGACCCTCTCTTGCGCCCTTCAAATATATCTCCTTCGCATCCGCCGCAATCTCACGAACCATAAGACCGGGCAATCCCGCTCTCAGTCTTGTTATATTCAACAGCAACTCAATTTCTTCAGGAAAAGATCCGAATCTATCGACAATTTCCCGATTAATTTCCTCAATATCTTCAAAATTCAAATCCCTGAGCAACCTTCTGTACAAAGCTAATCTCAAGCTTGCCTGGGGAATGTAGTGCTCTGGAATGCCTATGGGAATCTTTATATCCATAGAAAGAGCCTCGGTTCCTTCTCCCTTCAAATTCTTCATAGCATCTTCGATCAATTTATAGTAGAGTTGAAAACCAACTTTTTCAACGTGCCCATGTTGTTCTATGCCCAAGAGGTTACCTCCGCCCCTAATTTCCAGATCCCTCAAGGCCAACATATATCCTCCGCCCAACTGATTGCATTCCGAAATGGCCTCAAGTCTCTGCATCGCCTCTTGTGTTAACACTTTATCACTAGGATACAACATATATGCAAAAGCTTGTCTGCTCCTTCTGCCTACCCTTCCGCGTAGCTGATGAAGTTGAGAAAGCCCAAACATGTGCGCATTATCCACAATAAGAGTGTTAGCCCTAGCTATATCGAGGCCGCTTTCGACAATAGTGGTGCAGACGAGGACGTTGATGTCTCCCCTTAAAAATTTAATCATCGTCCTTTCGAGAGCGTTTTTGGGGAGCTGGCCATGAATAATTCCTACTTTTGCCTCGGGAACGAGCTTCTTTAAGCTCTGCGCCCTTTTCTCTATCCCTTTAATTCGATCATATACAAAAAATACTTGACCGCCTCGAGATATCTCCCTTACGATGGCTTCTCTCACAAGGCTATCCCTCCACGGCCCGACTACAGTTATAACGGGCTGTCTTTCCTTGGGAGGGGTGTTCAGAAGAGATATGTCCCTAATCCCGGACAGTGCCATATAAAGTGTTCTGGGTATCGGCGTAGCCGATATGGAAAGTACATCTACCTCGGCTCTCATCTTTTTTAAAAGTTCCTTTTGTTTCACCCCAAACCGGTGCTCCTCGTCTATAATGACCAGACCCAAATCTTTAAATTGAACATCCCTCTGCAATATTCGATGGGTACCTATCAGTATATCCACAAGTCCCTTTTTCGTATCCTCCAATATAAGGCGCTGTTTTGCCTGCCCTTCGAAGCGCGAAAGCTGTTCCACCCTGATCGGCATGTCACCTATTCTGGCAATGAAATTTTCGTAATGTTGTTCTGCAAGAAGAGTAGTGGGAACCAATACCGCAACCTGTTTTCCTCCCTCTACGGCCTTTATTGCAGCGCGTAATGCCACTTCCGTCTTGCCGAAACCGACATCTCCCACCAGGACTCTGTCCATGGGAACCGGCTTTTCCATATCCCTCTTGATCTCTTCAATCGCCTTCAACTGGTCAGAGGTCTCTTTATAGGGGAAGGTCTTTTCAAAATGACGCGACATATCTCCGTCTTTGGGAAAGGGAAATCCCTTTTTCAATTCCCTCAATGCATAGAGCGATAACAGATCCGCTGCAACCTCTTGAGCCTTTTCTTTCGCTTTTTGGAGGTTCTTTTTCCACGACTTCCTGTCAAGACGATCAAGCTGAGGTTCAACTCCGTATATTCCTTCGTAAGGGGCAATTTTGTACAGCTGATATATCGGCACTAATAGTCTTTTTTTATCGCCGTACTCTAAAATCAGATATTCCCTTTCGCCTTCTCCAGTATCCGTAGAGGTAACTCCTTTGAAAATGGCTATCCCGTAATCCTCGTGTACCACGTGCTGGCCGACCTCTAAAGTTTCCTCCCAATCCGACGGAGGGCGATAGGAGAAATCCAAAACATTTGACCTGTCGATCCCCATAATCGAAGATTGGGACAGTGCGACCTTTTTGCCCTTTATATCCAGAAAACCACTGCTAATGGGCCTAGGTATGAATTCGATATCCCGACTCCGCGCCCAATCGGCCAAATGCTCCATATCAGCGTAGAGGCTAACTCTGTAACCCTCTTCTTTCCACTTGAGCAGATAAGCATTGGCCTCTTCTAATTTTCCTTTAAAATAAGGCTCGTTCAATATATCGAACCTATATGCTGCACCTTCCGGCGATGAATCGATTCTTATCTTGGGCAACCTTCCGAGGATTTTATAAATCTCTCTCCAACTCTGTATGGAAGGCAAAGACTTATCATCGTCGCATAACTTATCCCAAAGCCAACTATATATGTCTCCCTGCGACTCGAGCTCCTTTGGGTCGAAAAGTATTACGCGGCAACCCTCAGGGATCGTCTCGAAAGGAAAGGACAATTTACTGCCGTAAATTCTATGAATTTCTATCTCATCATGATGGGCGATGCTTTTTTGAGTCTCGCCGTCAAAAGCTCTGATGCTCTCCACTTCGTCGTCAAAGAATTCCACCCTGATGGGATATCTGTAAAGCGGGTCAAAGAGGTCCAATAAATTTCCTCTAAGGGCAAAATGGCCAGGCGCCCACACCAGATCGACCTGTTCATAGCCGCTGTTTTGAAGCCATCGGCATAGATTGTCTCTGCCGATGGCTTCTCCAACAGCTATGTTGAAGCTGTCGTCGGCAAAAGAAAGGGGCGTCATAAGGGCTCCCGGTGTCGATATTAAAAGCTTATTACCCTCGCCATGACGCCACTTTCTATAAAGCTCTCCTCTGCTAACCCACAATGCGGATTGCCCCACCTGATCTGCCGTCAAGGGCAACTCCGGCAAATAGACTATTTCCCTTTCTCCGAACAATGCCTTCCAATCAAAATAAAAGTCCAGTGCCTGCGAATTGTCGGGAAATATAGCTATGCTTTTAAATTTACAATCTCTCAAAACCCAGGGCCTTGCGGCTCCCTTCGTTTGGAGACAAAGGGTGTCTCCCCTTATCCAATTTTCGAGGTCGACATCCCAAACCTTTTCAATGTATATCTGCAATTCATGCATCACGTCCTATAGGCTGCTGTTTACGTAGGATATGGCATGTTCTATATCCATTGTAACCCAGGCCAAAATTGCCTTTGCTGCTCTCTCTAGCACATCGGGCAAAGCCTTCATTTCCTCTTCGTAAAAGGGAGATAAGACGAAACCTATTAAATCCTCTATGGGTTCCTCTCCCCCCGTCCCTATTCTAAGCCTAGGTATTTCCAATGTGCCAAGCGCGCCTATAACGGAAGCCATTCCATTATGACCGCCTGCACTGCCCTTGGCGCGCAGCCTTAATTTGCCAAAGGGCAACCATATATCATCATAAACTATCAATATATTATTATTATCTAAATTTAACTCTCTTTTTGCCTGAACTACAGAACGGCCACTTAAATTCATAAAGGTGAGCGGCTTTAACAGGTAGACCCTTTCTCCCTCTACCTCGAAGGGTCCCCACATCATGCCATTACACCGATACTCGAAGCTGGCAAATTTATTTAATTTTTCCAACAAGGCATCCACGGCCAGCCATCCAACGTTGTGCCTTGTCATGCCATATTTTGCTCCAGGATTGCCAAGGCCGACGCAGAGTCGTACGCCCACTCTAAAATTATTCCTCCTCTTCTTCTGCGGTGGGCTTTTTGCCTATTACTTCGACTTCCCTTTCAACTTCCTCAGCTGCTTCTACTTCTTCTTCGACTGCTTCAACGATTTGAACGACAGTGTCTTCAAGATCGACCGATACTAAAGCGCTTTCCGGCAAGTTGATATCGGATATTCGAAGGCTGTCTCCTATATCGAGTCCAGCTATGTCTACATGTATCTCATCGGGCATTTCCGTAGGAAGAACTTCCATCTCTAATTCGTGAAGAGATTGAATCAAAACTCCACCCTTCTTGACGCCCAGACAGGATTCCCTGTTTATAAGGACTATAGGAACAGCTACCAATACTCTGTGTCCTTTTACAAGTTGATAGAAGTCGATGTGAAGGACCTGCCTGCTTATAGGATCTCTTTGGTAGTCCCTTATCATCGCCATCTCTTTCTTGCCGTCGGGGAAAATTACGTTAAACATTAAGGTCTTCCAATGGGAAGACTGTATGTGTGGCAAAATCTCATCGACGGACACCTTGACCGGAACTGCTTCTTTATAATCCGGACCATAAAAGACTGCAGGCAAATACCCTTCATTTCGTAGCTGTTTTGATTTGTTCTTTCCCATATTTTCCCTATATTCCAACCTTATATCAATGTTTTCAACCGCCATATCGAATTCCTCCCTCGAAACAGAACTAAAATTATGATGTTAAATGCCCTAAGCGAAAGCAACCCTATGTAAAATGAAACGCAACGATTGCCAATATTTCCCGTATTTTAAAACATTATAGCCTATCGAAAGAGTATGCTCACCGAATCATTTGAATGTATCCTACTTATAGCCTCAGCAAAAAGTGGAGCAATGGACAACACAGTGATTTTATCCAATGTCTTTTCTTTGGACAACGGGATGGTATCGGTTAAAACCACTTCTTCTATTGGCGAATCCTTGAGCCTCTCTATGGCCGGGCCGGACAAAACGGCATGGGTTGCAGCCGCATAGACCTTTTTAGCTCCCCTTTCCATCAATGCCTCGGCTGCTTTTACAATAGTGCCGCCGGTGTCTATCATATCGTCCACCAAGATGGCCACTTTGCCGTCGACGTGTCCTATTATCTCCATTACTTCGCAATGATTGGCTATGTCATAGGATCTCCTCTTGTCAACAATGGCAAGATCAGTATGCAAGGGCTCTGTGAAACGCCGCGCTCTCACCACTCCGCCTATGTCGGGAGATACGACAACTACTTTCCCCGCTTCTATTTCATCCTTCAGCTTCTCCTGGAAATAGGATGCCAACAACGGAACGGCCGTGAGATGATCTACGGGAATGTCGAAAAAGCCCTGAATTTGTCCGGCATGAAGATCTGCCGATACTACCCTGTCGGCTCCGGCTTTCTCCAGCAAATTCGCTATCAACTTTGCTGTGATCGGCTCCCTGCCTCGTGTCTTTCTATCTTGCCTTGCATAACCAAAGTAAGGAACCACTACGTTGATCTGATAAGCAGATGCCCTTCTCAAGGCATCCAAAAATATCAACAACTCCATCAAGTTTTCGTTCGAGGGGTAGCATGTCGATTGTATAACATACACATCGGCGCCTCGAACGCTTTCCTCTATAGATATGCCTATTTCGCCGTCGGAAAACCTATAAATCTTGGAAGCCGCCAAAGATATATGGAGGTTTTCGCACACCTTCCTGGCAAAGTCCGGATGAGATTGCCCCGCAAAAATTTTGAGCTCCCTATCCTTAAAGACCATAAAGACCGACCCCCACCTTTATTATTAGTAGTTGATGCCTTATTTTTTCCGTTTCCACCCCAATATGTTCCGCTGCCGCGCTCTTGCCAAGGCTAAGGCTCCTTTGGGGACATTATCGGTAATTACGGAACCGGCTCCTGTAGTGACATCGTCATCGAGCTCGACTGGCGCGACCAACATCGTATCACTGCCGACGAAACAGCGATCGCCTATTATCGTCGGATGTTTTCTAATTCCGTCGTAATTACATGTTATAGTGCCGGCACCGATGTTGGTGTCCTCTCCAATAATAGCATCTCCTATGTACGATAAATGAGGAACTTTGCTCCTCGCCCCTATTTTTGACTTCTTTATTTCGACGAATTTCCCTGCAAAGGCTTGTGCCATCAATTCCGCTCCGTCCCTTAAATAGGCAAAGGGACCTACGACGGCTTCACGTCCGATTGAAGAATTTTCAATTATCACGTGGGAGTTTATGTGAACCTGACTTTCAAGCCTGCAATCCCTTATTATCGAGAAACTGCCTATGTTGCAACGATCTCCAACGACGGTCCTGCCATATATCTGGACATTTGGAGAAATAAAAGCTTCTCCTTCAAATAGTACGTTAGGACCAATCCAAACAGTTGAGGGATCAACGCATTTGACACCCCTTTCCATCCACCGAGCAAGTATCGATTCCCTTAGCAAAGCGGTTGTTCGTGCCAATTGAAAGGGATCGTTGACTCCCAAAAACTCTTCTTCTCTCTCTCCGAGCACCACTTCAACACGTTCCCCAGCACTCTGAAAGATTTCCACCAGATCAGTTAAATAGTACTCTCCCTGTGCATTTTTACATTCCAAACTTTTAATATGACGTTTAAGGGCATCTGTTGAAAAGGCATAGACGCCGCTGTTGACCTCAGAGATCTTCAATTCTTCTTTGGTTGCATCTTTTTCTTCGACGATTCGAACAACGCCGCCGGCTCTAACGACCCTACCGTATCCAACCGCATTGGACGCCTGAAAACTGATAAAGCTCAACGCCGAACCTTTCTCCAAATGCCGTCTCATCAACAAGTCGATGGTATCGCTGGTAATAAGGGGAACATCGCCGGGCAGGACCAATAAATTGTCGTAATTTTCCCAGAAAGAAGAACTAACCTTAACCGCATCTCCTGTACCTTTTTGCTGCTTTTGCTCGATCGTAGCGATATGGGGCCAATCTCTTTTGAGATAAGCTATTACTCCTTCTTTTCCATATCCTACTACTACTGCAGTAGCAACTTGCTGACACCCCTTTAAAGCATTTAGAGGATATAAAAGCATGGGCTCGTTCAAAATGGGTTGCATCACTTTCGCGGTAACGCTTTTCATTCTTGTGCCCTTGCCGGCGGCAAGAATTAAAGCTCCCCAAGTAAAATTCATATCTTCTAGCCTCCCAATGCAACAAAGTGGGGGGAGTCTTTCTCCCCCCATTTATATACCATATTTATGGCTGGGGTGGCAGGATTCGAACCTGCGAATGGCGGATCCAAAGTCCGCTGCCTTGCCGGCTTGGCTACACCCCATTGTAAAGCAAAATGAATTATACATGAAACGTTGCCTCCTTGTCCAGATCAATCGGGCAAAGGAAATCCTATTTTTTAAACTTTTTGAACGGTCCCTCTTGAAAATTTACCTTTAAATAGTTATAAATTAAATTACAGATTGGAGGGGTATCAAAACATGTGGAATGTCGATGAAATTTTGGATAAGTTAAAAACAAGGGGGTATAAATTGACAGGTCAGAGAAAGGCAATCGTGGAAAGGCTGTGCGGGCGCAAGGATCATCCAACGGCAGAACAGCTTTACAAAGAACTTAAAAAAGACTATCCGACCATATCCTTTGCTACCATATACAGTACCGTGCAGCTCTTGGAAGAAATGGGCTACCTGCAAATACTTACCATCGACGAGAAAAAAACCCATTTTGACCCAACGTGGGCAGCTCACGCTCACTTCTTCTGCCAAAAATGCGGCCGACTGGAAGACATCGAGATGGAACAGGAGGAAGTGGACAAACTCAAAAATTTGAGCGAATACAGAACCCAAAGCTTACAGGTCTATCTATATGGATTATGTCCAGAATGCAATAACAGGTAATCTAAAAATTTTGTGCTTCCTAATAATTGCGCTGGTAGTTTTGTCTTCGGTCTTGGGTATATTGAACCAACGCAGAGAATCCTCTTTACTGCAAGGCCTCTTTTGGTCGAGTTTTGCCATGATAATGGTGTTAAGCTTCTTGGTATTGCTGGCTATTGCGCCATTTTATATAGCTATAGCCCCTCTGATACCTTTAGCGATGTATATCTACATACTGACTAAACGATCGAACCGCTCGGGTTAACAGTCCACCGAACAGCGGGCTACTTGCTCTTATCGCGATCATTTTACAAGAAGCCCGCTACAGTTATAATTCAAATTCATTTTTCAAATTCATTTAATGATATTTTCATCTCTTAATATTTCTAAGGCAACGTCTTTCAGTTCGGGATCTTGAAGTCCCCTTCTTATGGTCGATCTGAACCAGGAAACCTTGGTCCCGCAATCGAGACGCTCTCCTTCGTAAACAACTCCCCAGATTGGCTCCTCCTGTGCCAAGCTTTTCAAGGCATCGGTGAGTTGATATTCGCCGCCTTCGCCCATACTTATATTCCTTATATGGGAAAAAATAGACGGAGACAGAACATACCTTCCCATTATGGCAAAATCGCTGGGCGCCTTTTCTTTCTTTGGCTTTTCAACCAAGTCATTTATCCGATAAACGTTGTCCGAATAGGGGGTAGCATCTACAATGCCGTACCTTTCCGTTTCTTCGTGAGGCACTCTTTCAAGTGCGATCACCGAGCCTCCAAATTTCTCCCGCACATCGATGAGCTGTTTAAGGACCGGTTTATCGGAGATCATGACATCATCAGTCAAAATAACCCCGAAGGGTTCGTTGCAAAAGGGTTCGGCACAGAGTATAGCATGCCCCAATCCAAGGGGTTCAGGCTGTCTTACATAGGCAAAGTCCGCAAGGGTGCTTATAGACGTGATTAAACGGTACAAATCTTCCTTGTTACGTTCCTTCAAAAGTTGTTCCAATTCGTAGGATCTGTCGAAATAATCCTCTAGTGCCCTCTTGCCTCTTCCGGTTATAAATATAATTTGACTACATCCCGATGCTACAGCCTCATCCACACCGTAATGAATAATGGGTCTATCGATTAAAGGCAACATTTCTTTCGGTATTTCCTTGGTAACAGGCAAAAAACGAGTTCCGAGACCGGCCACGGGGAAGATGCACTTTCGAACGCCAGACATTGACATACCTCCTTTATACTTAAGTAAAATGTCAAATAACCTCATCAAGCTCTTTATCTATCTTGTGAATTTGCGAAACCAGCTCTTTAGCTAAAGAACCCAAATCGAGACCCTTCCCCTCCAATAAAATTCGCACCATGGGCTCAGTCCCGGAAAGCCTGACAAACAGCCTTCCCCGGCCCTCTATTTTTCTTTCGTACTCTCTGAGAAGTTCCAAAAAAGCCGGATGAGATAATATTTTGTCTTTACTGCTCACCCTGACGTTTTGTAAAAGCTGAGGGTATGGAGAAAATTCATCGTTCAACTCGCTGATGGGAAGTCCGAGTTCATCGCAGGCTCGAAGGAACATCAAGGAGGTGCACAACCCATCGCCCGTTTGGACATAATCTTTAATAATTATATGACCCGATTGCTCCCCTCCGAGCAAGGAATTGGTCTTTTGCATAGTTTCATAGACGTAGCGGTCGCCTACGGGACATCGAAATAGAGGAATGCCTTCTTTGTTTAAATGCTCTTCCAATGCCATGTTGCTCATCACTGTAGCAACCACACCGCTACCCAGCGCTCCTTTTTTCTTAAGCCACCTGGCCAGCACCCATAGAATCAAATCTCCGTTTATCAGGCGACCTTTTTTGTCGACGAACAAGACCCTGTCGCCATCACCGTCGAAGGCAACTCCAAAATCCGCCCCCTCTTTCAAAACAGCCTCTTGGCATGTCTCGATAAACATCACGCCGACGCCCTCGTTGATGTTGAGACCATCCGGTTTATCGCCCAAAAAAACCGCTTTTTTTGGCTTTAGAGCTTCAAATACATCTTTTGCCGATTTTATCATTGCTCCATTCGCACAATCGATCACCATTTTGTATTCGGACAGAGAAAAACTGTCGACCTTTGCCAACATGTATTTTACGTAATCACCTATAGAGTCCTCGGCCTCAATGGAGACACCAATCGATGCCCCCGTTGGCCTCCACTCGTCCAACATGGAGTCGCCAAGGTACTCCTCTATGGCCGCTTCGTCGTCATCGCTCAGCTTTACGCCCCTTTTATCGAAGAATTTAACCCCGTTGTACTCGGCAGGATTATGCGAAGCGCTGATTACAGCGCCGCCCGCCAACTCGTATTGCCTAACTGCAAAACTGACCCCGGCCGTGGGGATAACGCCTAAAAGCATCACATCAGCTCCTGCAGACATGAACCCTGCCTCCAGTGCGGACTGCAGCATTTGACATGATAATCTGGTATCGGTTCCTATGGCAATTGTGGGTTTGGGTATTCCCCTTTCGGCCAAAAAAAGGGCATAGGCTCTGGCCAAACGCAGCACCATTTCGGGGATCATGACCCCCTTATTCGCTACGTCTCTTACCCCATCTGTTCCGAATAAGCATCGTATTTTCTTGCCCATTGGACGTTCACTCCTATATTTATCATAAATTGCAATGCCTTACAGTTATCAGTCTAATCCAGAACCGTAAAGGTAACCCTGTCAGGATCGACCTTCTTGACGCTGATCCCTTTAACCTTTACTTCAACGTTTACGGGTATGGACAATCTCCTGGACACTATATTCGTAATATCTACATACGCCACTATTGCGGGCTCCTTACCTTCAAGGGAAGAAACAATGGACGGGGGCCCCTCAATGATCACATCCACTTTAGTGGGATCTATTTTCCAATTTCTATATATACCTCTGCCCCTTATCTCTATCTCCAAATTTTCGTATTTCATAGTAGCAATCCTTTGCTTTAATGTTACCTTCACGGTTACGCTTTTATCTCCCAATACATTGATCCCTTTCGGGACTGAAATGGGAAGTTGCGCTTCCATGTCTTCATTTATTCCGCTTATATTCAGAGACTTTGTAGTGATGGAACTGATCCCGTTAAGTGTCACTTTTGACCCTTCCAATATCACGTTCCCTGGAGTAGTCAGAATGGACGTAACGATATAATCGGGATGAGGCTCCCCTTCAATGGGAACAAAGATGGGAACTTCTTTTTTTATCTTTACGATATCGACCTCAGCCTGAAAATCAACCTTGTCAGGGATCACTGTTACGTTCGACCATTCCTGCGATTGAGGTTTAAGCATCACCTTAAGACTTATCTTTTCGTTGGCAAGCAGATCGGCAAGAGAGGGAACGACGACTGCGCCCGTTATCCTTTTCACATCGCTTTCTGTACCCCGTACGATCACTTGGGAGGGAGACACGATAACGCTTCGTAAAGCATATCCGTCGGGCAGCTGAGGCAATTCCGGCGTAACGGGGATCGCCCTTTCCGCGCTCTTTTCCAATCTGAGATCCACCGTTGAGGGGTTTATTGTTATCAACTGCAATCCCGTTGACAAAGATGTCCTTACTGGGAGGGTATGCCGCCCCGGCTCCAATCCCTGAAGGTCGACATAACAAACTATGTCCTTTTCGGGGATAATGTTCGATGCCAAAAACCTGTTGGCAGCCACTTGAACCTCGACCTCCCTGCTGGGAAGTTGGATCGTAACCCCGCTAGGGACATTTCGAAGCTGTAAAGCCAGTCTGTAAGATCTTACCACATCGGTATTGCTGTCTCCCGTGACATAAAACCACAGAAAAAAGGCGAGTACCAAGGAAAATACCTTCAAAAATGTCCTGGAGGAGAACAGATTATCGATCCATTTCATCATCTTTTACACCTCCAGAACGAAATGAAGCAAAGGCCTCACGGATCTTTTCCCACAGCGATGTGGGTTCGCTTTCCGAAAGAAAGTAGTGAAGGAGCAACTGACGCAATTGGTTTTCTTTAAGACCTCTGGAGAGGTGACCGCGTATTGCAAAGGAAACCTCTCCCCGCTCTTCCGAAACCACCAAAGATATGGCATCCGATACCTCCGTTATTCCTAAGGCTGCCCTATGCCTCGTACCAAGCCATCTTGAAATATCCGGATTATCGCTCAGGGGTAAAAAACATGAAGCCGCAATCACCCGTTCCCTATCCAGTATGGCAGCACCGTCATGGAGGGGATTGCCCGGCCAAAAAATGGATACCAACACTTCTTGAGAAATTTCAGAGTCCAATTTTACAGCAGATTGCCACACGTCTTTAAGTCCAGTGCTCCTTTGAAGAACTATCAAAGCCCCTATTTTTTGAGATTGGAGATACAGTAGGGCCCTTAAAACCTCATCCGCCAAAGACTGCGCCTTCTCCCTGGATATGGCCCGTCTCCACAGGCTTCCTTTGCCTATTTCCTCGAGCATCCGTCGCAGTTCAGGTTGAAATACAATGGGAATGGCTATAAACATAACGCCTAAAAACTTTCCCAATATCCACGATAAAGCTTCAAAGCGCAAAGTCCTGGCAAATACACTGACTAAGGCCAAAAGCAACAGCCCCTTTACAAGCTGCATGGCCCTTGTATCCATCAGCAATAAGAGGATGCGATATATGAGAAAGGCAATAATGAGTATATCTAGAATATCGCGCAAGGACAGAAATTTGATCATTCTGCTTCCGCCACCACTTCCACATAAGGCGACGTAGCAGCTGCCAGCATCGCCCCATAATCTACCCTGAAAGCCAGAACGCTCCCCGGGGAAATGTTTTCGTCACAATTTTCTACATCTAGAATCATATGGTCGCTCGACGCACCGAGGATGCGGATGCCTTTTTGAAGAGGTTTGATTCCTTCAAGCCTGACATCTTGCTTGCCCAAGGCTAATACAGCCCTAAGACGCACCCCCCTGTCCTCAAAAAACGGCACATTGCCGAAGGCATCTGCTCCTATTTCGCCTACAGGCACGCTCGGCTTTCGCCTGACCTCTATTACTTCCGCTTCTAAAAACATGGTATCCTGGTTCAAATAGGGAATTTTCCTCCCGCCCGTTACGTCAGTGCCAAGCAAAATAGCTTCCCCTATTCTCAGTTGATTTATTTCCCGAGGCATCTCTCCCTTTTCTATCAACGCCAAGGAAGAGCTGCTTCCCCCCGAGTAGACCGCCAACTTGTAGCCAAGCAGGTCCTCGAGTTTACGGCCAACCTCGACCAACCTGCCCATATTTTCGCGGGAGGGTAAAACGCCGCCATAACATCCGACATTAGTTCCAACTCCAAGGCAGTGAACCCTTTTACACTTCTTCAAAGCACTAGCCATCGTTTCTATTTCGACATCAGATGGCCATATACCCTCGCGCAGATCACCTACGTCAACCATGACTATTACTTCATGAAACTTATTTTGAATTTTACAGGCTTCATCTAAGAGTAAGATCGTCTCAGCCATGGAAACCAAGCTTACATCGGCCCAAGTCACCACAGCATCTGTTTCGCTTGGCATCGGCAAGCGCAAAAGCATAAAAGGAGAATTCACGCCTTCTCTTTTGAGATTTGCGATATTTTTTACGCGACTGTCGGCCAAAAAGAAACATCCTCCGTCGACCATCGCCTCGGCTACCTTTAGGTTTCCACAAAGCCCCTTTGTAACGCCACCCGCCCTGATGCCGGTTTTTTTGCAAAGCTCCACCACTTTCGAAGCGTTATCCCGGATTTTTTCGAGCCCTACCCTAAGTTTGGGATTACTTCCCATGATCGTCTTCCTTTCGATAATCAATGTCCCCTCAGTTTTCTCAATAAAGCCAAATTACCCTCGTCGCCGCGGCCTTCCTTAGGGGTCTCTAAAAGACATGGTACCCTCTCCCAACGCCGATCGGTAAGTATATTTGCGAAAGCATCAATGCCGATATTGCCATCTCCTATATGAGCATGCCTGTCTTTTCTGCTTCCTCTCTCAAAGCGACTGTCGTTTAAATGCCAACATCCAACCCTTTCAAGACCGACGTACTTGCCAACCATTAGAATTAGGCGTTCATAACCCTCCAGAGAGGAAAGCTCGTAACCGCTGGCAAATAGATGACACGTATCGAGACAAAGACCTATTCTAAAGTGGCCATCCAGCAACTCCATGATTTCGCCAAAATGAGCCAAATCACCACCAAGGGAGAAACCTTCGCCTGCAGTGGTCTCAAGAAGCACTCTTGTCTTAAGCTCCTCGGTCCTTTCTAATACCTCCTTAAGAGCCTGTGCCACCCTTTTGATTCCCACGTCAACACCTGCGCCCCCATGAGAACCGGGATGCAATACTAAAGAGGATATCCCCAGTTCATTACACCTTTTTAACTCCTCTACGGTAGCGCATATGCTCTTAACTCTCAAATCTCCCTCCGAAGCCAAGTTAATCAAATAAGACCCGTGGGCTACTATTTCTTTGATGTCGCTCTCTTGCCACTTTTTGTAAAAGGCCATACTTTCTTCCAATTTTATGGGAGAAGATTTCCACTGTAATTGATTTTTCGTGAATATCTGTATTGCCTCGCATGAGAGGCTTTTTCCTCTGTCTATGGCCTTTGAGAGGCCACCGCGAACGGATATATGAGCTCCTATCAAAGACATCTACGCTCCAATGCTCCTCTAAAATATACGCCTGAATTGACCATTATCTTAAGCAAAATACGTGCCGTCGCACCCCATATCCTTACTCCGCTTTTGAGACGGTAAATAGGATATAGAAGGGAAAATCCCTCGCTCAGAGAAAAGGTCTCTAACTCAAACTTACCACCATTCGGGTCATCCAAAAAGAAGATAATGATCCTTTTGATTTCGTTGGAATCTACTTTAACCTTTTTTAAATTATCAATATTTTTCAAAAAACCTACGACGGGAACTATCACAAAACCCGTCGTGTGAGTAAGCTCGGGATCTAACATGTCAACTACGCTAATTTCGCTAGAGGGCAAACCTGTCTCTTCCTCAAATTCACGTAGTGCTGTCTCGACGGGCCCTTTATCGTAGGGCTCCATCTTACCGCCGGGAAAGGCAATTTGCCCTCCGTGTTTGGGAAGGTCATCTTTTTTTTCGACCAGTAAAAGAGACGGCCTTCCCGCTACAGTCAACATAGGCACCAGCACGGCGCTTTTAACCAAAGAGGAGATCTTTACTCTGTCTCCATAATGTCTTGCTATCTCCCTTTCCATGCTCCTCCAATCGGAGGAAAGTACCTTTTTGCGAAAGCCAAAGCGCCGCCATGGGCAAAATTCATTGTAATCTCTTCTATCATCAAACCCTACATCCACATCGCTACTCCTATCTGCTACTGTAATACCCTATTAATGAAGTTTTACATTCCCCTGATATACTACACCTCGTGAGCCATCTACCGTTATAACCATGCCATTTTCTAAAATGTCGGTCACACCCGCGGCACTGACAATGCATGGAATGCCCAATTCTAGAGCAACTATTGCTGCATGGCTGGTGAGGCCGCCCTCCTCCGCGATGATAGCCTGAGCCTTTTTCATGGCCGGTACATATGCCTTGTCAGTCTGCCGCACTACTAAAATATAACCGTCCTTCATCGTTGCAATGGCCGTATCGGGATCAAGGGCTTTGCAAACGACTCCCGAAACTACCTTTTTGATCAAAGACAAGCCCTTGACCAAAATTTTGCTGACAGGACGAACTTCTATCATGTTCGTCGTTCCGGGAATGCCCATGGGAACGCCTGCCGTCACTACGGCTAATTCCCCTTCTTTCAGAAGATTTTTTTCCTTGGCCGAGGCCAAAGCCCTTTCTACTGCTTCATCCGTGGTAGATATCTGGGGCTGAATCATCGGAATTACCCCCCATACAAGGGAGAGCTCGCGACAGGTCTTGACCTTTGGCGTGGCTGCGATAATGGGAGGAAGAGGCCTGTACTTGCTCACCATTCTTGCCGTGCTCCCGCTGCTGGTAAGAGAGAGTATAGCCCCTACGTTCATCTCCTCGGCAATTGAAACTGCTGCATGACTCACGGCATCGGGCACGCCCTTGGCCTTTATGGGGATCGTCGCGGGCCTTTGCCACATACGATACTCCTTCTCCACCCTCTCTACAATATTTTTCATCGTCCGCACCGCCAGAACGGGATATTTCCCCTTTGCTGTTTCACCAGACAACATAACCGCATCTGCGCCATCGAGAACTGCGTTCGCCACGTCGCTGGCTTCCGCCCTCGTAGGCCTCGGATTCCTTATCATAGAATCAAGCATTTGGGTAGCTACTATTACAGGTTTGCCGTGATATCTGCAAAGGTCAATAATCCTTTTCTGAACCAGGGGGACCTCCTCAGTTGGCATTTCAACCCCCAAATCCCCTCGGGCAACCATCATACCGTCAACCACGGAAATGATATCGTCCAGATTAACTACAGCTTGTTTTGTTTCGATCTTGGCGATGATCTTGATGTCGCCGTCCAGCTCTTCTACCACGCGCCTTACGCTAATGATCTCATCTCTCGTGCGAACAAAGGAGACGGCTATGTATTCCATGTCATGTTCAAGACCCCACTTTATGTCTTCAATGTCCTTTTCCGTCAATGCCGGCACCGAGAGATTGGCATCGGGGACATTAATCCCCTTATGTTCGCCCAACTCTCCGCCAACAACCACGCGACAGACGATATCATGATCTCTAATGTCTTCCACTACTAAAGTAATAGTGCCATCGTCTATAAAAATATTCATCCCCGGTTTAACGTCCTTGAAAAGCTTTGCATGACTTATGGATACCCTGGATTCATCTCCTTCGACGGGTTCGGACGTCAACACAAAGACATTTCCTTCATGAAGGATGACCGTCCCGTGGTTAGCAAGAGAGCCTGTCCTGATTTCCGGACCTTTAGTATCGAGCATTGTCGCTATTGGGCGTCCCAGCTCTTTTTCTATACTCCTTATATTTTCCAAACTTTTAGCATGTTGTTCGTACGTGCCGTGACTGAAGTTAAATCTCGCCACATCCATGCCCTCTTGGGCGAGCAGCTTGAGGACTTCGCGATCTCCACAGGCAGGACCTAAAGTACATACAATTTTAACCTTTCTCATACTCATCACTCCATAAGTGCAAATTTATAAGGTGCAAACATATGCTTGCAAATAAAATACAATCTCTTGATCAACAAAATCAAATCCCTGTAGGGGTTAAACGGCGATCTCCAAGAAACTTCCCATCATATCCTCTATTTTTCCTTTAAGCTCTTCGCTTACAGTTACGCGGGTATCGTTCAATAAGATGAAGGCCGAAAATCGGTCATTATAGACCTCCACAAGAACTTGGTCTTTTCCGGGATAGCTCTTGCAAGTTCTGATCAAATTCCTTAGGACCGTCTCGTCGCAAAGGTGGAAGGGAATGCGAAGCCTAAAAATTTGACCTTTTTCTCTCTCGGCAACTTCTAAAGGAACAACGTCCTCGGCGATCATGGTCAACCCCCCTCCTCTTTCCTCGAGACGCCCCGACACCAAAATTACGGTGCCCGCCTGACAAAAGGCCTTTACTTTACCCCACATTCTTGGAAAGCACACCACTTCCAGCTTGGCATCCAGGTCTTCTACTCCCACAATCCCCATGAGATCGCCCTTTTTGGTATATTTCTCGGCTACATCTGTTACGATGCCTCCGACCAAGGGTTTCGCCTGAGGAGAACACCAATGGATGAGTTCGGAAGGGGTACAATATGCATATTTTCGTACCCTTTCTTCGTAGGCCTCGAAGGGATGCCCCGAAATATAGAGTCCCACAGCATCTTTCTCAAGCTCGAGCTTCTCGTGAAACTCGAAGTCCTCGATATCCACCAACGCCGGCTCTACATCTAAAGAATCGTTCCCATCGAGACTGAAGAGGCGCTGCTGAAACTTATCCTCGTCTAAGCGGGCACGCGCCTCCAGTAACACGGGAAGGGATTCCAGTATCTGGCGGCGATTGCTGTGCAATCCATCGAAGGCACCCACACCTATAAGGCTCTCTATAACTGATTTGTTCACCGCCCTCAGATCTATCCTCGAAACGAAATCCCACAAAGATTTATAGGGGCCTCCTTCCTTTCTCGCCTTCAGTATGGCCTCCACGGCCCCGGAGCCGGCCTTGGCGACGGCGGTCAACCCAAATCTTACAACATCGCCCACGGCCGTAAAACCGGCTTCGGATTCGTTCACATCGGGAGGAAGGACTTCAATGCCGTCACTCCTTACTTCCCTAACGTAACGAGCAAGGATTTCTTTTTTTGCGCCTATGTGACTTGAAAGAAAGGCGGCCAAAAATTCAACGGGGTAGTGAGCTTTAAGGTACGCCGTTTGATAGCTTATCATCGCATAGGCAGCGCTGTGAGACTTATTGAAACCATACCCGGCAAAATATTGTATCAAATCAAATATTTCGTTGGCCTGTTCTGCACTTACGGCATTTTCAAGGCAGCCTTTGACAAATACCTGTCTTTGTTCTTCCATCTCTTCGACCTTTTTCTTTCCCATTGCCCTACGCAGTATATCGGCTTGCCCCAGGGTATAACCCGCTAATCTAGCGGCAATCTGCATAACCTGCTCCTGATATAAAATAATTCCGTACGTTTCTTTCAGGGCCTCTTCCAACGCAGGATGGGGATAGCTTATGGGGGACCTCCCGTGCTTCCTTTCGATATACTGATCCACCATTCCGCTGCCCAAGGGTCCGGGTCTATAAAGGGCCAGAACTGCGATGATATCCTGGAACGAATCGGGGCAAAGTTTTTTGAGAAGCTGTCTCATCCCGGAAGATTCAAGCTGGAAGACGCCCATGGTATCGCCCCTCTGCAACATCTCGAAGGTTGCTCTGTCGTCCATGGGCAGTTGTGTCAGATCGGGGACCTTTTTGCCGTTTTTCGCTATATTCTTCAAAGTCTCTTCTATCATGGAGAGAGTTCTCAAGCCCAAAAAGTCCATCTTTACCAACCCAAGTTTTTCAAGGGGCTCCATGGGATACTGCGTCACTATTTGGGTACCGTTGATGGCTTTCAAAGGAACGATATTAACCAGAGGTTCGGGCGATATGACCACCCCGGCGGCATGCTGTGAGCAATGGCGGGCGATACCCTCGATGTGACTTGCGTAATCCAACAACTGTTTGACCTCTCTGTTGCCGTCATATAACGCCTTCAATTCGTGGGATAACTCTAACGCTTCCTCTATAGAGGAGACATTGAAGGGTATCAACTTGGCCACTTTGTCCACATCAGGATAGGGCATATCCAAAGCTCTACCTACGTCCCGCACGGCCGCCCTGCTTTTCATCCTATCGAAAGTTATTATCTGGGCTACTTTATCTCTACCGTACTTTTCCACCACGTAATCGATCACTTCATCACGCCGCTTATCGGAAATGTCCGTATCAATATCGGGCATGCTTATCCTTTCGGGATTCAAAAAACGTTCGAAAAGCAGATTGTATGTAATAGGATCGATCTCAGTTATTCTCAAGGCATAGGCCACCAAAGAACCGGCAGCGGACCCTCTGCCCGGCCCCACAGGTATACCCCTTTCTTTGGCTGCATTTATGAAATCCTGGACTATCAGAAAGTATCCGGCAAACCCCATTTGTTTAATAACGCCCAACTCATATTCCATTCGTTTTATGTACTCTTGCGGTATTTCCCTACCGCCGAACCTCCTGGCCAATCCCTCTTGGGCCTTCAGGGCCAAATAGCTTTCCAGCGTCTCGCCTTCGGGAACTTTGTACTCGGGAAGCATGTATTGGCCGAATTCAAGCTTGACATTGCATCTTTCCGATATATCGACAGTGTTATGCAGGGCATCCGACAGCTCATCGCCAAATATCTTCCACATTTCCACGGGTGAACGCAAGTAAAATTCCTTGGATCCGAACTGAAACCTGTTCTTGGAATTGACGGTGGAGTTGGTCTGGACGCAGAGCAATATTTCATGCCAGTCTGCATCGTAGCTTTCCAAATAATGAGCATCATTGGTGGCAAGAAGAGGAATGTTAGCCTTTCTGGCGAGCTCTATTACGTGCTTGTTGGCTACCGCCTGCTCCGACAGACCGTTGGACATAATCTCTAGGTAAAAATTCCCCTCGCCAAATATATCGCGATAAAGCAGGGCTTTTTCCTTCGCCTCGTCGTATCTGCCGCTCAAGATCAAAGAGGGAACCTCTCCGGCAAGACATGCCGAAGATGCGATCAACCCCTTGGAATATTTCGACAGCAAGTCATAATCGACCCGCGGTTTATAGTAAAATCCCTCCACGTTGGCTATGGAAACCAGCTTTACGAGGTTCCTGTAACCTTCTTCGTTTTCTGCCAAGAGCAGGAGATGGTAGTTCCCTCCCTGCCCTTCGCGTCTGGTATGCCCCTTTGGATCTACGTAAACTTCGCACCCCATGATCGGCTTGACACCTTGCTTCATGCACTCGTAATAGAATTCTATGGCGCCAAACATCACACCGTGATCAGTCACCGCCACGGCTCCCATATCCCATTCCTTAGCCCTGGAGACCAGGTCTTTTATTTTTATGGCGCCGTCTAAGAGGCTGTATTCTGTGTGAACATGTAGATGAACGAATTTATTATTCAATATCAACGCCTCCATCTTCGTCTAGATCTTCTTCAATCCTCTTATACATCAACACATCGCCGTTAAGAAACATAGCTATATGTTTAAGAACCGCATCATCTTCTTTAACATTATATGCACGGGCCGAAAGAGGTTCGTCCTTTTTGGCTTCGACTTTTTCCTCGTCTTCTTCGGGTTGAAGAAGTTCTATTTGACCTTTTTCGGCGATATCCTCCGCATCGGGCACCCTTTTGGAGTATCTTATTTCTTCCTTTCCGCTCTTTACGACTATTTCCGAAATTTCGCCCATATGCCTTGATATTAAATCATAAAGATATACTCTATTTCGGTGTAACTTCAGAATATTATAATCGAAGGCTCGCTCCTCTGATACTTCTATAACAACCTCTCCCTCGCCCCGCTCGACCTTGGAAGAAATCAATGCGCAATAAATGGGAAGAGCTTCCTCAATTAATTGATTCATAATTTTTTGCCATTGAACGTTTACTGTTTGAACATCGACCTCATCCCTGCTGCTTTCAGTTGTCGCAATCTCCGGTTCTTTCACATGCTCTTGAACATCGTTGCGAAGGGAAATGACGGCTTGCTCCATTTTTTTAGTTCGCGCAAAGAACATGCTCGCAAGGATGTCATCTTTTACGCCCAACTTTGCCTTTAAGCTTAAATCAGCGCACAACTCCATTGCCGAAAAGAGATTTGAAGTGTCCCAGGAAGAAGTCTCCTCCTCCAAAAACCGCTTTTCCTTTTCGGACAGTTCCAACTCTTCAACGACTTCATCCCCTAAGGCCTTATAGGCCCACATGTCCCTGAAGATAGAGAAGGCTATTTCAAAAAGCCTTTCGGCCGTTAAACCCCTTTTCAAAATCTCCTTCATTTTTGCATATCCTTTTGATGGATCAAGGGTCATCAGCTTTACCATATCCTCCAAAGTGCTTCTGCTGCCCCCAAAAAGTAGAACGACGGAATTTAAAGTCAGGGCTTTTTCTTCCAGCGAGAGTGCCTGTTCAAGCAAAGTCAAAGCATCGCGCAACGACCCGTCGGCCTGTCTTGCCAGCTCCCAGAGGGCCTCTTCCTCGTAATCAAAGCTCTCCTCCTGTGCTACGCGACGCAGTCTGTTTACGATATCGACAGAGGAAAGTCGGTTGAAATAAAAACGAAGACAGCGAGACCTTATGGTAAGCGGGACCTTTTCCGGCGCCGTCGTGGCCAAGATGAAAACCACTCTCTGCGGCGGCTCCTCAAGGGTTTTTAAAAGAGCGTTGAAAGCAGCATCGGTCAACATGTGAACTTCATCTATTATGTATACTTTATAAGACAACGAGAAGGATGCAAGACCTATCTGCGACTTCAGATTTCGTATTTCCTCGATTCCTCTGTTGGAAGCTCCGTCTATTTCTATTACGTCCAGGGATTCTCCCCTTGATATTGTTTTGCAAACCTCGCAACAGTCGCAAGGTTCCCCTTCCCTAGCATCGGGACAATTGAGCGCTTTGGCAACAATCCTGGCCACAGTCGTCTTGCCGCAACCCCTGGGCCCGGAGAACAAAAAGGCATGCCCAATTTTTTTCGACCTTAAGGAGTTCCTCAGGATTTTGACAATACCTTCCTGGCCGACCACATCGCTAAAACGACCGGGCCGATATTTTCTGTAAAGGGAAATGTACATTGAGAGGCCTCCTTGTCATCCTCAAATCTTACTTCATTTTACAACAAAAGGTCGAGGGCGTGTCTCAGCGGACGAAATTGGTAAAGGTATGTTTCTGCCTAGCCCTTTCCAGAGCCACAAGTATGCTGTCCCGCATCTTTTCGAGGGATGGGCCTTTTGCGGGAAGATCCGGCTGGCCTAAAATTTTCTCCGGTCCGACGCAAAGAGACGGAACCCCATCTATATCCACGACTTTGACCTCATAGGGTTCCAGTTCAAGCTTTAATGATCTGTCGAGCCTGTCTTTTATTTCCTCCAGCAGGCTCAATGACTTTGGACTCTTTTCCAACTCCAAAATTTCGACATCGTCTATTCTCAACATATATAACTCCGGGCCTTCTTCTATCATTACGTTCAACAAACCCAAAACTACCTTGCGATTTAGGGTGAATCCCTTTGATTTGATCGCTTGCTTTAAATAGGATATCCTGTCCTTCAGCTTCGGATGGCTCTGATATATTCCGGGGTCGAAATAAGGCCTTTTGAGTTCTTCCTCGGCAAGACGCTCAAGCAATGTGATCATCGCCGACGGGTGATAACCTGCCTTGATCAAAAGCTCTAATCCAAGCATATCGGCCTCTTCCTCCAGATCTCTGCTGTAGGAATTCATTATCGCCACTTGAGCAACGTTAGTCAGCAGAAGTGCTGCTGCCTGCCCTCCTGTAGCAACTATGATCCCGAGGCTCAATAGAGAGAGCTTCTGATTTCTGGCAACTTGAATCATCACATGTCTTTTCTCGGTATGGGCAAGCTCATGGGCCATGACTCCCGCTATTTCGGCATCGCTTTCGGCCAATTCGATCATACCCGTGGTGAAATAAATTATTCCGCCCGGAAGCGAAAAAGCATTGGGAACGTCATCTTTTATCGCCCTGATCTCATAGGGCAAGTCACGTTCTAAATGGGGCTTAAAGTTAGCAAATATCATGTTTAGCCTTGCAGTAATAGAAGGATCGGTTACCCTTTCCCAGTTTTTTTCGACTTCCTCTGCTACTTTACGACCTAAGGAAATTTCTTTGGAGTTATCGTTTGAAGCGCTTTCCTGAGCCCATACATCAGCAGGAACGATCATTACCAATATAAGACATAAAACTGAGATAAGTTTTTTCAGACTCTGATCACTTCCCGACTAAAAACAATTAGGTTTATTTGGTATAAGCCTTAAAGGCTCGCATCCCGTCGTTTAATTTTAACAAATTTGACCTCAATTTCTCCAAATGGGCTTCAAGTTCCTTCTGAACTTCCGTCTCCTTCCGCAATGTCTCGGCAGCTTTTTCCCTGATCTCTATAACGGCTCCTATAACCTCCTGGTAACCTTTTTCGCCCAACTTCGACGACAAGATATCCCAAAACTCTACCGTTTCTCTTGAAGACTTAACGCCCATTGCAGATGCCAGCTCTTCCCACCTCTCCAACAATATCTCCTGGCGGGATATAATTTCTTGTTTTCTTCTCAGGACATCCATAAGGGCTGAGGCGTTTCCTTCGCGAGCGTATTTCATCTCCTCTTCCACCAGGGCCAGCAAATTTTCGTAAAGCCCCTTCTCTTTTTTTGCCAAATTCAGTATATCGTCAACGTTAACCTGCAAAATCAAGACCCCCTTGCGGTCTGACTTCGCCACGACGCGCTTCGCCTTGGGCGAGGCTTTCTACGCGGCTTTTTTCCATAGCCTCCTGCCAAAGGGCACGCAATTCCTCGAGCATAGACCTTACGCTGTCCATGATGTTGGGGTCCTTTTCCACGTTAGCTTTAACCAGTTGTTCATACATAAATTCATAGAGACTCATCAATGCCGTCGCCCATTCTCCCGCACTCACATCGAGTGCGCTCATAAGTTCCCTTATGACCGCCTGTGCCCTCTGCAACTCCCTGTTTGCAACTTCGTTATTTCCATCTCTGAGCGCCTCTTTAGCAACTTTAATCGCACCTATGCCTATATCATAAGTAATTAGAAGCAGTTGTTCTCTGCTGGCAGTTTGAATCTGGTTTACCCTATAAGTTATTTGCGCTTCGTTCCCGCTCGGCAACATTCTCCAGCACCCCCTATAGATTGTAATCGGCCATTTTGCCTATTAAAATTAATACTGCCTTCTAAGGTCTTGGGGGTAAGAGGTGTTTTTCTATGAGATCCGCAATTTTGCAACAATAATCCCACAGCTGCCGAGCAACCCTTTTGTATTCACCTATTTCGCGACCGTAAGGGTCCTCAACTTCATAGGATCTGATTTTGTCCTCGTATAATCTCATGTAATATGTAGAATATGGGTCAGTCGCCGACAGGTATTCTTTTACTGCATTATCGACATCCCTTGAGACAAAAGACCCTATGAAATAAATTTTATTTTTATATTGGCCGTACTTAGACGCAAGCCATTGAAGATGCCTCAAAGTCAAGGCAATTACATAATCATGATCGGCCATGAGGGAAAGGTCTACGGGCTTTGAGCGGTGGCTCCCGATGTCGATACCGAAATCTTCCATAAGAGCTCTCTTTGCGTTCTCGCTCGCAGAATTGCCCGGCATGGCCATAAGGCCTGCCGACGACACCTGCCACCCCTCTATACCTCTCATATCTAAGGCCTTTTTCATCAAGGCCTCCGCCATGGGACTTCTGCAGGTGTTGCCGGAACATACGAATAATATTTTAGGCATGGCTCACTCGCTCATTAAGTGCTCAATAATATCTGCTCTGTTCACGACCCCGACCAAAATGCCTTCTTTAACGACGGGAGCACGTTTTAAGTTTTTCTTTATCATGATCAAGGCTGCATGAAAATCGCTGTCATTCGTACTAAGGCACACGACTTCCTTAGTCATATGCCTTCCAACCGAATCCATGCTGGCTCTTTTCATTCTTACCTTGAATTGTCCCATGTCAGGAACGTAAGAGGGATCTTCCAGCAAGTCGATATAACCTGGCAAAGCAGCCCTAACTATATCCTTTTCGCTTAAAAAACCGACCACGCGTCCCTCGGCATCTACAATAGGAAGTCCTGGAATTCTGTGCCTTGACAAGACCTCTATCGCTTCCATTAATGTAGCGTCCTCTCCAAGCGACGTCAAATCCCTATCCATAAGATCGCCAACCAACATGAGAAACACCTCTTTAATCGAGCTTTTCGACCAATATCTTTGGCATCAGCGACTCCACCATATCTCTGCCTCGAATTCCCTTTTTGACGTGAAGGGTATCCTCTAGACTGCATGCCTGGGCAAAACGAATTGCTTTTTCTACATCCATGTTTTCCAAAAGGGCCACCATTAATCCCGCCATAAGGGCATCGCCTATCGCAAGAAGGGACACCATCTGTTCCTTCTCTTCCCTCTCTATGTCTACCAAATAGATTCCCTCGGGCGTATAAAAAATATTGCCTACGGCTCGATAGGTTGTAACTGACCACTCCACGCCACTGTCGTGTATTTTGGATACCAATTCAAGCACATCGTCAAGGTCGCCCATAGGGTAGCCGAGGGTGGAAAACAAAAATCGGTGATCGAATTTAACGACCCTAGGCACACCCTCTAAAGCAGCAGTCAAGGCCGGACCGAAAGCATCCACAAATACAGGTACCTTCGCTTCCTTGCAACGCAGGATCAGGTCCTTGTAAGCATCCTGAGGAACTCCGGGAGGGAGGGATCCTCCCAAATAAACCAAACGGGCACGACTGAGTATGCGGTCGAAATTTTTCATGAATCTATGCAATGCCTCGTCAGAGATATAAGGTCCTGCCTCTGCCACACCTGTCTCGATATGTCCAACTTCATCGACGATATACACGTCCGTTCTGGATTCGCCTATTACGTTTACGAAGTTTGTGGTCAGTTTCAAGCGCCTCAATGTATCCCTTATATATTCTCCAGAAAAGCCGGCCAGAAACCCCATTGCTGCGCTTTCGTATCCCAACTGCTGCAATATTATTGATACATTTATACCCTTTCCTCCGGCTGACCTGTCCACCTCGGAAGCCCTGAACCATCTTCCGGGTCTGAAATCGGGAACGACGTATTGAATATCTACAGCAGGATTCATGGTAACGGTGACGATTGTTTTGTCCAAAACCTCTCCCCCTTCTTCAATAAAATTAAAAATAAAGGGCCCACCTGCAAAGATAGGCCCGGCACATTAGGGTAGAGAAGCTAAAGCAACCCCTCTATCGCTTGAGCGTCATTTATCGCTTTAGATTTAACCAAAGAGCCCTTGTTTAATACTACGACCTGCGGCAGGTCGACTATGCCAAGTTTTTCGCACATCCTTTTATTTTTATAACCGTCTATGAGCAAAACTTTTTTGGCGTATTTTTTCTCAACTTCATTGGCCAGCTTTATCTGCTCCTGATCTATGCTTGAATAAAACAGAGAGACAACCCTTTCAGGCTCAAACAATACTTTCTGCAGGTGAAGCTGCTCTGAAATGTAGGAATATGCAGCCATTGCTGCTGTGGCCCCGTCACCTGCAGCTGTTACTACCTGCCTGAGGAACTTATCGCGAACGTCGCCGGCGGCAAATATTCCCTCCACGGAGGTCTCCAGCATTTCATTGGTTACGATCCATCCGCCGTCCTTGGTCTCTACCAGGCCTTTCACAAAATCGCTGTTCGGATTCATCCCAACGAAGACGAATATACCGGCAACCGGCAGTTCGCTCGTCTCCCCCGTCTTGACATTTTTCAATACGATGCCCTCGACCATATCCGTTCCCTTTATTTTTTCTACGACCGAGTTCCATACAGGCTCTATTTTCGGGTTGGCCATGGCCTTTTCTACGACGGCTCTATCGGCACGGAAGGAATCACGACGATGTATTATGTACACCTTAGAGGCAAATCGGGTCAGATAGTCTGCCTCTTCTACGGCAGTATTGCCTCCTCCGACCACTGCGATAACCTGATCCTCGAAAAAGGCACCATCGCATACGGCACAGTAGCTGACACCTCTTCCGGTGAATTCCGCCTCGCCGGGACACCCGAGCTTTCTGAAGCTGGCGCCTGTGGCTATTATAACTGCTTCGGCCTCTATATCCCCCTTGTCGGTTGCGACGACTTTTTTGCCGGCCTCTATGGATACTTTCTTGACTTCGGCCTCCCTGAATTCGGGAGAGAATTTCTCCGCATGCTCCCTGAAAGCCCTGGCCAGCTCTTCTCCGCTTATCATGGGTATCCCCGGCCAATTCTCTATCTCGGCAGTAATTGTGATCTGACCTCCTGCCATTCCCTTTTCAAGGACTAACACGTCAAGCCCTGCCCTTCTGCCGTATATGGCAGCAGTAAGTCCGGCGGGCCCCCCGCCAACGATCACCAATTCGCGCTTCTCCACGACAACACCTCCCTAATTTATCCAATCTGCGCTAAAAAGATTTTTTACCGCTAAGCCTCCAGGCTATAACGCAGACCCCTCCGCTTAATTTCTTCATCTCACAGAGGCTAAAGCGGGCCGGCGCCAAAGACAGGATCTCCTTCTCCTTCCAACCGCCGGTTTCTACGATAAGCCAGCCCCCTTCTTTCAACCACAAAGACGCCTTTTCAAAAAGAAAACGGTACCACAACGTCCCGTCATTGCCTCCATCGAGGGCCGAAATCGGCTCGAAACATTTAACTTCAGACATTAAAGTGTCAACGAGATTCGTCGGTATGTAAGGGGGATTGCTCACTACGGCATCGACACCCGATTTTGCGAATTGAGCCGGCAATTTCCCGCTCTCATGCCACAAGATCAATCGGTCGAACAAGTCGTATTTGTCGACGTTTTTCCATGCCCAATACAGTGCCTTTGGGTTTACGTCCAACGCTATCCCTCTAAACTTTGGGTTTTCAAGCAACAGCGAAATCACGATACATCCGCTTCCTGTTCCCCAGTCGACTACAATCCCTTCATCCACCAACGAAAGGACGATCTCGACCAACGATTCCGTTTCTGGCCTGGGCACCAAAACGCCCTCGCCGACATAAAAATTTCTGCCGTAAAATTGAGCTTCGTTAAATATATAAGCCAAAGGCTCCTTATTGCATCTTCTTTCCAAGAGAGCATTTAAATATTGCAATTCGTAGTCGAATATTGGCCGTTCTTTATGGGCTATCAACCACGATCTATCGCAGCCCAACACCTTACATAATAGCAAATCGCTCTCTACCGACGGCCCGGAAATACCCGCTTGTTTTAATCTGTCAATCACATACTCCCTTGCTTGAGAGAGAATCAACAGGTCCTACGCTCCCAAGAGCTTTAATTTTTCCATTTGGTCGGCCGTGGCCAGCGCGTATAACAACTCATCCAAATCGCCATCCAAAATTTCGTCCAGGTTGTAAAGAGTCAAACCAATCCTGTGATCGGTGACGCGATTTTGCGGAAAGTTATAGGTGCGAATCCTTTCGGAACGGTCACCGCTGCCTATTTGACCCCTGCGCTCCGATGCCATTTCCTCCTGCTGTCGGCGAATCTCCACGTCGTATAATTTTGCCCTCAACAGTTGCATCGCCTTGGCCCTGTTCTTAAGCTGCGATCTTTCGTCCTGGCAGGTAACTACGATGCCCGTAGGGATATGGGTTATCCTTACGGCCGAATCGGTCATGTTCACATATTGCCCACCTGCTCCGCTGGCTCTGAAGGTATCTATCTTAAGGTCATCCGGACGAATCTCCACGTCGACCTCATCGGGCTCGGGCAATACAGCAACAGTGGCAGTGGAAGTGTGTATACGCCCACTTGCTTCCGTAACGGGGACGCGTTGGACGCGATGGACTCCGCTTTCATACTTCAATACGCTATACGCACCTTGCCCTTCGACCCTGAAGACAATTTCTTTATAGCCGCCAATGCCAGTCTCGTTGGCCGTCAAAAGTTCTACTTTCCACCCCTTTCGTTCGGCATAACGTACATACATCCTGTAAAGATCGGCTGCAAAAAGGGCTGCCTCCTCGCCTCCGGCACCGGCTCTTATCTCCACAATCACGCTTCTTTCGTCGTTCGGATCCTTGGGCAAGAGAAGAAGGGCCAGCTCCTTTTCGAGCTCTTCTACGGTATCTTTGAGCTGATTTGCCTCTTCTCTGGCGAGCTCTCTCAGGTCTTCGTCATCCTCTTCGGTCAAGGCGAGCGCCTCTTCCAACCTCTTTTGAGCTTGTCTGTACTCCCTGTATTTTTCCACGACCTTTGACATTTCAGAATGTTCCTTCGCCAGGCGCTGTAACATTGCCGGATTGGAGATGACATCGGGATCGCTTAACTTCGTCTCCAGCTCTTGGTATTTCCGTTCCAAATCATCCAATTTTTCGTTCAAATTATCCACCTATATCATCACCTCCCCTTGAAGGGAAGAGCCTCTCTTAATTTAGCAATTCTTCCATACTGCCATATGGTTCTCCGCAGGGATTGACCTCCTCGCACTTGCCCTTTGTAATGCAACTCGGACCGGCGATGTCGAATATCCCCCCTGCGACCCCTCTGACCTCTGTCAACATCAACTTCGCAAGCCTGCGTATCTCCCATTGAGCTCTCTTACACAGCCTGAGACTGAAGAAATGATGCAATTCCCTGGCGTTCATAGTGACAACTATCCTCGTCTCCCAAGCATTGGGCAGGAGATACCGCGCATCCTCCAGAGGAATACCCGACTCTACCAAGGATTTGTAGGCTTCATGGGCATAGCGAATAGCTTCTTTGAAAATCGATAGTGCCCGAGCATCAACTTTCACGGAATCCGGAAGGATATACCTTGCTTCATCCATCGAGACATATCTTTGACTTTGCTGACTGTAACTTGCTATGCGATGACGCACTAGCTGATGCGAGCAAGCCCTGCTGATGCCGTCGACGGCAAAGGTAAAAGAGGCATGTTCAAGCGGTGAAAGATGACCAGAATTTATCAACTTCCTGATAAAAAGACCGCTCTGCCTCTTTCCCTCTCTAAATTCAACCACTAAATCTTCGGCCGTGGACGGACTGTAACAAAGTCTCGCTGCTGCAGCGACAACATCGTCGGGCGTGGGCGTGAAGGTAAGCAGTTTAACCCTTACGCTACTCTCCATCGTTCGACTGTACGTAATCCGTTCCTGCATATTTCTTGCGGAACTTTTCGAGCTGTCCTGCTTCTGTCACCAGAAAGCCCCTCTTTCCGGTGTAAAAGGGGTGACAATTGCTGCAAACCGATACGCGGATTTCCGATTTAGTGGACCTCGTATCAAAGGTATTGCCGCAGGCACAACTTACTTTGCAAACATCGTATTTTGGATGTATATCCTTTTTCATCTAAAATCCCTCCATTTTCTACATTCATAATTATAGAGCAAAGAGCAATTTACCACACTCAACAAGGACCTGCAAGCCTTCTCTTTGTTCAAATGTGCATGACGCCCAAACCGCACCTGTCGTGGTGAGCGGCAGCATGATAGGCACTGTCACCAATTATAGCAACTCCTATCCATTTTTTGCTTCGAACAATGGCCAATTTTGCCCCAACGCTCGCTTCCAACAGGCAAATCGGCAAAAAACTGTTTATTGCTTCCATCGAGGCGTGCATTAGAGCGTGCATTTCGCTACCCGTCTTCTTGACCACATTGCCGTTTAGCGCCGCCCCGACCAGAGAACGCGTCAATTTGCCGGATATGTTACCGACTAAACCTCCTACTTCCGTAGCCACAGCTCTCCAGCCGAGCCTTTTGATCTGCTCCTTGAGATACTCTTCCTCGTTTTTATTAGTCGTGGCAGCTAGCAAAACCGCAACCCTTCCAACCTGGCTCTCCTGACGGATATCGTAGGACACCTCGAGAGTGCCCAGTATTTCTTCGTCCTCTCCCAGCTCTTCGACAGCCTCTCCAAACCTTTCGCTCTCTTCTCTTTTCTCCAACATCGAACCATCGCTCCTTCGCATCACTTTTATCTTGTTAAATCAAGCAAACGAGTCTTGAAATATACCGTCTTATCGTTTATATTTTAAAATAACATAGAGTTTTGTGCATTAGGTGGCAATAAGATCTATCAATAACAATGAGGAGGGGATCAAATGAGAATAAGAAAAGTTTTGTTAATGGCTTTGGTTGTAGGTCTCGTCTTTTCGGTAGGCACGGCTCAGGCCAAGACCTTTGTTTCCATCGCCACGGGCGGCACGGGAGGGACCTATTACCCGATAGGCGGAGGTATTGCCGACGTAGTGAGCCGTTATGCGGAAGACATCCAGGCCACGGCAGAAACCGGAAATGCCGCAGTTGCCAACCTGAACCTGCTTGGAACCCACAGCATCGAGTTTGCCTTCGTACAAAACGATACAGCCTGGTGGGCTGCTAGGGGCGAAATAATGTTTAAAAATGCCTTTCCCAATATCAGGGCAATAGCAACCCTCTATCCGGAAACCAATCACCTGGTTGTGATGAAAAAGGCCAACATAAAAAACATTTACGACCTGAAGGGCAAGAGGGTCTCCGTGGGAGCCCCCGGTTCGGGAACTGAAGCGGACATGCGCTGCCTTCTGGATATCGCAGGAATCAAATACGATGACATGAAAGTGGATTTTCTCGATTTCAACAACACCGTTGACCGCATGAAGGACGGTCAGCTCGATGCCGGATTCGTCGTCGGAGGCTATCCTGTGGCTGCCATAATGGACCTTGCTACCACCCACGATGTCGATCTGGTGAGTTTCGACGATGATTTCTTAGCCAAGCTGCAGGAAAAATATCCGTTCTACATCAAAGACACCATTCCTGCCGGCACCTATAAGGGGATAGATCGCGACGTTCAAACTCCCGCGGTCATGGCCATGCTGGCTGTCGATGCCGACGTTCCCGAAGAAGTTGTGTATCAATTCACCAAAGCGCTTTGGGAGCATATCGATGAGGTACAGCGCGTTCACGCCAAGGCCCAGCTAATAACCCTTGAGACCGCATTCGACGGATTATCGGTTCCTCTTCACGACGGAGCTATTCGCTACTACAAGGAAATTGGACTGGAGATACCTGAGGTGAAATAAGGATACTCAAACCGCCACATGCATAACGGGGAAGCCTCCGCTTCCCCGTTATGCATGTGTACTTAAAACAACCCCGTTATGTTCCCCTCTTCGTCTATGTCTATGAACTCTGCGGCAGGCTTTTTAGGAAGGCCCGGCATGGTCATTATGTTACCGCATATGGCAACGACGAAGCCGGCTCCCGCCGACAGCCTCACTTCCCTTACCGTTAGCTTGTATCCTTTAGGCCTTCCAAGCTTTTGAGGGTCGTCGGATATGGATAGCTGGGTCTTCGCCATGCAGACGGGAAGGCCGCCGAAGCCCTTTTCCTCCAGGTTTTTTATGGTCTTTAGGGCCTGAGAGGAGTATTCCACGTCCTCTGCTCCGTAAACTTTGGTCGCTATGGTCCTTATCTTTTCCGTAAGGGGAAGGTCTAACTCGTAGAGAGGTTTGTAGCTTTTTTCCTCTTTCGTAGCCTCCAAGACCTTTCTTGCCAGATCTATGCCTCCCTCTCCCCCCTTCTCCCATACCTCGGAAAGGGCTATCCTGGCGCCTCTTTCCTCCGTAGCCTTCATGACCATCTCTATCTCCCCATCGGTGTCGGAGTTGAACTTGTTTAATGCCACCACCACGGGAATGCCGAAGTTGGAGAGTATGTCGAGGTGGGCTTTGAGGTTTTCTAAGCCCCGGGATAGCGCCTCAAGGTTTTCCTTGGAGAGGTCTTCCTTTTTCACTCCTCCGTGGTGCTTCAGGGCCCTGACGGTGGTGACCAAGACGACTGCCGAGGGGGAGAGGCCCGCAAACCTGCAGACTATGTCGAAGAACTTCTCCGCTCCCAGGTCGGAGGCAAAGCCCGCTTCGACGACGGCGTAATCCCTTAGCTTTAAGGCCATCTTCGTGGCTATTATGGAGTTCGTGCCGTGTGCTATGTTGGCAAAGGGTCCTCCGTGGACGAAGGCGGGGACGTGTTCTATGGTCTGAACCAGGTTTGGGTTTATGGCTTCCTTAAGGAGGGCTGCCATTGCGCCGTGGGCCTTCAAGTTTCCTGCTGTTATCATGTTTCCGTTTTCGTCGTAGCCTACGACCACCTTGGAGAGGCGCTCCTTTAGGTCGGCTAGGTCGTTTGATAGGCACAATATGGCCATCACCTCGGAGGCCACGGTGATGTCAAATCCCGATTCTCTGGGTACGCCGTTTGCCCTCCCTCCAAGGCCTATGACCACGTTCCTCAAGGCCCTCTCGTTCATGTCCATGGCCCTCCTCCAGGTTATCTCCCTGGGGTCTATCTTAAGGGGATTTCCCTGGTGCAGGTGGTTATCCAACAAGGCTGCAAGCAGGTTGTGGGCCGTCTCTACGGCGTGTATGTCTCCCGTGAAGTGGAGGTTTATCTCCTCCATGGGAAGTACCTGGGAGTAGCCTCCTCCCGCAGCTCCACCCTTAACGCCAAAGCAGGGACCAAGCGAGGGTTCTCTAAGGCATAACATGGCCTTTTTGCCTAGCTTCACCAAAGCTTGAGTAAGACCTACCGTAGTGGTAGTCTTTCCCTCCCCCGCAGGGGTGGGGGTTGTTGCGGTGACAAGTATGAGCTTACCGTCGGGCCTTTCCTTTAAATCCTTCATGTAGTTTACGTCCACCTTGGCCTTGTAGTGGCCGTAGGGGAGTAAATACCTTTCGGGTATTCCTAAGTCTTGTGCTATCTCCCTTATGTGTTTTAGCTTTGATCTTTGGGTTATTTCGATATCGGATAACATGGGATCTCCTCCTGTTCAAGAAATGTTATAAAAATTATAATTGGCCCTTCGACATCCTGGGCAAGTACTCGATATCGCTTATCTCGTACAACTTCTTGCTCCGATGTATTGCCTCCACGTACCTGACGGTGCCGCTTTTCGATCGCATTACAAGGGAGTGGGTCGTTATCGTGGCGCCTCCGTAACGGACTCCCTTCAGAAGCTCACCGTCGGTAACGCCCGTAGCTGCGAAGAAAACGTTATCGCTTTTTACCAGATCATCTATATTTAGCACTCTATCTATATCCATGCCCATTTCAAGGCAACGCTCTCTTTCCTCGCGGTTTCTCGGCCAAAGTTTGCATTGAAAATTACCGCCAATGCATTTAATGGCGCATGCCGATATTACGGCTTCGGGCGAACCCCCAACGCCTAAGAGAAGATCTATGCCGCTATCTTCCTTACATGTCATCAACGCGCCCGCAACGTCTCCGTCGGGTATTAATTTTATCCTGGCACCTAAAGATCTTATCTCCTGAATCAAGCTATCGTGACGAGGCCTGTCAAGCACTACTACCGTGACATCTTCTACGGCCTTGTGTTTCGCCTTCGCTACGCGCCGGATGTTCTCCGATGGAGACAACTCAATATCAATGACTTCTGCCGCCTCAGGACCGGTAGCTATCTTGTTCATGTAAAATATGTGCTTCGGACTGTAGAGGCTTCCGCTTTCAGCTACTGCGACGACACTTACGGCATTTGGCCTTCCCAGCGCCGTAAGGGTAGTACCGTCGACGGGATCTACGGCAATGTCCACCTCCGGTTCGCAACCCAGACCCAACTTTTCGCCGTTAAAAAGCATGGGAGCCCGGTCCTTTTCTCCCTCGCCAATGACCACAACTCCATCCATTGAAACGGTGTTCAACATATACCTCATGGCATTAACGGCCGCATTATCCACGGCGTTTTTGTCGCCACGCCCCATCCAACGCCCTGCAGCCATGGCTGCAGCTTCCGTTGCCCTTACCAACTCTAAAGCCATATTCCTGTCGGGAACGCCCAAGATGCACACCTCCATTATTTGTCGAACCTGTCGAATATATCATCAACATATCGCAAGTAATAGCCAATATCGAAAAGCTCACGCAATTGATCCGCCGAAAGCAAAGAGGATATTGCCGGATCTTGAGACAGCATCACCCTGAAATCGCCCTCTCCGTTCCAACATTTCAGGGCATACCGTTGAACGATCCCATAAGCCTCATCTCTGTTCATGCCCCTTTCGACGAGAGCAAGCAACACCCTCTGACTGAAAATCAGCCCTCTGGTCAGCTCGATGTTCTTGGCCATCCTTTCAGCATCTATTTCCATAAACTCCACAATGCGCTTAAAAGTGCGAATCATGTAGTGGGTGATATGAAAGGCATCGGGCCAGACAACCCTCTCGACCGAGGAATGGCTAATATCCCTCTCGTGCCAAAGCGCCACGTTTTCCATTGCGCTAAGGCTATATCCCCTGAGCAGGCGCGCCATCCCGCATATGCGCTCACATAAAATGGGGTTTCTTTTGTGCGGCATTGCAGAGGAGCCTTTTTGACCCTTTAAAAAGGGTTCCTCTGCCTCCAACACTTCGGTACGCTGTAGATGCCTGATCTCCAGGGCCATATTTTCCAAAGAGGAAGCAAGCAAAGCGAGGGTTTGCAAAAGGAAGGCATGACTGTCTCTCTGAAGGATTTGATTGGATATGGGCGCCGGCTTTAAGCCTAAAAGCAAGCAGGCCCTTTTTTCTATCGACGGCGGACAGTGGGCGTAAGTACCTACCGCTCCCGATATTTTTCCGTAATTTATCTGGTCATGAGCCAAACTCAAGCGCTCCTGCGATCGCTTCAGCTGAGAATGCCAATTTAGGAGTTTAAGGCCGAAACTCATTGGTTCTGCGTGAACTCCATGGGTCCTGCCTATGCAAGGCAAGTATTTGCAGGAAAAGGCTTTGTCCAACACAAGCTTGGACAGCAAGGACAATTCTTCCATGACAACTTCGAGAGATCTTTTTAAAAGTAGGGCCGATGCCGTGTCCAGGACATCGCTGCTTGTGAGGCCCAGGTGGATGAACCTCCCCTCCTCTCCGACGCTTTCGGCAACACAAGAGACAAAGGCTATTACGTCATGATGAACTTTAGATTCTATTTCCTTTATGCGTTCGATATCGAAGGTCGCCCTTTCCTTGATAACCTCGTAAGCTTCTCGGGGTATTACCTCCTCTTCCTTCCATGCGTGACAAACCGCCAATTCCACTTCAAGCCAGGTCCGATATTTATTTTCATCGCTCCATATGTGGCGCATAACTTCGGTTTCGTAACGTTCTATCACTGAAGAGTCCTCCTTTTCCTCATGTCGGAAACCCAATCCCTACGCACTACGTCAAGAAAGTCGTCGTAAAGGCCGCTCTTGAAATCCGGGAAGGTATGATCGTAGGAAACCCACTTGCCGAACATATAACGCAGGGTCACCTCAGCAAATATGCCCTCCGAAATGTAAATCCTATGGGCATGATCCTTCGTTGATGCCAGAACCAACCTTGCTCCGTCGACGTAGCCCGGATCAACGTTTATCTTGCGTTTGTGCCCGCTCTGTTTTTCCAGGACAATTGCCTGCACTTTCCACCTTACAAGCTGATCTGCAGGCCAAAGGCCCTCCATGCTGACGAAAGCCTTATAAAGGACGGGGGATATATCCCTGTAATAATCGGTATGGTCAAAGGGATAAACCGGACTCCTCCTCTCTACGGACCCCCACAGCGAGGATATGCCGTCGATCGTCCACCTATAAAAAGCTTCGTCGGGGAATAAAAAACCCACCAGCAGCTTAACCAGAGGAGGAGCCATTCTTGGGTTCCTTTCCTTTGCTCGGGCTCTTTCTTTTCTTTCGGCAGGTCAAAAAACCGAGGTCTAATCCATTCCATCTCAAGGGAACAGCCCCCTTCTTTTCCCTCTCCTCGACCTTCAAAGCCATATCCTTTGCCTCGAGATAGTTCCAGAGGGCTTTACCTATAGCTGCCCATCGAGCTGTTACCAGCTCGTCCTTAGATATCAAGCAAGTCTTGTCGCCGACGGAAAAACTGGCTGCTTTGAAGGCGGTCCCATAAAGTGCTCTAAGAGAATCTCTAACGGTCGCATCTTCGCTCAAAACGATATGATGATCCAGGCTTTCTTCTCCCAAAGTCAGACCTCCTTTGCCGCTCAATTAAGACAGAAGTGCCTCTACAAAAGATCGTGGCTCAAAGAGCTCAAGGTCTTCGCTACCCTCTCCCAAGCCCACATATCTGATCGGAAGGGACATCCTTTGGGCGACCGCAAGAATTATACCACCTTTCGCAGTGTTATCATATTTAGCCAAGATGACCCCCGTCAAACTCAGTGCTTCGTTGAAAACCTCAGCCTGATAGAAGGCATTTTGCCCCATTACTGCATCCAAAACCAGCAGCGATTCGGAGGGCTCTTCGGGCAATCTCCGCTCCACTACCCTTTTGACCTTTTTCAATTCCTCCATTAAATTGTGCTTTGTGTGGAGCCGACCTGCGGTATCGGAAATCACAAGGTCCGCATCGGATGCAACGGCGCTTTCTATCGCATCGTAAATAACGGCTGCCGGATCTCCTCCGACATCGTGGGCCACGACGCGAACGCCTATCTTTTCACCCCATACCTTTAGCTGGTCGATAGCGGCCGCGCGATACGTATCGGCAGCGGCCAACAGGACCTTTTTGCCCTCACTTGTAAATTTGGATGCCAACTTTGCCGCCGTTGTAGTCTTTCCACTTCCGTTGACGCCTACCAGCAAGACCACTGCAGGTTTGTTTTTTGTCTCGATTGGTTTTCCCATACCGGGAATTTCCTCCAGTTTTCGAACGATAAGATCGACGAATTTCTCCTTTAGAGCCGACGCATCCTTTATATTAGATTTCTTGGCCTCCTGTCTCAATTCGGCAACGAGTTCATCCGTAAGGTCGACCCCCACATCGCCAAGCAAAAGCTGCTCCTCCAGACCATCCCAAAAGGATTCATCGATTTTCTTGCCCGGGGCAAAGAGAGACCCTAAGCCTAACCAGCCCTTTTTCACGTTTTGCAGTTTTTCTTTTAATGCGTCAAAAAAAGCCATCATTTCACCTCATTAAATTTTACTTTTACGCTTTCTGCCTTTTGTTTTTTGCTTTGTTTTGCCTTTACCGTTGCGTGTGTTTTCGTTCTTTTCTTCTCTTCTGTTGTCATTCGACGGTCTCGAAGGAGAAGATTCGACACTTGAAGTACATGTCTTGCTCAATGACTGAGCAACTTCAGCTATATCAATATCATCTGATTTTGGATGCAAACTCCATTTACCTCCATCCTCGACGGTCTTTCGAAAAAGGACAAATTCACCGACAGGCACTAAAAACTCAACTCCTTCGGGGCTTCTGATTCTCACGGAACTGCTCGCCAAATCGACGCCTGATATATGGTAATTTCCGGAGGGCGTCTTTATTTTTGTACCGGGATTCGGCAAATCCTTCCATAGTTGCTTATAGAAGTCATATTCGTAGCTCATGCAGCACATGAGCCTACCGCAGAGGCCCGATATTTTCGATGGATTAAGCGCTAAATTCTGCTCCTTTACCATACGGATGCAAATGGGGAAAAATTCAGACATCCAATAATTACAACAGCAGGGATTTCCGCAGGGCGCCAAACCCCCAAGGATCTTCGCCTCATCCCTTGCCCCTATCTGCCTCAGCTCTATTCGGGTTTTAAACTCCCTGGCGAGATCTTTTACGAAGCATCGAAAATCCACCCTCTGCTCCGAGGTAAAATAAAAATACAACTTTTTTCTGTCTAATACATATTCCACATCCACTATCTTCATCGGAAGATCGTGGTTCTTGAGTATTTTGCGCACTAAGGGGAGGGCCTCTTCCTCTTCCCCTCTCTGCCGTTCTGCTTCGGAAAGATCCTCCTCATCGGCTAACCTCAAAAGGTTAACACACTGCCATAAGGGCTCTGTCGACCTTATATTATCGCCTTCGTCGTACTCCTTAGGAGACTCGAATTTTTCTTTATATTTACGCACCTGTTCTTCGCTCAAAGTCCCCGCGACATATCCTAATTCGAGCCCTCTGGAGCTTTCTACCACGACTTTAACGTTTTTTTCGAGATGTACTTCGCAATCATATATCAACCCCAAAAATCGGGGCTTACCAAAGATTATCAAATAATTCATCGGATAATTCCTCCTCCAAGAAAGCATAAAGGAGATCAAAGGCCATATAGTTAGGGATGTGCCCCTTTTCGGCTATCAACCTGATCTTATCGATCATCGCAGCTCTTTCGATCTCGCCATTTCCGAGGCACCAGTTAATCCACATATTCATCATAACAAGGGCTTCCTGCTGCGTCATCTTTGAGGCTGACGCGATCAATGACAGCCAACCGTCTTTTCCCTCGGGCAACGCCAGCGGACTTACCTCTTCCTTCAGGTCAATGGTCAATTGCCAGGTACGACTTTTAATCGTTTCGGGCAATCCCCCGCCATCGGAAAGTATGAGGAGAGCCCCCCAAGTTGGAGGTTCTTCCAATATTTTGAGCAGACTGTTGGCGGCAGGAAGGGACAATCCGCTTCCCCTAGGTATGGCAAGGAAGCGCCTCGGTGCAACAACAGGAGCTAAATATAATTCAGCGGCCATTTTCCTGCAATCGTCTATCCCGGGCGACTTGCCCCATTCAACGGGCCTTATAAAATCGGGGTGATCCCCTTCGTTCCAGCTCCTGCATGAGGGGCATTCGTCGTCTCCATTTCCGCTTTCGCACAGATAAAGGCGTGCCATCTCCACGGCAATTTTCTCGTGAAATGGATCTGGTGCCTCTATAAAAAGCGCATGGGGTGCTCTGGAAGACATAATTGCCGTGGAAATCGTTTTGAAAGCCTCGCTTTTCCTTATAGCAAAAGCGATATCAGACATCCCTTAATCTCCTCGATTATATTCAGTATGACGATCTTTTCTCTCTCTTTGTCCAATGCATCCTCGAGCATCGACAAAGAGCTCTCTGTCCTTTCCACAATCGTATATATTTTGTTGCTGCGCGAAGAAAATCCGTACTCTCTTTTAACACGCAACTTCTCCAGTATCAAGGCAATGATCTGACGAACGAGCAACCTATATTTATGTATCAGCTCTTTGGAGGGATACCTGGACAAGGCCATCCCCAGGTCGTCCAGCTCTCTCAAAAAAGAATCCACCTCTTCCCTATCGACGTACCCATCGAATGGTTCGCCCTTTTTACGCCTCCACCCTGTGTCCCTTTGTCGAGCTGTCCCAATCTGCAGCCGTTACGCTATGACGCCTTTCTTTATAATTTATCCTTTCCACCTTCATCCATAAAGTCCTCCACTACTCTGGCAATTTCTTCAAAAACTTTTTCTTCTTCGTCCCCGGAAAAGACTCGCCTTATCCTGACAGGGTTTCTTTTGGACAGCTCTTCGTATCCCCTTCGTACCACCGCGAGAAACCTCTCTTCCTCGAGTCTATCTGAGGCACTTCTCGCTTTGATCCTCTTCATCGCCGTATCAACGGAAATATCTAGCCATATAGTAAGATCGGGGAGGGGAAAACCAAGCAGAGAAAAAAGCCTTTCCATCTCTTCCAAGGGCAGTCCCTTGCCCCATCCCTGATAGGCAAGAGTGGAATCGGTGTAACGTTCGCATATCACTATCTGCCCCTTCACCAGGGCAGGTTTTATCTGCTCCTCAACGTGCTCGCACCTGTCTGCCATGAAAAGAAAAAACTCGCTCCAAGGTCTCCAATCGCTGTGTAGCAAGATATCACGAAGCTGCGATCCTCCGCTCCATCCTCCCGGCTCGCGTGTGATCAGCACTCTTTCGTTCCCAAAAATGTTCGACAGATGTTCGTACAATCTTTTGGCGTGAGTCGATTTTCCGGAACCGTCTATGCCTTCAAAAGTAATAAACAACCCGATCACCCTTAAAATTTGTAATAAACGCCTACGGATTCGCGTCTCTCGTCGTCCAATTCGTCATGGCGAAAGAGAAGGCCGTATCGATCGTTGAGGTTGTAACGACCCTCCAACGACCATGCGCCCGATCCATCGTCCCACCATTTTCCGATCAACTGTATTGGAAAAGAGGTCGGATCTCCTAAGCCGAGACCTACTCCCAAATCGTCCCTGACCAGACCGCCCCAGAGGGATATCCATTTCCACCTGTATCCGTAACTTAACGTAAAGTCGCTCCCGTCGCCCAGATCGTCGACGCCAAAGAGCAGAAAATCCTTTCTGTTTTTCATGCCGAGCGCCACGTTGACATCCATGTAGGCATCTTCTCCCCTTCCAAAGGTCTTGCCCCTAAGGGAGACATCTCCTTTTACCTCTATCTCCTGGATGGCCTTTAACGCGCTTTGGGCTGCTTCCTGGGTTTGCCTTACATCCTCGAGCAATTTGGGAAGATTGCCCTTACCGTCGCCATCCCCGCCCTCGCTGAAAAAAGTCTTTTCGAGCTCGACTACGAATCTCTCGAAGGCAAGGGCAGCATCGGAGGCATTTTTTACAAGTTGTTTGACGTCAGCAGCAAAGGGCCCTTCCCGATCCAATTCCTCCGCCATGGCGCTTAATCTGGCGACCAAGTCGCTTGCGTTAGCCATGGTCTCTTTGAATGCCTGTCTGTTTTCGGCCAGGATCTCGTTCATATTTGAAACCATGCCGTTGGCATTATCCAGAAAAGTCCCCAATCTTCCCCTCATGTCACCCAAAAAGACTATGCCCTCGTCGGACAATCCCTTCAAGCTCTCCGAAGCCTCCTCGGCACTTTCAAGAAATGAGGGAATTCTTTTCATGGCCTTTTTTAGGTCTTCTAACTCTTCATCGCCTATGAGACCGCTAAGATTGTCGATGAAAGACCGCAGGGAATTGAGGTTTCTTTCCATCTCCTCAAGAACGCTCCACACATCAGGCGTCGTCGTACCTTTTACTGGACCCGGGGGGACTATAAAGGTATCGCTACTCCCTCTTCTGATCTGAAGGGACGCCTCTCCCAAAAGCCCTCCTCCCTGCACGAAAAATTCGCTGTCCGAGGGTATATTCACACCTTCTTTGATGAAGGCAGAAACGGTTACGCCCCTGTCAGCGAGGAAGACGTCTTCCACATAACCAGTCTCCACACCGGATATATAAACCGGGGCTCCCGGAGGCAACCCCTTTGCCTCTGGCAATTGAACTTCCAAGATATAGCCCCTTTGACGCACTAAACGACCACCCGACACAAATATCAAGCCAGCCAAGAGCGCCAAGCCAAGGAACACAACCAGGCCTATTTTAACCTCCTGCTTCATGGGGCACTCCCCCTATGGCGTATCGATTTGGTTCCGAGAAGAAAAGAGGTCACCTCCGGATCCGAAGAGGCCTCCCACTCCTCAGAGGTTCCCATCCATACGATGTCTCCCTCTTTCATCAAAAAAACCCTATCGGAAATCCCCAGCGCCGACACTACATCGTGCGTAACGGTCATTGCGGAGAGATTGTGTCTTCTGCTCAAATCGGCTACGAGGCGATCGATGTGCCTTGCCGTCTGGGGATCAAGCCCCGTCGTCGGTTCGTCCAACAATAAAAACGACGGTTTATAGACCAAAGCTCGGGCAAGGGCCACACGCTTCCTCATGCCGCCAGAGAGATCGGCCGGCATGAGATCCTCCGTATCCGGGAGTTCAACGGATTCCAACATGGAAGAAACCATTTCCCTCATTAAGCCTTCGTCTTTGATGTCAAGGCAGTATCGGAGAGGAAATGCCACGTTTTCAAAGACCGTCATGGAATCGAATAAAGCTCCGCCTTGAAAGACTATGCCCACCTTCTTCCTGATATCTATCAGTTCTCTTTCCGAAAGATGCGTTATATCCCTGCCGTAAAGATGGATTTCTCCTTCGTCGGCCTCGATAAGCCTCAATATAAGCCTTAGGACCGTCGTTTTACCGCAACCGGAAGGGCCCATGAGGGCGACCACTTCCCCCCTCTTCACGGAAAAGCTTATATTCCTCAAAACTTTCTTATCGCCGAAGGATTTGCTGACCTTCTCGAAACGCAAAATATATTCTTCCACTAAACCCTTCCTCCAAATAAAAGGGTTGACAGCATGTAGTTTAGTATCAAAATTAACATATTGCTCCACACTACCGCTAAAGTGGTAGTCTCGCCAACCCCTTTAGCCCCTCCCTCAGCCCTGAAACCGCAGGCGCAGGCTACTATTGATATTACGAAGCCGTAGACCAGGGATTTCAATAAGCCGCCATTAATGTCATAGACGTCGACCAAAAGTTTTATGGAATCCTTGAATATGAGAGGGTGGATGCCACGAAAGGCGACGTAAAGATAGCCTCCCAAGGTACCTACGGTCATCGAAAATATAGTTAAAATGGGCAGCATAACCAAACTTGCTAAAATCCTCGGCACCCCTACGAAAACGTATTCGTCCAGACCAAAGGCTCTCAGGGCATCGAGCTGTTCCGTCACCCTCATAGTCCCTATCTCGGCCGCCATGGAAGACCCCACTCTGCCGGCAACCACTATGCCCGTTAAGACTGGCGACATTTCCCTTATCATGCTCAAGGCAATGACCCCTCCGATATATCCGGAGGCGCCGAACCTCATAAATTGATCCAAAGTCTGGACAGCCATCACCATGCCTGTAAAGGCACTTATGACGGAGACCATGAAGACCGACTGCACTCCTACCCGCTCCATCTGATCTGTGATGGAACGAAGATCCACACGAGCACGCGGCAAATGAACCAAAACATGAAAAGCCAACGACGCGATCCACCCCAAAAGATCTAGAAAAGATGCAGTCGCCTTGCCCAGGGTCTCCAGCCATTTGACCATGATTTAAAACCTTTACCCTCTCGTCACAATAGTTTTAAGTTTTAATTACCCTCAATATTCTGTATAGTTAATGTGCGCCTCAAGAGCCCCTCCACGTAATAGTTCGTATCGAAGACTTTGAAGGTGCCCTCCTCCATTCTACGTTTTTTCATCTCCGAAACCAATTCGTAATTTTCGTCCAGGGGCATACCCCCTCCCTCTTCGAGAAGAAAGCCGTAAAGTAACTCCACGATCACCTGATTATTGGATTCCTCGGCTTTGATCTCGCTTAAAAGCTCATCGAAGGAAGTTATGGCTCTCCAGCCGGACATCAATGACACCTGTGATGGTTCCGCAATTCCACCGCCTCTGACGACGACCTCGCACAATCCTGCAGCCCTTTCCGGAACCTTTAGTTTCAGCTTCTTCACCTCGGGTTCGCCGCGAAAATTTCTCAAAGTCACGTGAACATCCAAATCTTGGCCTTTCTTGGCCTCATCTTTGTTGGGAATCTCCAACTTTTCAATATATACGATCTCCGGTTTCCTGGTGACCTGAAGTTCAACGTGTATGCCCATTGGCTCTATCTCCTTGAACCTGTTCAGCGAAAGGGAGGAAACTAATCTCATAATTTCCTGGTTTACAATTTGTCCTATTATATCATTATCGGAAAAGTAAACATTTTTTCTCGAGAATCCTTCCGTGAAGCCCTTACCCTCTATTTTCACGGAAATGTAACCCGTTCCCTCGCCTACCCTTCCCCAAAGATCGTCCAGAAGCCCGAGCAAAGCGCCGGGCAGTACCCTGTTCATCAAAAAGGGGTCATTTACTACCTGGAATCGCTTGGAGGTGCTTTTTCCAGATTCATCGGTAAACTTCACCGAGACTTCCACGCCATGGGGAAAACTCCCCACCCTTCCCGCAATAGCCTGTGGTCTGTCCTGGCTCACTACACCAACTATGGAAAGGGGGCTTCCCAGTTTAAAGGGGCTTCTTATGCTGGGAATCACCTCGTGCACCCATGACCGCGTAAGAGGAAAGGAAACATCGCCGCGATTTAAAAAGGGGTGTGCGAAGGCCAAAAAATTACCTTTGTCGTCCAATGCCGTCAGAGTTCCTGTGGCACCAACGGTGACATCGCCCCAGGCCAGCAAAACCCCTACGGAATCACCGGGATTGAGCTTTGCATTGTAATCCACGGAAATTCCTCCCTGCGGCAGATCGAAGGGCAAAACCTCCGCTCTACCCTTTAAATCGTCGGATATCCTCTCTGCCCCCCTTCTGCTTACTCCCGATGCTATCATGGGGGCATTTTTGCCTTCATAAAAACCATGTTTTACCACGCCGTTTGCCCCGGAGGATCTCTCTAAGGCTTTGGTCATCTCTTCGATTGGCGTCACTAAGCCGAGATTGTGATCGCTGAATTCCCATCCGTATCCGATTGCTCCAACGAGCTTTCCCCCTATGAAGAAAGGGCTTCCGCTCATTCCGGCAGCTATTCCGCCGATTTTTTCCACCAAAGGCCCCTTTGCCCTGATTAGGATTAGGCTTTTGGGCTCGCTTTGGCTGGGAATTATGCTCACCACTTCGGCAGGAAAGGAAACCCGCTCCAGACCCTTCACTACCGTTACGACCTCTCCCTGCATTCCCGGTTTAAGCTCGCTCAGAGGAAAGAGGGGAACTTTTGGGACGAAAGTCGCGGCAAAAGCCGAACCGTTAAAAAATGCGTGCCCAAAGACCAGAAGCGACGCCAAAACAAAGGCGAGGTAAAATCTCCTCCTGCCCAAGCTCTTAAACAGCCCATTAAAAGCCATAATTTTTAAGCCCCCTTAGCCTTGATGGTATCTTTGCGCATCCTCAGGTAAGCTATTACAAAATCGTCGATGTCCCCGTCCAGCACAGCATCGACGCTGTAGGACGTATAGCCCGTCCGATGGTCCTTAACCATCGTGTAGGGGTGCAATACATAAGACCTTATTTGACTGCCCCATCCGATTTCCTTCTTCTCTCCGTGGAGATCATCGAGCATTCTCTGCTTTTCCTGTTGACGCCTTTCGTACAGCTTTGCCTTGAGAAGCTGCATCGCAACCTGTCTGTTCATGTGTTGGGATCTTTCGTTCTGACAGGTCACAACTATGCCCGTCGGGATATGTATCAACCTGACAGCCGAATCGGTCATGTTGACGTACTGGCCGCCGGCACCGCTTGCCCTAAAGGTCTCCATTCTTATCTCTTCCGGCCTTATCTCGATATCAGCATCATCAGGCAATTCGGGAATAACCTCGACGGAAGCAAAACTGGTGTGCCTCCGCTTCGACGAATCGAAGGGCGATATTCTGACCAGCCTGTGAATGCCCTTTTCGGCCTTCAGATAGCCATAGGAACAAAAACCCTTAATCAAGATAGTGGCATATTTAATTCCGGACTCCTCGTCGGGGAGTATATCGATTACCTTTGTTTCATAGTTATGCCTTTCGGCCCACCGCAAATACATCCTCAAAAGCATTTCTGCCCAATCCTGGGCGTCCAAACCGCCTGCCCCTGCGTGAACGGTCAAGATAGCGTTCGATTCATCGTACTCCTCGTCCAAAAGAAGCTCCATTTCCATGGAATCTATCTCTTTTCTCAAGCGAGATGCCTTATCGTAAAACTCACCTATCAACTCTTCATCTTCGGTCTCATTAAGCAGTTCGGCCAAAACTTCCAGTTCTTCCCATTCCGCCTTCATCCTTTGCCACTGGCCCAACAAATCTTGAAGGTGGGACAATTTTTGGGTAACTTTCTGAGCATCGGAAAAATTCCAAAAATCAGGAGAGGAAGTTCTGTCGATGAGAGCTTTTATCTCGCTTTCCAGGGTATCGACGTCAAAGACTTTCCCGCAACTCATCCAAAGATGAGCGCAGTTCCTCCAAAACCGTTGAAATCGGCTTTAATTCCATATGCATACCTCCCATTATAGTCTTTTAGTTTTATTTTTCCTCAAGGTAAAATTTATTATATCATTGACGGAGATTTTAATAGCAGGAGAGACATAGCCCATGGAAGAAAGCCGTATTAGCAACGAGACACTCAAACTGCCCATCTTCAAATTCGACGTCCTTCAATCGACTCAAACTAAAGCAAGGGAGCTTTACGATAAAGAAGGGCTAGACCTCTTCGTCGTTTGGGCAGCAGAACAGGCTGCAGGAAGGGGAAGGAGAGAAAGGAGCTGGCACTCTCCGAAGGGAGGTTTGTACTTTTCCCTTTTTTTCAAAAAATTAGGGAACTTGCCCTCTCCCCAACTGATAAGTCTGGCCGCAGGGGTAGCCATAAAAGATGTGATGGAGAAATTATACGACATACCCTGTGAGCTGAAGTGGCCAAACGACATACTATATCAGGAAAAAAAACTATGTGGTATATTAAGCGAGGTCGCAAGCTGCGGCCAAGAAATTGATCACGCCATCGTGGGCATTGGGATAAACGCCAACACAGATCTTTCTGGCTTGCCCGAAGGGATATCGAGGGAAGCAATTGCTGTTAAAAATATACTGAATCGTGAGGTCGATCTTGAAGTCCTTTTAGCCACAGCATGCACCGAAGTCTTGGACCGAATTTCAAGGCTTGCGACACGGGAGGGGCGAAGTAAGACAATAGCCGATTACAAAAGACATTGCCTGACCTTGAACTCTCAAGTGATCGTTTATCTGGACAAGGGAAAGGTGAGCGGACGTGCTTTTGATATTACTGGCGAAGGTGCGCTTTTGGTCGCCACGCCGAAAGAAACCTTAACGCTTACTACAGGCGATGTAATCCATTTAAGAAGAAGGTGATCCGATGCGCTTGACCGAACTGGCAAGGACGAGCGGCTGAGCCGCAAAACTTGGTCCGGCGGACCTGAATAAATTGCTCGATAACTTTACGGTACAAGAACATCCCAGGCTTCTTTCCTCCTGGAAGGGGGGAGAAGATGCTACCCTGTGGATCCTCTCCGACGAAAGGGCTGCCGTGCTGACGGTAGACATAATCACACCCGTCGTTGACGATCCCTATACCTGGGGGCAGATAGCGGCTGCCAACTCGCTAAGCGATGTATTCGCCATGGGAGGAAGACCGCTTCTGGCCTTAAACGTCGTCGGTTTTCCCATAAACTGCCTGCCGCTGGATACCCTTTCCGCCATCCTGGAGGGTGGCATGGAAATGGCGACGAAGGCCGGTGCCATAATGGCCGGAGGACATACCGTTGAGGACGAAGAACCGAAATATGGCCTCGTTGTTTACGGCGAAGTGGCCCTGAACGAAATATGGCGCACTACCGGGGCGAGGCCGAAGGATAAGATCATTCTCACTAAACCGCTGGGAATCGGCGTTTTTTCTACGGCCCTGAAGGCCGATTTGCTCAGCAAAGAAGAGGAAGAAGTCATGATATCTCAAATGGTGAGTTTAAACGATCTGCCTTTGCACCTGCCCCAAGAGGTGCGCCGCAAGGTCCATGCCTGTACCGATGTAACAGGTTTCGGCCTCATCGGTCACCTTTTGAACATGTTAGACGAAAACATTGATATAAGAATTGAAGCCAAAAGGGTTCCCCTTTTGGAAGGGGTGACCGAAAAAATATCGATGGGGCTCGTCCCGGCAGGAGCCTACCGTAATAAAGACTGTTATAAAAGCACGGGCAAGGTTACGGGATTGGAATCTCTTGACGAAAACTTGGAAGATGCGCTGTTCGATCCCCAGACTTCGGGAGGTCTCCTTTTGGCCGTCGACCCCGACGTCGAGGATGTCATACTTGACGTCGCAAGAAAGAAGGGCTTTGTGGGAAGCAACGTAATAGGAGAAGTGTTGGAGGGCAAGGGAAAAGTAAAGATAAATTAACCATAAACCGCTTTAAATCGGTTCCAAAGGGTGAGGTAGATATCGTGCAAATAGGTGGTCCACATCTCATCGACCTTTGGCGTCGGCAATAGGATGGCGCATGATAAATTTGAAAGGGTTTCTCTTATCAAGGGAGGAGACCATACGTCGGCCACGACAAGGCCTCCTCTTGCTTTTGCGTATTCTATATATTTTTCCAGTTCAACGATACCTTCGCCCCTTCTCCAATCATCAAAACAATTTACGGGCGGTCTCAACGTTTCGGCGCCAGAGGCTTTCAGTAAAAACTCCATTCTTCCTGATAAATCGAGGATGAAAAGGCCCTCCATTATTTCCCTCCCCACCCCGATCACGCTGTCCAACCTGCTTTGAAATTCCGCCAAACGTCTTTGAAAGTAGTCGTACATGGACGGCTCTATCTCGGTGAGCAAAACCAATACACGGCTTGCCGTAAAAGAAATGGTGGCCGGGTCGAAGAAATATTTATCGAAGACATATCTATCGTAGGGCAAAAACTCGTATATGTACTTCACCTTTTTTTCGCCCCTCGGTATTCCTCTCTCTCCCGGCGTCAGGGCAATCAGGTAAGCATCTTTCGGCCAACTCCTCAGACGCTTGGTCAGGGAACCGTCTTCGGCCCAGTCGAAAAGCGAGTGCACCTCTACTACCGGACCTCCTACAAATCGGACAAGGACAGCAACTTCGGGAGGTGTTGCCACAACCGTGGCAATCTTACCCTCGACCGCCATGGCCTTCGAGGGTAAGAAAACCAGGGCAAGAAGAAAGAGGGTAAGAAATGTTTTTTTCACAAGTACAGCCATCGCAAAAAGACCGCCATTTTCGTAGCTCATTATTTTATATCCTTTGTTTTTTTGCTGCCTGGTTTCACTAGGGGAAGCCCTTCCTTACAAAGTGGACATTCCTCCGGTTTATAGACGGGAAAGACCTTCTTGGCAAGGCTAAACAGCTCCACTTCAAGACCTGTGTTTTCCGTGCTTCTGTCCACTATACACCCCGAGGCAACCCATTTACCGCCAAGTAACTCTAATGCTTCTCCGACTTCCTTTATCGATCCTCCCGTCGTCACCACATCCTCTATGACGGCAAATCTCATCCCCTCTGGTGCGGGAAACCGACGCAACCTCATCTTGCCCTCTTCTCTTTCGCAGAATATAAAGGGGACGTCTAAAGCCCTGGCCACCTCATGGCCTATTATTATGCCCCCCAGCGCGGGGCTGGCTATGATATCGGGGGCGCTGGGTCTTATTAAGTTCGCCAACCTTTCGCCGACGTAAGCTGCATAGCGCGGAAACCGCAAAAGCAAAGCGCATTGTAAATAGTTACCGCTATGGAGGCCGGAGGACAGAAGGAAATGGCCTTCCAGCAAAGCACCGCTGTCGGCAAGCATCTTTTCCAGGAGATCTCCATCATTTACGCCATTCACGAACACGCCACCTCCCCTTTGATAGCGGTAAGCGCCTCTAGGGGGTCCGAAGCCCGGAGGATTGGCCTGCCTATCACTATAAAGTCGGCTCCCTTCTTCTTGGCTTCACCGGGAGTCATAGTCCTGGCCTGATCGTCGTTCGAAGTACCCTCAGGCCTAACGCCGGGCACTAAAGTAAGAAGCTTGGCTGAAACCCTCTTTATCGATTCTAAATCCCTGGGAGAGCAGACGACACCGTCTATGCCGGCCTCATCGGCCAGTTTGGTCCTCATTTCGATCGCATCTTCGATGCCGCATCCCGGAGAGACGGCTTTCCACTCTTCTTCGTTAATGCTAGTCAGGACTGTAACGCCAAATAATTTCATATCGGGGTTCGCTTCGTTTCGCCCCTTCACCGCCTCGCACAACATCCGCTTTCCTCCGGCAATGTGGAGGGTAAGCCCAAAGATTCCCATTTCGGCTATGGCTGAAACGGCATCCTTGACTGTGTTGGGTATATCGTGCAACTTAATATCCAAAAATACTTTCCAGTTCTTCCCAACAGAAAGTATGAAGTCTCTACCTCCCTGACAGAAAAGCCGCGGCCCTATTTTGACGTATTTCAAATCGGGTCCCAGCATCTCCAGGATTTTTTCTGCGGAAGTCAGGTCCTTTACGTCCAAAGCCAGTACGATTTCGCTCAAAAGCGATCACCTCTTCCCTTTCCTATTATATCCGCCACGGAACCGACGCCCCAAAGGGCCATCCTTTTAGTCAAACTTTCATAGATATCAGATATGCATTTCAGGTCATGCATCAGCATGCTGCCGATCTCTACGGCGGCAGCCCCGGCAAGGAGCATGGCCAATACATCTTCGTCGCTGCAAACGCCTCCACAACCTATTACAGGTATGGAGACCGACCCTGCCACTTCGTAAAGACATCGCAATGCAAGAGGAAATACGGCGGGGCCAGACAGGCCCGCAAATATCCTGTCGAATACGGGCTTTTTGGCTTCCACGTCGATGGCCATTCCAAGCCAAGTATTGGATACCACCAAGGCATCGGCACCGCCATCCTCGGCAGCTCTTCCGACGGAGGGCAAATCGAAGGCCTGAGGCGTGAGCTTAACCCAAAGCTTTCCTTCCCAAGCTTTTCTTGCCGCCAAAAGAACGCTCGAGACACCATCCGCACTCATTCCCCAGGCCATACCGCCGCAATCGACGTTAGGACAGGAAACGTTTAATTCCACGGCCGCTATGTCCTTCTCTGCGGATTTGAGCAAGACCAGGCTCTCTGTCGTCTCTTCAAGGGACTCCACGGCCAGGTTGACGATTACGGGAATCCCGCTTTTGGCAAGATGGGGCAACTCTTCTTTTATAAAGACCTCTACTCCCCTGTTTTGAAGCCCTATACTATTAAGCACTCCAGATGGGGTTTCCCATATCCTGATGCCACTGTTGCCTGCCCTGGGGCGACGAGTCAACCCCTTGCTGCAGATTGCTCCAACGCCTGCACTATAGGGCTCCTGCCAGAAGGAAGCATCGTGAGGCCAAAGGCCCGAAGCTATTATCAAAGGGGAGGGAAGGGTCAATCCGCCTATGGAAACGCTCAAATCGGGTAAGCTTTTCGAGACGTCAGATAAGCTCATCCAAAAATACCTCCGAAAGATCGAAAACAGGGCCGTCATGGCACACTTTAAGCATGCCCCTTTGCGTTTTCACTGTACAGGAATGACATCCCCCGATGCCGCAACCCATCCTTGACTCAAGCGACGCCATGATAAGCGACTTTCCCCCAAATGCCCCGTATACCGCTTTAAGCATGGGAACAGGACCACAGGCCCATATCTCATCGATCAAATCCCCTTCTTTTTTTAAAACGTCCGGGGCAGTTCCCTTGTAACCCAGTGATCCGTCGTCGGAGGCCACGGTCAGACCGGAGACTTTACTGCTTGCCCAATCTGCCACGCCTGCCCAATCCCCGTTTGAAACGCCAAAGACGAAGCTGCTTACAACATCGGAGTGGAATTTCCAGGCGCACAGCAAAGGCGCCACTCCTATCCCTCCTGCGACCAACGCCAAAGACCTTCCCCTTGCGGCAGTAAAGACACCGTTCCCAAGGGGTCCCCGAAGGCGAAAGGGGGTGCCTCTTTCGCAAGAGACGATATCTTTCGTACCTCTGCCCACAACCTTCACCAAAAATTCGACGTCATTTTCCGACCAATCGACCACGGCAAAGGGCCTGAGCAAAAAGGGGTCGCTTTTCCATCGATGAGGTCCTAGCATAAAAAATTGTCCCGGCAAAATTTCGGGAAGAAGTTCTTTCGTCTCAAATCTCAACGAATACACGCCTCCGCCCAAAAAGGCCTTGTCGATCAAAAAACCTTCCCGTTCCAGTCCACGGCTACAATGCATGACATACCTCTTCTTTTAGACGATTATAAACTATTTTACCTTCCAGGATGGTCAATACCGGCCATCCCTTAAAGGTAAAGCCGTCGTATGGCGTTATCCTCGCCTTGCTTTTCCAGTTTGCCACATCGACTTTCCCCTCAAGGTTCAAATCAATTATCGTCAAGTCGGCCTTCGAGCCGAGCTTCAGTTTTCTCTCAAGTCCGATTACCCTTCCCGGTCCCGTCGAAAAAAGCTCGAAGAGCCTTTCCTTTGAAAAGGGCCTGCCCCTTCTATTCCATCTATCGATGACTGCAGCCACGGCGCACTCAAGGGAAGCTATCCCAAAGGGCGCAGCCTCAAAGACAACATCCTTTTCGTCTACGTGATAGGGGGCGTGATCGGTTGCTATGGCATCGATCGTCCCATCCTCCAGGCCACGCCAAAGAGCCTCCACATCCTCTCCGCTCCTCAACGGAGGATTGACCTTAAGGGAAGAGGAAAAGGCAGAATGCAATATCGTCTCTTCGTCAAAGAGAAGGTGGTGAGGTGTCACATCGCACGTAATTGGCAATCCCCGTTCCTTGGCCCGCCTTATGGCCTCCAAAGCCTCTTTGGTGCTTATGTGAGTCAGATGAAGACGACCGGAGGTCTCCTCGCACAACCTTATCGCTCTTTCTGCTCCTATTATCTCGGAGCTTCGCGGTATCCCCTTAAGACCGCAAAGGGCACTCACTCTGCCTTCGTTAATTTGCCCCCCTTCGGAAAGACTTAACTCTTCTGGATGCTCCATGAGGGGCACCCCTACATCCTTGAGGTATAAAAGAGCTATTCGCATGGCCTTAGCCGAAATCACCGGAGAGCCGTCGTCGGTAAAAAGCACCGCCCCTTCTTTTTTCATTGCTAACATCTCGGTAATCCGCCTGCCTTCTCTTTTCACCGTCACGGCACCCGACGGAAGCACCCTTGCTCCCCCGGCAACCCTCCCCTTTTCTGCGACGTAACGGACGATAGAAGGTTCGTCCACTGCCGGAGTGGTGTTAGGCATGGCGACCACATGGGTAAAACCTCCTGCCGCGGCAGCAAGAGAACCGCTATAGATATCCTCTCTCCAAGTCTGGCCCGGATCCCTCAAATGGGCATGGAGATCGACAAACCCTGGACAAGCCATGAAGCCTTCAAGATCGTAAAATACATCCTCTTCTTGCAAGCTGTTGCTTTCTGAAGGAACCAACTTCGTCACACTGCCCTTCTCAAGGAGAAGATCCCATTTGCCCTCTCTCAAACTCCTTCCATCATAGAGGAACACTTTACGCAACCAAATCATCTACCCGCACCTCCGGCTAAATACAGGAAAAGTAAAGCCATCCTGACGGCCACACCGCTTCTCACCTGATCCAACACTAAACTTCTGCTTCCGTCAGCCACAGAACTTTCTATTTCGACACCCCTGTTCATGGGGCCGGGATGCATCACTATTGCATTTCTTTCGGCATTACGCAGAAGTTCTGTCTTCACGCCCCATCGATTGTGATATTCATCGATGCTGGGAAAGAGACCTTCCTCCTGTCTTTCACGCTGAATCCTCAAGGCATATACAATATCGGCGCCTTCTACGGCCTTTTTGGGATCCGGTTCGTATTCGGCGAGATCGAAAACGTGAAGGGGGATCAAGGACCTTGGGCCTGAAACCACCACATGAACTCCCATTTTCGAGAAGGCGTGAATGTCACTCCTTGCTACCCTGCTGTGCAGTATGTCGCCAATTATCGCCATTTTGCGGCCCTTCAAATCTCCAAAATGTCTCCAGGCGGAATAAAGATCGAGCAAAGCCTGAGTGGGGTGAGCCCTCGCTCCGTCACCTGCGTTGATGATGCACGTTCCCGAAAGCTTGTTTATCAGGTATTCCGGCGTCCCGACTTCCCTATTTCTAACGACAACGGCATCCACTCCCATTGCTTTGATCGTCTTGGCAGTATCCTGAAGGCTCTCCCCCTTTGATACGCTTGATCCCGAGGCGGACCAGTTAATCACGTCGGCGCTCAAGAATTTTTCCGCAAGCTCAAAAGACGTCCTGGTTCGCGTGGATGGCTCGAAAAATAAATTGGCAACGACCTTTCCCCTCAAAGCGGGGACCTTTTTTAATGGCCTTTCCATGACCTCTTCCATCTTACAAGCCTCTTCCAAGACGACGTAAAAGTCGTCTTCGCTAAAGACGTCTACGTCTACCAGATGGCTGTGTTTCCAAGGCATAAAACCACACCCCCCTACTCCTTCTCCGCTATGACTATACCGTCCTTGTCGTCGAGCTCCCTGACGTAAACTTCTACGACTTCATCCCTTGAAGTGGGAACAACCCTTCCTACCACATCGGGATGAATGGGAAGCTCTCTATGCCCACGGTCCACTAAAACGGCCAGCAAAACCCTCCTCGGTCTTCCCATATCCATCAAGGCATCAAGGGCAGCTCTCACCGTCCTTCCCGTGAAAAGAACATCGTCAACCAGCACTATATCCTTGCCCGTTATGTCCACGGGCATGGTCGTGCTGTGCACCATCGGATGATCGGCCATTAACGAAAGATCATCCCTGTAAAAGGTTATATCCAGCTCTCCGCAGGGAAGTTCCTTATAACCCGAGGACTTAATGACGTCCCTGATCCTGTGGGAAAGATATACCCCTCTTCTTTGGATCCCCACCAGGACTGCTTCGTCAGTGCCGCCAAGTTTCTCCAAAACTTCATGGGCTATCCTTCTTATCGTAAGATCCATTTCCTTCTCGTCCATCACTACAGCCTTGACTTTCACTCTCGCCACCTCCCTAAAAAAAGAGCTTCCATGAAAAAGACCTCACGGAAGCTCTCGAAACTTTTTAAGACAGCCCCTTCGTTGGGCTCTGTCTTTATTATCAAGTCTTTGTTTCACAATAATTTACCTCCCCGCAAAAGATATCTCCTTTAGAAGAGAGTATATCAGAGGGCAAACTTTTATGCAACCGGTTGCATAAAAGTTACATAAAAATAAAAAGGGAAGACCACATGCTTAACATTCGGCACAAGAGCGGATCTTCCCTTCTTGATCGTCCGACAACTAAAAAGAGAACCTGGCAGTTTAACCTTCATAACGTTGTATTGCCAAAACGGCATTATGCCCCCCGAAGCCGAAATTGTTCGACAAAGCTCGACTGATCTTCTTGTATACTGGAGATTTTCCCACGACATTGATGGGGCATTCTTCGTCAAGTTTTTCAAGGTTGATGGTTGGATGGACGACGCCTTTTTCCAGGGCCATCAGCAGAGCGATTAACTCGAGGACACCTGCCGCACCCAAGCCGTGTCCCACCATTGATTTTGTGGAATGGACCAAAATATCATCTGTGTGCTCCCCGAAAAGGGCTCTGATCGCTTTGGCCTCCATCGTATCGTTTAAAGGCGTGGATGTGCCGTGGGCATTTATAAGCTCAACCTCCGCAGGATCCCAACCCGCCATGGCTATAGCCATCTTCATAGCCCTGACCGCTCCCGCTCCATCGGGATCCGGAGCGGTAATATGATAGGCGTCGGTGGTATTTCCGTAACCTACAAGTTCTCCGTATATCTTGGCGTTCCTCTTTTTTGCGTGTTCAAGCTCCTCCAGGACAAGCACTCCCGCACCTTCGCCCAAAACGAAACCGTCCCGGTCTGCATCGAAGGGACGCGATGCGTGCTCGGGGTCATCGTTCCTGGAAGACAGTGCCTTCATGGCTGCAAAACCAGCCACGCCGACGGGCGTAATGGCAGCTTCCGCACCTCCTGCAAGGATTACGTCGGCTTCTCCCCTCCTAATGGCATATATGGCCTCACCTATAGTATGCGTTGCAGTGGCGCAGGCTGTTACGGCACATAGGCTTGGGCCCTTGGCGTTGCATCTTATTGCCACGTAAGCTGCGGGCATATTGCTTATCATCATGGGAATGAAAAAGGGGCTAATCTTGTTAGGGCCTTTTTCTATCAAGGCCTTGATGTTTTGAAAACTCGTTCCTATACCACCTTCGCCGCTCCCCAAGTAAACCCCAACCCTCGTCGGATCCTCCATGCTCAAATCCAAAGCGCTGTCTTTGATTGCCATATCCGAAGCGGCGACGGCAAAATGTATGACCCTGTCGGTTTTTCTGGCTTCCTTTTTTTCAAGCCACTGTCCCGAATCGAAATCCTTCACTTCGGCAGCTATTCTTACAGGATAATCGGAGGCGTCGAAAAGCGTGATATATCCCACGCCGTTTTTACCCTCCTCAAGGGCCTTCCAGAATTCATCTTTACTGTTTCCGATAGGACTTACGACGCCAACCCCAGTTATCACCACTCTTCTCAAGCTGTTCACTCCTTCGATTAGTGGTGTAGAGGCTCTTGCGGGATGACCTGCAAGAGCCCTATGCCTTTACTCTTCTACACCAAGTTTGGTCTTAATGTACTCCAATGCTCCTCCGACGGTAGTAAGCTTTTCTGCGTCTTCGTCGGGGATCTCGATATCGAACTCCTCTTCGATGCCCATGATGAGTTCAACGATATCGAGCGAATCGGCACCCAAATCCTCCACGAAGGAGGCTTCCATCGTGATCTGATCCTCATCGACATCTAATCTGTCCATTACTATTTGTTTGAGTTTTTCCTGGATTTCTTCCAATCTCATCTTTACTCACCTCCTTCCAAAATACTAATGCATGACCATTCCGCCATCTACAGCTATGACCTGTCCGGTGATGTATTCGGCATCATCGGAGACCAAAAAGGCCACCAAGTTCGCAACATCCTCCGGTCTGCCGGCCCGACCGAGGGGCACACGGCTCAAAAACTGCTCTCTATATTGGTCTCCCAGCTTTTGAGTCATATCCGTCTCTATGAACCCCGGCGCTACCACGTTTGCCGTTACCCCTCTGGGGCCGTACTCCCTGGCAACGCTTTTGGCAAAACCCACCAACCCGGCCTTGGCTGCAGCGTAATTGGACTGACCTGCGTTTCCCATCAGGCCCACTACAGAACTCACGTATACTATCCTTCCCCATCTCGCCTTCGCCATATCCCGCAGAGCTTCCCTCGTACAGTAGAAAGCAGAGGTAAGATCTGCCCTTAACACATCATCCCATTCTTCGTCCTTCATGCGAAGCAAAATGTTGTCCCTTACGACTCCGGCATTGTTGACCAGGATGGAGACAGGTCCCAGATCCCTTTTGATGGCCTCAAACATCCCTTTGACGCTTTTGGCATCCCCTACGTCGGCAAGGAAAACTCTCGCCTCGGAATTCATCTTTCTTATCTCAGATGCTACCTCCTCGGCCTGTTCTGCCGAGGATCTGCAGTTTAATGCAACGGCATAGCCCAGACTTCCCATCTTCAGTGCAATAGCCCTTCCTATGCCCCTGCTGGCACCTGTTATTAAGACCACCTTACAAACCGAAGTCATTCTACTTGAGCACCCCCCAAAAAATCAAGAGCTCCCTTTAATTTTTCCGGGCTATCGAGGGAGTAAACCTTGACGTCTTTAGCGATCTTTTTGATCAAGCCCGTCAACACTCCGCCGGGGCCGACCTCCAGGAAGAAATATGCTCCCGCCCCCCTCATGAACTCCACCGACTGGGTCCATAACACGGGACTGTAGCTTTGAAGGAGCAGGGCCTTCTGTATTTCTTCCACGCTTTCAAGGGGTTTGGCGTTTACGTTTGCCACTACAGGCCACTTGGGCCTTCTCCACTCGCAACTTTTAAAGGCCTCGCTCAACCCCTCAGCAACGGGGCGCATCAATGAGGAGTGGAAAGGGGCACTTACCTTTAACGGAACAGCCCTTTTTGCCTTTCTCTCCTTGGCCAGTACTATAGCGCGATTTACCGCTTCGGTATGTCCGGAGAGGACGATCTGTTGGGGCGAATTGTAATTTGCAGGCTCACAAAAAGATTCGGCCGTCGAGGCTAGGCTACATATTTCTTCGACCGTTTCCTTGTCCAGTCCGATGATGGCAGCCATGGCACCGACGCCAAGAGGAACGGCCTGCTGCATGAGCTTGCCGCGAATATTGACGAGCCTTACTCCATCCTCAAGTTTTAAGGCGCCCGAAGCGACCAGGGCCGTATACTCCCCTAAGCTGTGACCGGCAACGAAGGAGGGATCCAACTCTTTCCGCATGGACTTCAGCGCTTCGAAGGCGGCAATAGAGACGGTCAGGATAGCCGGCTGGGCGAACTCTGTCTTGGTCAATTCCTCTTCGGGGCCCTCAAATATGACCCTGCTAAGAGGAAAGCCAAGGGCTTCGTCGGCTCGCAAGAACATCTCCCTGGAGACGGTAAATTCGTCGTAAAACTCCCTTCCCATGCCCACTTCCTGGACACCCTGGCCCGGAAAAACGAACGCATATGCCAAGGAATTTCACCTCTCTTCCACTTTTACTCTAAACGATTTTCGAGGCCTCGAAGGACCCTTTCGGCGTCGCTAAAAAGTTCTTTGATGATCTCTGCAGCGGGCTGAACCTTTTTGACCAGACCGGCGGATTGGCCGGCCATCACCGACCCCCACTCCACGTCGCCCTCCATCACTGCTGCCCTGAGCTTTCCCGCTCCAAACGCCTCCAGCTCTTCCAGGCTGACTCCTGCTGTTTCCATTTCCTCGAACCTTTTCGTCAATTTGTTCTTAATACACCTCACGGGATGGCCCGTCGTGCGTCCTGTAACGACGGTAGACCTGTCAGTGGCCTCGATGATCATGCGCTTGTAGGCCTCATGGGCAGGGCTTTCGACGGCGCAGACGAAACGCGTCCCTACCTGCACGCCCTCGGCCCCAAGGGCAAAGGCTGCAACGACGCCACGTCCGTCGGCTATGCCGCCTGCGGCAACGACGGGAATGCTAATGGCATCTGCCACCTGAGGGACGAGGACCATTGTCGTTAGCTCGCCTATATGGCCTCCGGCCTCGGTTCCTTCGGCAACCACAGCATCGGCTCCCTGCTTTTCGACCCTCTTCGCATGGGCTACCGATGCTATTACCGGTATTATTATGGTACCCAAGGGTTTCAGCCTTTCTATCACCTTCCCGGGGCTGCCGGCTCCGGTAGTCACCACGGGAACGCGATTTTCGGCGACCACCTCAATTGCGGCTTCTGCCGTGGGGGACATGAGCATTATGTTAACGGCAAAAGGCCTGTCTGTCATGCTTTTTGCCCTCTTTATCTCCCTGTCCAACAATTCAGGAGGCATGTTCCCCGCAGCTATGACGCCGAGCCCTCCTCCATTGCTCACTGCGGCAGCCAGATCGGCATTGGCGACCCAGGCCATACCGCCCTGAAAAATGGGGTACTCCAATCCAAGCAGTTCTTGAATTCTCGTATTTTTAAACATCCTCATACACCTCATACCTCTATCAATGTAGCCCCATAGGTCATCCCCGACCCGAAGCTCACCATGACTACCTTGTCTCCCCTCTTCACCTTTCCCTCTGCCATGGCCTCATGAAAGGCCAGAAAAACGGAGGCTGAGGAGGTGTTTCCGTACTTATCCACGTTCAGTATAGCTTTATCCATGGAAACGCCGAGGCGCCTCAGTACGCTTTCCACGATCCGGTAGTTTGCTTGATGAAATATCCACCAGTCCACATCGTCAAGAGCTAATCCCGATTCATCGCAGAACTCCGACAAAAAGGGCGGCAATTCCTTGTTCACGAACTTGAACACATCGTTGCCCTTCATATGAATCGTATGTAATTTTTTCTCTATCATCTCTACCGAGGCGGGGCATTCCACCAAACCTCCGGGCAAAATGATCAGGTCGCTTTTCGTGCCATCGCTTCTTAGGGAAGCCGATATCACCCTGTTTTTGCCGTCAGGACTAACTCCCAAAACGACAGCTCCGGCGCCATCACCAAATAAAACGCAGGTAGACCTGTCCTCCCAATTAAGCAGCCTCGTCAAAATTTCGGCCCCTATCACCAGTACTCTCTCCCAGAGAAACGAAGCTATGCCTGCAGCTGCATAAGTGAGAGCGTAAACGCTGCTGGTGCAACCGGACTGTATGTCGCTTGCTCCCGCTTTTGTGGCGGCTAACTTCCCCTGAACTTTGGCAGCCACCGAAGGAAATATGGTGTCGGGCGTATTTGTCGCCACGATAACCATATCTAAATCTTCAGGACTAAGGGAACATGACCTCAAGGCCTCGAGGGCCGCCAGGTAAGCTAAATCGCTGGTGACCTGATCGTCGGATGCGACCCTCCGCTCAACGATGCCTGTGCGCGTCCTGATCCATTCGTCGTTAGTATCAACAATTTTCTCGAGGTCTTTATTGGTCAAGACCTTCTCGGGAACGTACATGCCGCTACCCAATAGGGATACCGGCCTTCCGTTAAAAACACCCACACTACATCCCTCCTCGATCCAAGCCGTCTCTAATCAAATCAACGCCACGATGATTTGCAAAATCCCTGGCGACCTTCAATGCGTTGTCAATGGCCCTCGCTTTCGACCGTCCGTGGGCCTTTATGACCACTCCGTTAACGCCGAGCAGAGGGGTCCCGCCATATTTTTCGTAGTCGAAACGCCCCCAAATCTCCTTGAGCATGGGCAATAAAAAAAGAAATCCGACTTTAGGGAGAACCCGTTGTTCCATCTCTTCTTTTAACAACTTATACAACGCTTCGCCCACGCCTTCGATGAACTTCAACAACACGTTTCCCGTAAAGCCGTCGCAAACAACCACATCGGCCACTCCCAAGGGTATGTCCTTGCCTTCCACATATCCCATAAACTCCATGTTGCCTCCGGCCAACATGTTCCTGGCTTCGCAGACGACCTCATCGCCTTTTATCTCCTCTTCGCCATTGGAGAGCAAAGCGACGACGGGGGATTTGACACCCAAGGTATTCTTCATGTAGATATCCCCCATGATGGCGAACTGATAGAGGTTAATGGGCTTACAGCGAACTGTTGCCCCAACATCTATAAGAAGGGTAATCCTGTTGGGCAACGGTATGGGAACTCCTAAGCCGGGCCTGTCTATGCCCTCAATTCTGCCCAAAATTAACACGCCCCCGGCCACGACCGCTCCAGTATTGCCCGCCGATATGCACCCCTGAGCATCACCGCTTTTCACCATATCCATTACCATCCTAATGCTGGCCTTTTTTTTCTTTCTGAAAGCCACTGTTGGGGATTCGCCCATGGTAATGAATTCATCAGTATGAACGATATGAATCCTTTTCGTTACAAAAGGCTCCGCGCCCTGTATCGACATTTCTATTTGGCTGCCGTCTCCCACCAACACCACTTCGAGGTCGGGGTATTTGGAGCAAGCTGCCAACGCCCCCTTACACACTTCACCGGGAGCATGATCTCCTCCCATAGCATCTAATGCCAAGATCAAAACACTCACCCCTATCGGTCGAACTCTCTACACTTGTTTTTATGTTTTACCCTTTTTTAGGGGTAGTTTTCAAGAGCTGCAACGATGAACCTGCCAATGAAAATTTCTTTCCCCTCGACCTTCGTTCTGACGCTTACTATGTATTTATTCTGCTTGTGGGTCCCCACCTTGGCCCTCGCCACCAGCATATCGCCGACACGGGCTGGAACCTTGTATCTTATGTGAGCCGAAGCGGTTATCACGTAATCGGCCTCCACTACCGCGATCGCTAGAGAGGTCGCCTGAGCATAAATGTGGTGATCGGCTACCAGGTCGGTATCGCGAAAGGCCATATCTCCGGTGGTCTGAAGTACCGACAGGGCCAGTTTGTTAGGCTGAAGCTCCACCAATTCCCCCACCACTTCATCGTACCTCAGGGATCTCAACCTGCTTGTCGCCTCTTCGGCCATTTTTCTCATTCTCTCCCTGAACTCCGGGATCCCCAGAAGTGCCCTGTCCAGCCTGACAGTACTCAAAGAAACTCCCAGGGCATTAGCCAAAGCTTCGTCAGTGAGCAGGGGGTTTTCCCTTAAAAGCTTCAAAATCCTCTGGTGCCGACGCTTCCTGTCGCCCGATGTTGACACGAAATCGACCTCCGAAACTTAATATCTGGTCTTAATAACTGGTGGTAAAGGTACTATAAAACAATCTTCTGCGTCGGTCAAGACTGCCCTTTAATAAAAAATAACAGGGGAAAGATTCCTTTCCCCTGTATTTTAGACGATCGATTTCTACTCTTCTTCTTTTTTGGCTAGCTTTCCTACAGAACGCCCCCTATAGTATCCGCATTCAGGACAGGCCCTATAAGTCATCACGACTTCAGAGCAATGGGGACAGATAGTCAGCTCGGGTCCCTTTAGACTCTTAATCCATTGGGCGTATCTTTTAGCCGTCTTTGCGTGAGACACCTTTCTTTTTGGGATGGCCATCTCTTTCTTTCCTCCTTTCGAGACCGCTTAGCGAAATCTTTGCCTTCTTCAACGCTTCCAGGCGAGGATCAACCTCACGGAAAGCACAGTCACAGGAATCGACATTCAGGTCTTTGCCGCAATGAGGACAGAGCCCCCTGCAATCGGGATCGCAAAGGGCGACAGAGGGCAAAGACAGGATAATACTCTCCCATAACTGGGGGCTCAAGTCAAGATGCGTAGGCCAAAATTTAATATGCACCATTGACATTTCTTCCTCGGTCAGTTCGTGGTCGGGTTCAAAGCTTGGTTTTCTCAGGGTGTATATGTATTCATATCCTTCGGAAATATCCAATAATACGGGTTTAAGACATCTGGCGCAGGGAACCTCTACCCTGAAGGTCGTTTCCAGGTCAACCCTCAATTCCTCGTTTGCCCAATGAGCCTTCACATCGAAGGTCAGTGGAAATTTTAAAAGGTATTCCTGCCCCCAGTAACTGATAGTGTTGTCGGCTTCATCGAACGATACCGACGTGCTGAAGATTTCTCCCTTCTTTATGTCCTCGAGATTTAAAAAACAATGCAGATCCAATTTATCCTCCAAAAATATCCTTCCTCCCGGGGATTGGAGATCCCCAAAAGATATTGCTTTACCTGTTGTCGATCAGCTTAAAGGTATCCCTTGCGATGACGAGTTCCTCGTTGGTTGGCACCACGAGGGCCTTCACGGGCGAATCCTTTGTGCTAATATAACCCTCCTTACCTCTGATCAACGCTTCATTTTCGGCCCTGTCGAATTTAAGACCTAGAAAGCTCAGGTATTCGCACACTTTTTCCCTGACGATGGGGCTGTTTTCGCCTATGCCTGCAGTAAAAGCAACGGCATCCAAGCCCTTCATCGCTGCAGCGTAGGCTCCTACGAATTTCGCTATGCCATAAACTAGCATTTCCATTACCAAAGTGGCCCTTTCGTTCCCCTTTTCCATGGCTTCTTCTATATCGCGAAGGTCGCTGCTTATACCGCTCAACCCCCAAAATCCGCTTTCCTTATGAAGGACGTGGCTCATTTCGGACGGGCTCATCCCTTCTTGTTCCATTATATGCAAAAGAAGAGTGGGATCCACATCGCCGCTCCTGGTGCCCATTATGATGCCGGGAACAGTCCCAAAGCCTAAAGAGGTGTCCACGGATACTCCCCCATTCACCGCAGTAATGGAGCTTCCGTTCCCCAGATGGCAGGTGACGATCCTCAATTCTTCAATTGGTTTTCCCATGAGCTCTGCCGTCCTGTGGGCAACGTAGTAATGGCTCGTTCCGTGAAACCCGTACCGGCGACCCTTGTAAGTCGTATAATATCTGTAGGGAAGGCCGTACATGTAGGCCTTTTGGGGCATCGTCTGATGAAAGGCCGTATCGAAAACGGCGACCTGCGGAAGTTCGGGAAGGAGCTCCTTCATCGCCTTTATCCCCGTCAGGTTTGCCGGGTTGTGCAGCGGAGCGAGGGGGACGCATTCGTCTATGGCTTGAATAACATCATCGTCTATGACCACCGAAGAGGCGAACTTTTCTCCCCCGTGGACGACGCGATGTCCTGCAGCGCCAAGCTCGCTTAAGCTTTTCATTACCCCTGCATCGCCATCCAAAAGAAGGTCCACGACATACTTGAGTGCGACTTTGTGATTGGGTATATTTGCATCCTTTACCGTCGTGTTCGAATCCGTCTTGGTGTGTTTTATCCTGGAGCCTTCGATGCCAATCCTTTCGACCAAACCCTTGGCAGCCACCCTCTCCTGAGGCATGTCGAACAACTGATATTTCAAAGAAGAACTACCACAGTTTAGAACCAGAATTTTCAATTTACAGAACCCCCCTCAAATAATTTATAATTTAGAAGAGGTCGATTCGATGAGAGAAAAAGTTTTAGGAATAGTGGCCGAATACAACCCCTTTCACAACGGACACTTATATCACATAGACAAAGCCCTCGAGATCACGGGGGCGAGCGACGTCATTGTGGCCCTTTCTTCCAATTTCGTCCAGAGGGGAGAACCCTCAATGGTCGATAAATGGGTACGCGCAAAAATGGCTCTGTTGCAAGGAGCAAACCTGATATTGGAATTGCCCTCCGCCTTTTCCTGCCACAACGCCGGCGTCTTCTGCTCCGCAGGAGTGGACCTGCTTGCTTCCACTGGTTTGGTCACCCATATATCCTTTGGAATGGAGGAAACGTCTTTCCATTCACTAAAAAGCGTCATCGATATATTAATCGAGGAACCGCCATCTTTCAAGGAAAAATTGAGACAATATCTTAACTGCGGAAATTCCTTCGTCGAGGCCCGCTCCCTCGCGATGGAGGACATTATACCTGGCTCAGGCGAACTTCTGTCCCAATCCAACAACATTCTGGCCATAGGCTACATAATGAGGATCGCGCAAAAAGGCTACGCTCTGACGCCGCTTCCCGTAAAAAGAATCGGAAGAAGATATCTCGACGAGACACTGTCCGACCTCGCAAGCGCTACTGCAATAAGAAAGGCGGTCAAATCGAAGGGCCTAGACGGGATAATCGCCCAGGTCCCGGAAAGCACTTTTTCAATATTAAAAAATGCCTTCGAAAGAGGAAGATGTGCCATAGATGACGATCTTTTATTCAGGATGATAGTATCATCCTGTCTCAGGTCCTCTAAAGATGAAATATTCCATACGGCCGAGATAAGGGAGGGAATCGAAAACAGAATTATCGAAGCCGCGAAAAGATCCTCAAACTTGGAGGAGCTTGTGGAAAAGGTCGCCACAAAAAGATACCCCAAAGCTCGGGTGCAGCGGCATTTAATCCACATCCTACTTTCCTACGACCACTGGACGAATGTGGCGGTCCAAAGACTATCCGTTCCCTATATTCGAGTCCTGGGTTTCGACGACAGAGGAAGACGCCTTTTAAAGAAGATGAAAGACAGGGCAAAACTTCCCGTTATAGACAAACCAAGGCATATACCTTCCGCCTACGGCGAAACGATAATGGACTTCGAGTACAGGGCCACGGAAATTTGGGAAATGCTTTGCAACTTTCCTCAAAGGAGAAGGGAGATCGTCCAAAAGCCCGTTATCATATGAGGTCCTTGGGCGGAAACCTCTCTCGCAGCCTCCTGTAAACGCCGGGCGGAACCATGCCCTGGACAGATCCGCCGAACTGAAAGACCTCCTTCACGGCACTGCTGGAAAGATAGGAATATTGAGCGTCTGTGACGATAAATATGGTCTCGATCTCAGGCGCCAGCTCCCTGTTCATAAGGGCCATCTGGAATTCGTACTCGAAATCAGAGAGCGCTCTCAATCCTCTGATGATCACCCTGCAGCGTTCCTGCCTCATGAAATCCACCAAAAGGCCCTCGAAACTTTTGACCCTCACGTTGGATACGTGGCTTAAAGCCTCACGAGCCATGGTCTTCCTTTCCTCTACCGTGAAGGTGGACTTCTTTTGGGGGTTCACCAATATGGCCAAAACCAATTCGTCAAAAAGGGCTGCAGCCCTTTCCGCCACGTAGAGGTGCCCGTTAGTTATAGGATCGAAAGAGCCGGGATAAACAGCCTTGAGCACTATAAATCCTCCTTTTTCTTCAAAAAGGACAACACGGTATCGCCATAGTTCCTTTCCCTGGACAGCTCCCAACCTTCTAATGGAAAGGGTATCTCCTCCCTCTTCGACCGTTCGATCACGAGCAAAGAGTCGCGCCCCAAGAGGTCGCCATACTTGAGAAAAAGGGAGAGCAACTCCGCTACCCAACCCTGCTCATAAGGAGGATCGGCGAATGCGACGGAAAAGCTGTATTCTTTCTTCTTCAGGTTGGGCAAGGCTCTCCTAACATCGAGGCAAAAAATTTTAAATTCCTCTTTACCCTCCGCAATTGCCCTTAAGGCGCTGCAGAGCCTGCGATCCGCTTCCACAGCTACGACGGGCCTTGCACCCCTCCTCCAAGCCTCATCGGCAACCTGTCCGCTTCCCGAAAAAAGGTCCAAAAAGGCCTTCCCCCGCATATCGCCCAGGGAATTAAAGAGAGCTTGCAAGACCTTTCCGGTGGTCTTTCTCAAAGTTTTCCAATCTCCTCGGCGAGGGCTTTAAAGGCCCCCTTGACGGCAGGCGTCCTGTAAACGGTAGAAGCATCATCGAGCTTTATCAAGACGGAATTTTCGCGGGGTATGACTCTGACGTAAAACTTTTGCTGAAAGCCGTCATCCGCTGTTATAACCTGCAAAAGTCCCGTTCCGTCGTCGCCTAAGAAAGCGTCCTTGAAAGCCCATTTGAATCGATCGTCTCCCCCTGCTTTATTCGTCATGAAACCCAGTTTGCCCATCTGCCACCCCTTGGGCATTTCCTTATTGATGTCCAACGCAACTTCCTCCCAATCGACGATCGAAGTTGTCCTGAAGAAACTTACTTTAGTTGCCCTAAGTCTGTAAATCGATTTGCCTAAGGATATCCACTTTTGTTCGTATTTGGTCCCTATCGGTCCACCTAAGTTACGTTGGATTTCTCCGACTTCCAGGGCTTTATTTTCAAGAAGACAGCCCCTTGCCTCATCCACGAACCACTTTTCGTCGCTTGCCAGCTCAAAGAAACCCCCTATTTTGAGGGCTCCCGCGAGATTATCTGCGAAAAGAGAATTGATCAACCGCCTCTTAGAATGCCTTTTCTTCGGCCAGGGGCAGGGAAAATTTACGAAAACTCCCTCCACCCTTTCGGGCAGGAAGAATTCCCTAAGCAAGAAGCTGCCGTCACCATTGAGCAGTTTGACGTTATCAATTCCTCCTCTAAGCACCTTTCTCGCTGCCTTAAGAAGAGATGTAAGCGAAACCTCTATCCCGACGCAAAGAGCATCCCTCCGGGCTGACGCCAAATTCAGCAAAAAGTCGCCGTTACCAAAACCTATCTCAGCGAAAATGGTCCCCCGTCGCGGAAGCTCTTCTCTACGAAAAAGGCGCGCGGAGTCGGGAGAAAGTATGACCTTGTCCAAAGCCCAAGACATACAAACAGCCCCTTTACTTTAAGCCGGTACTTCCAAAGCCGCCGGCACCCCGCTCCGTGGCGGTCAACCCACCTGCTTCTTCAAATTCCGCCCTTGCCACGAAAGTGATGACGAGCTGTGCAATTCTGTCTCCTACTTTTACCTCGAAGGGATTGTCGCTTAAATTAACTAAAATGACGCCCACTTCACCTCTATAATCGGCATCTATCGTTCCGGGAGCGTTTAAAACGGTCACCCCGTGTTTCAGGGCAAGGCCGCTACGGGGCCTTACCTGCGCCTCATAGCCGACCGGTATCTCAAGGTAAAGTCCCGTGCCCACCAAAGCCCAACGTCCCGGCTCAATCACTTTCTCCTCCGCTGCCCTCAAATCTACGCCCGAAGAGGAAGGCGTCATGTAGTCGGGAAGATCGAACTTAGTGGCATTGCCCTTACGAAGTACTTTGACTTTCAAGGTATCTCTCCTCAATTTTCTATTGCTCCCTTTTATGTCTTGGATGACGCGTCTGCCCCTTGTCGTTTTCCCTCTTCTTGGGCGCCAGCGAGGAATCTCTCTTCCTCTCTTCCTCCAAGAAGGTCTGCATGTCGGGATCGAGGGGGTAATCGTCGGGATTTTCCATTATCCTCTTCCTGCTCAGGTTCACACGTCCAAGCTCATCGATCTCCTTTACGACGACCAAAACGCGGTCTCCGACTTTAAATATGTCCTCTATCTTGGGCACATGGGACGTACTGACTTCGCTTATGTGAAGCAGGCCTTCCTTGCCCGGAAGCAGCTCGATGAAGGCTCCGAAATTCGTCAGCCTCGTCACCTTTCCGATGTACACCTCTCCCGTCTCGACGTCCTTCGTTAAGGACTTTATTATTGACATGGCTTCGTTTGCCGCCGATTCGGAAGAAGCTGCGATATGGACCACGCCGTCGTCCGCTATGTCTATCTTCACACCCGTCTTCTGAACGATACTTCTGATGGTCTTTCCTCCGGGCCCTATGACATCCCTGATCTTGTCAGAATCTATGTTCATGGTGTATATGCGTGGGGCGTATTGAGAAAGCTCGTCTCTCGGGCGATCTATCGCCTTTTCCATTATATCGAGGATTTGAAGCCTTCCTCTTTTAGCCTGATCCAATGCCTGGACCAATATCTCCCTGGTAATGCCGCCCGCCTTGTTGTCCATCTGAAGGGCCGTGACGCCGTCGCGGGTCCCTGCAACTTTGAAGTCCATATCTCCGTAGTGATCCTCAAGTCCCTGGATATCCGTCAGAATGGCGTATTTATCCCCTTCCTTTATGAGGCCCATGGCTATGCCTGCCACGCTTTTCGCTATAGGAACGCCCGCATCCATGAGGGACATGGAAGCGCCACAGACACTGGCCATTGAGCTCGATCCGTTGGACTCGAGTATGTCCGAAACTACCCTAATAATATAGGGAAATTGCGATTCATCAGGAATCAGAGGTTTTACTGCCCTCTCGGCCAAAGCGCCGTGACCTATCTCGCGCCTTCCGGGCCCCCGCATGGGGCGGACCTCTCCAACCGAAAAGGGAGGAAAGTTGTAGTGCAACATAAAGCGCTTAGGAGGCTCATCCAACTTTAGGCCATCCAAAATCTGTTCGTCCTCCCCGAACATTCCAAGAGTTGTAACCACCATAGCCTGGGTTTCGCCCCTGGTAAAGACGGCCGATCCGTGGGCCCTGGGCAACAGTGAAACCTCACAGGAAATGGGGCGGAGCTCGTCCATGGCCCTGCCGTCGGCCCTCAGCCCTTCGTCCAATATCAGAGAGCGCATCGCTTTCTTGACGTATTTGGTAATAACATTGGAGACGTAACTTTCCTGCTCCGGATAGGTATCTTTAAACTTCTCCCAGACCTTTTCCTTTATCGCCTTAATGGCATCGCTTCGCTCTTTTTTGGCGTGTATTTTGACGGCTTCGTATATTTCACCGTAGTGGTCAGTCTTGATGCACTCATCTATCTCGGGTACCTCTTGGGGAGCTGGGATCTCACATTTTGGCTTGCCGACCTCTTCCCTCATCTTGAGCTGAAAATCCACCAGGCGCCTTATTTCCTGCTGAGCCAGCTCCAGTGCGTCGACCAATACCTCTTCTGGAACTTCGCCGGCACCTCCTTCGACCATGGTGATGCCTTCTTTATGCCCCGTCACGACCAGATCGAGAGTGCTGTTTTGCATATCCTCCTCCACCGGGTTGATCACCAAAGAGCCGTCGATGTAACCTACCCGCACGGCACCCACGGGGCCGTCCCAAGGAATATCGGAAATGGCCAAAGCGGCAGACGCAGCGTTTATGGCCAACACATCGGGTGGGTTCGTCTGATCCACCGATAGGATCGTAGCAACGACGTGTACGTCGTTTTTCATGTGTTCTGGAAAGAGCGACCTTATGGATCTGTCGACGAGTCTGGCACTCAAAATCGCTGATTCCGACGGCTTGCCCTCCCTTTTAATGAATCCGCCGGGTATTTTGCCCGCGGCATAAAACCTCTCCTCGTAATCAACTATCAGAGGGAAGAAGTCCACATCCTCGCGGGGCTCGTCTTCCATGCAGGCCGTGACCAATACCGCCGTATCCCCGTAACGGGCATAAACGGCGCCATTAGCCTGTTTCGCAAGGTGCCCCGTCGAAAATACGAGGGTTCTGCCCCCTATCTCTACCTCAAAGCATTTATCTTCATTCATCCTCCCGTTTTCCTCCCATTGTCTCAAACGTTAAGCTCACGAAACGCCCGAGCAATTTAAAGGCGAGGATATCCTCGCCTTTATGCCCCTTTATCGGCGCAACCCCAGCCTTTCTATAAGCCTTTTATACCTGTTAAAATCCTTCTCCTGCAGATACTTAAGGAGCTTCCTCCGCTTTCCGACCATTTTCAGGAGACCTCTTCTGGAGTGAAAATCCTTTTTATGTACCTTCAGGTGCTCCGTAAGGTAACGAATCCTGTAGGTCAATATGGCCACCTGCACCTCGGGCGAACCCGTATCGGCGTCGTGAGTTTTGAACTCCTCGATGATCTTTTGCTTCCACTCTTCCATCGCACTATCACCTCACTGAAAATTCCCCCGACCAAGAAAGACGTCTCCCGTACTTACCTAGTCGAGGGTATTTACATATTATCACTACAATTTGAGGGTCGCAAGCCTTTGGGCCATTCGCTTAGCGGCTAATCGGCCTTGAAATTCCTTCTTGCTCCCTCTTTTTTTCGGGCCGACGTCGGTTTCGGAGATACTATCACCCTACGTCTGGGCTCCTGCCCCACGGAGCGCGTCTCCACCTCGTCCATGGATTGAAGCGCCATATGGACCACCTTACGCTCCCAGCTGGACATTGGTTGCAATCCCACTGGCTTTCTCCTGCTCAAGGCCTTTCTTGCCGCCGACGTCGCTATCCGCTTTATGCTCTCCTCCCGCCTGGTCCTGTATCCGTCGCTGTCAAGCAGCACTTTGAAGTTCGAATCCATATTCCGATTGAGCATGAGGTTGATCAGATGCTCCAGGGCCCTCAAGGTCTCCCCGTACCTGCCGATCACAATTCCTGCGTCGCCGCCGCTTATATTTATCGTATTATCCTCCGTTAGCGAAAGAGAGACATTTAAATCCATCTTCTTCAACAATTCGCCCAGCATCTTTTGCGCCCTGATCAAATCCAGAGGGTAAAGGGGCCTGACCTCGACCTTCAGGCGCTTGCCCAAGATTCCGAATAACTTTTTTTCCTCCTCGACCAGATTAACTACCACATCTCCCGGGCTTATTCCCCACTCCTGCGCAGCAATAACTTTTGCCTCTTCCAGCGAAGAGGCCTCTATGACAATAACACCTTTTTCTTCGCTCAAGGGATAATCGCCCTACCTTTCTCCTTAAAGATCCTTCGGTTTTTCTGCCGAACGGGGCTTTTCCTTATACAACACCGGCTTTTTGGCACCTTCAACCGAGGCCCTGCGCTGCACCCACGCCTGCTGGACAACTCCTATTAGCGAGGAAACACCCCAGTATAGGAGGACGCCTCCAGGAAGGCTCAAACATATAAACATCATAAAGAGGGGCATGAACCAGCCCATGAAGGCCATCTGCTCGCTCGCCGCCGAACTTGTGGTCATCTTCTGTTGAAACCAAGTAACAAAGCCCACTCCCAACCAGAGCAACAAAGTGCCTCCGTATATTCCAAAGTTTAAAAGGCCTGCAGGATTTGAAGCGACTGCTCCCAAGACGGTCGTTATTCCCGCCCTTGCCGTCTCCGAAGCGCCAAGGGCCTGGCTCATTAGGGCTAAAAGCGAATGCTTTAAAGATACGCCGACGAAGAACTCTTCTCCAAAATCATAATTCATTATAACCCTGAAAAGAAGTATGAGGATGGGAAGCTGCACAAGGAGGGGCAAACAGCCCGCCGCCGGATTCACGCCGTATTCCTTATATAGCTTCATCACCTCCTGGTTTAACTTCTGTCTGTCGTCCTTGTACTTCTCCTGCAAGGTCTTCAGACGTGGCTGAATTTGCTGCATCTTCTTCATGCTGACAAGCTGTTTATGGGAGAGCGGGTACAGCAAAATCCTGATCAAGATAGTCAAAAGAATTATGGCTATTCCGTAAGAATTGCTGATCTCGTAAAAGAAGTTGAGAACCCCCAACATTAAATCAGTACCCAATTGCCACAAAGAACCCACTATACGTTCACCTACCCTGTCTTTCGATCTGTCCCGGGAACCGGGTCATATCCTCCCGGATGCCAGGGACCACAGCGACATAATCTCTTAACGGTCAACCAACTTCCCCGAATTGCGCCCCACTGCTCAATAGCCTCAAGAGCATATTGAGAACAGGAGGGATAAAACCGACAATTGCGCCCAAGCAGGGGCGAAAGAAAAATCTGATAAAGCCTTATCGACAGAATGAGCATACGCTTAAAGGGCTTTTCCAGGAGATATCCTGTTTTATTCATTCTCCTCACCCTTCGTCCAAGGGGTAAAATCGGCACCGGGCCAATCTGCCCGCATCAAGCCTTCTCGTCTCCACAAATCGGCCATATCGAAATAGATATCCCGTGCACCCTTTGTCAAACCCGCCGACGAAAGCTGAAGGACAATCCAATAGTCCTCCTTCAACCAAGGCAAGAGGCGTCTTGCAGCTTCCTTGAGCAAGCGCCTCCCCCTATTTCGAACACACGATTTTCCCTGTTTTTTCCCCACTGCAACGCCAATGCGGGTACCAGCGCCTTCCGGAGCTTTTATGTACAACATCCTCACGTATGCTCCGCGGGCTCTCTTGCCCTCTCGAAAGAGGAGGTCAAACTCCTCCCTGCGACGCAACCTAACCGATCTGGGATAGCGGTAGGACATGGCTAAACTGCCAACCTTTGACGTCCTCTACGCCTCCTGTTTCTGAGAATGCGCTGTCCACTGGGCGAGCTGGAACGAGCCAGGAAGCCCATTTTGCGCTTGCGAGGTTTGACGTGCGGCTGAAATGTCCTTTTAGGCACGAATAAGCACCTCCAATCTCGACATTTAAAAAATTATGACGAACCTTAACCAATAAATGAGCCAGGATACTATACCATATGGGGCGATCGGCTAGCAACACTTTATTACAGAACGAACCACATCCCCATAAAAAGACCTATGAAAGCTCCCACAATTCCTCCCCACATCTCTATCCAGAAGAGGTACTTCTGTGCCAGCTTTTCCAGGTAGACCTCCACGTCTCCCTCCTCGACCTCCCCTAGGGATTTTTTGGCCAGCTCTCCCAAGTCTATCTTCATCAACACCTTATGAACTATCCGTTCGAAGGCCTCCTTGAAGATTTTAATCGCCTCTCCCTCATCCCAGGAGGCTTTAGAAAGCATGAGCGCAACCTGCTTTTGGAGTTCCTTCAACCCCTCTTCTCCTTGTAAAAAATATCTCCACCTTTCTTTAACCAGCGAGACTATCCATTTGGTCAGGTTTTCCACTTGAAACAACCCTACCTTAGAAGCAAGAGATAGGGCGAAATGAGATCTCTCAACCTCGATCAGCCTCTCTCTGACCATATGTTCGAAACCGGGGCTGTCGAAAAAATCGGTCAAGGGCTTTTCGAGCACTCCCAACAGGGCCCTCAGGTTGTCCCTCCTCAAGTAAAGCCGCATTATCTCCCGCTGAAGGACCGGACTTACGGATTGAAAAAAGGCCTCGTCCTCCGCCGCCTGCTTCAGGGCGTCGGGGGTAAGGAGCCTGTTTCTCACCTCGTTGGCAAAGGTGTTTAGAATCTTTTCACGATTTTTGGCGATGACGCCGCTTCCCGGGACGGGAACCTTGATTATCGGGATATACATGGGGCGGAAAAGCATCTTCACCGCCAATATGTTCGTAAATATACCCACCCCGCCCGAGACGCCAATTGCTGCAAAAAGCTCTCCGTAGGAATTCCCAGCCGCTGCCAGATAAAACCCGGCGGAAGCAAGAATTACGAAAAAGATAGCTGTCCCGTTCCTGATGAAGTTCAACGCTTTAGCTTCCCTTTCGCTATCGGCGATTTGAGCCATATTTATGCCTCCTTAAGCTGTGAAAACTCCATAGAAAGAACATGCGTGGAAGATGTCTTCCTGTCAAGGGCAAAATGTTGCCTTTAAAGGGCAAAACATGATAGAATGAGCATCGCGCAAATACCAGCGACAGGGAGGTGAATTGCGAAAGATGCCCAGCACGAAATCTGCACTTAGAAGAATGCGAATCGCTGAGAGAAACAGGATCTACAATCGCGCCTGGAAGACTAAAACCAAGACAATGACGAAGAAGGTCATGCAAGCCGTAGAAGAGAATGACTTGAATTCGGCTGTCAGGCTTTTCGATGAGGCACAATCCGTAATAGATAAAGCCGTCGTCAAGGGCGTGATCCACAAAAACACGGCTGCCCGCCGCAAGGCGAGGCTTGCCAAGCTGATCGTCAACCTCAAGAAAACCGCCGAGGCGGAATCCCCCTCTCAAGAGACCGTTTAACAGGATGAAGGAGGTTGGGTCCGGATTAAGTCGCAAAGGACCAGCTCCAGGCCCAACCAACCCTTTCCTCTCCTCATCTTTTCGGCGGCCGAAAGCAATACCAACGAAACGCTTGCATTCCAGATCGCTTCTTTGGGGTATCGGCATGCCGCCTCCTTGGCCATCTTGCTCTGATAATACCTGGCGCCTGCGGCATCCAGCCCTCTGCCTCCAAAGGAAAGGAAAAGCGAAGCCAACCTCAGTCTGTTGTATAAAGAGGTGACAACGACCAAAAACTCCGCCTTTCCCTGCAATTTTTTCAAAGAAGACAGAACCGTCTTTCCGTCCCGCAAACACACACCATCGAGCAGCCGAATGAGAGTCCGCGATCCCTCGTCCTTCGACAACTCTCTGACCATATCGGCAGTCACCGACTTTTGTTCCGCGAGGCAAAACTTTTCGATCTCGCTTTCTATCTCTTCGACGTCCTCAATCCACTCGTCCAAAAGGTAAAGGGCTTCCCCGGTCAAGCTCAGCCCCTTTCTTTGGGCAACCTCCTCCATCCACCGCAAGCGCTCACCTTTGTTCTTCAGCTCTCTTCCTACTGTGACGATTCTGACCTTTTCCTTCAGCGACTTTGGGAAGGCGTTGCATTTGCCGTTGTAAAGCAACACAATAACATTGCTTGCCCCCTCTTTCTCGAGCAAGGCCTCCAGTCTATCGGGAAAGGGACCCAACTTCTCGGCTTCATCGATTATGTAAAGGAGTCTATCCCGGAAAAGCCCCTGCGTTGAAGCTAGGGCAAAAAGCTCGCTCCAGCTTCCAGGCTCCTCGAGTCTCCCGGCCTTCTCGTAACCTTCGGACTCAAATTTCCTTAAAATACCCTCGACCCGATTGCGCCTCTGGGGCGCTGTCAGCTCTATAGCTACCAAATGGGGCACTAACCTTTCACCACCAGGTTTACCAGTTTATCGGGAACGACGATGGTCTTTAAAACCTGCAAACCCTCTATCCTTTTTCGCACCTTGTCGTCTTCAAACACCTTCTTAACGAGATCATCCTCGGATAAACCCGCGGGAAGGGTCATCCTTTCCCTTACCTTCCCGTTAATCTGAACGACAATAGTAACCTCGTCTTCGACCAAAGCGCTTGCATCGACTTCAGGCCAAGGCTGTTTTAAGACCATACTGTCATGCCCCAGCCTCTCCCAAAGCTCTTCGCAGAAGTGAGGAACGAAGGGCGAAAGACATACCACCAAAACCTCGGCGGCCTCACGAAGCAAAGACCAGTCGGCCCCATCTTTGGGTTCGTAGGAATACATCTCGTTGAAAAGCTCCATGAACCTCGCTACAGCCGTATTAAACTGCCTTTCCACTTCTATGTCCCTCGTCACAAGCTCTATAGTCCTGTGTATCCTTCGTTTTAGATTTCTCTTCTTTCCCTCCCGCAAGGATTCCATGGACAAGCGGGCGGGGTCGGCCTTTTTCAGGTCTTCTATGTTGTCTTCCATGTAACGCCAAACTCTGGACAGAAACCTGTATACCCCTTCCACCCCCTGGTCTGACCACTCCAGGTCCTTGTCGGGGGGAGAGGCAAAGAGTATGAAAAGCCTCGCCGTATCCGCTCCGTAACGTTTAATGATGTCGTCGGGGTCCACGACATTGCCCTTGGATTTGGACATCTTGGCGCCGTCTTTTATCACCATACCCTGGGTTAGCAGGTTTACGAAGGGCTCCCTGAAACGGATCATTCCCATATCTGCCAAAACTTTAGTGAAGAAGCGGGAATATATCAGATGGAGACAGGCATGTTCGATGCCCCCTATATACTGGTCCACGGGCATCCAGTAATGCACTTCATCGTCGAAGGGAGCTTTGTCGCACCAGGGAGAGCAAAAACGCAGAAAATACCAGGAGGAACAGAAAAATGTGTCCAGAGTGTCAGTCTCCCTCTTTGCCGGCCCGCCGCACCTCGGACATGTAGTGTTGACCCATTCCTCCAATGCTGGCAGGGGGCTGCTTCCGCCCTTGGGCATCCGAACGTCCGTCGGAAGGATGACGGGAAGGTCTTCTTCGGGAACGGGAACGATGCCACAATGGTCGCAATAGACGATGGGAATGGGCGTGCCCCAGTAACGCTGACGCGACACCAGCCAGTCCCGAAGCCTGTATTGAACCTCCCTCCTCCCGAAGCCCTCCCTTTCGGCCCAGTCGGACATGGCCTTCAGAGCTTCAGACGTGGGCAGGCCATCGAACTGACCGGAATTACAGGCCACTCCGTCTTCTTCAAAGGCACGGACAAGCTCTCCAAGCTCTCCTTTCTCGGGTTTTACGACGGGTATTATGTCTATGTCGTATTTCTTCGCGAATTCAAAGTCCCTTTGATCATGGGCGGGAACGCCCATGACGGCGCCCGTGCCATATTCCATCAGCACGTAATTGGCCAACCATATGGGGACGACCTTTCCGTTGGCGGGATTTACGGCGTAAAAGCCTGTGAAGACTCCTTCCTTTTCCGTATCCTGCATTCGAGATCCGGCATTTGTCGCCGCAAAAGCTTCAACGAAGGACTCGAGTCTCTTTCTGTCGGCACACGAAGAAAGGATCTTGGGTACAAGAGGATGTTCGGGGGAGAGAGCGATATAGGTTACTCCAAAAATCGTATCGATCCTTGTGGTGAAGGTCTCCAAAGTCTCCTCGAGCTCGGGGACATCGAATTTGAGCTTTACGCCTTCGGAGCGTCCTATCCAGTTCCTTTGCATTATCTTGACCTTCTCGGGCCAGCCGGGGAGGTCCTCCAGGCTGTCGAGCAACTCCTGTGCATATTTAGTTATCGAAAGGAACCACTGTTTGAGCTTTCTCTTCGTTACCTCGCTGCCGCACCTCCAGCAATGTCCTCCCTCTATGACCTGTTCGTTGGCCAAGACCGTCTTGCAGCTGGGGCACCAGTTTATGGGCGCTTCCGCCTTGTAGGCCAAACCTTTTTCGTAGAACTTAAGAAAAAACCACTGGTTCCAACGATAATAGTCGGGATGACAGGTGGCTATACGCCTTCTCCAGTCGTAGCTGCACCCCATGCTCTTCAATTGAGCGGTCATCCTCTCTATGTTGTTCCAAGTCCATTCGTAGGGATGAACGCCGTATTTTATGGCAGCATTTTCAGCGGGAAGGCCAAAGGCATCAAATCCCATGGGATGAAGGACGTTTAAGCCCCTCATCGTCAAAAACCTGGCCATGAGATCGCCTATGGAGTAATTTCTCAAATGCCCCATGTGCAAGGCCCCGCTCGGGTAGGGGAACATCTCCAGGCAGTAGAATTTCGGCCGTTTATCATCGGGATTTACGTAAAAAGTTCCTTCTTTTTCCCACCGCTTTTGCCATTTAGCTTCGATGGCAGCAAAATCGTAGGGCATAATCTTCGACCTCCTCTAACGGGAAACTTGAGCCCAATTATACATCAACTTGCAAATTTGAAGGATACCCCGTATCATGCCCTACTACTCTTCGTCCCTCTTCGTGACGGCCATAAAGGCCTTCAATAACTCCACGGGGAAGGGGACTATTATCGTCGCGTTTCTCTCGCTTGACATCTCCTTCAATGTCTGCAGGTAGCGCAATTGCAGAGTAATGGGAGAGACCTCCATCAAACTGGCAGCCTCGGACAACCTCGCCGCCGCCTGGTATTCGCCTTCGGCGTTTATTATCTTGGCTCTCCGTTCCCTTTCCGCCTCCGCTTGCCTTGCCAGTGCGCGCTTCATGTTCTCGGGCAATTCGAGTTCCTTTACCTCGACGGCCGAAATTTTGATGCCCCAGGGATCAGTCCTCTCATCGATGATCTGCTGGAGCTCTACGTTAATCCTCTCCCTCTCGGAAAGTACTTCGTCGAGCTCCGACCTGCCCACGACCGACCTCAAGGTAGTCTGAGACAGAAGACTCGTGGCCATGACGTGGTTTTCTACGGCAACCACGGACCTGATAGGATCGATTACGCGAAAATAAACGACGGCGTTCACCTTAATGGGGACGTTGTCTTTGGTCAATACCTCCTGCACCGGCACATCCAGGGTAAAGACCCGAAGGTCAACCCTCACCATTTTATCGACTATGGGAATTATGACTATGATGCCCGGCCCCTTCGGATCCATTACCCTTCCCAGCCTAAAGACGACGCCTCGCTGATATTCGGGAATTATCTTGATGGCCGAAGCTAAAATTAAGATAACTATGATTATCGCTCCCAAATAAGCTCCCAAGCTGAATACCCCCTCTAACAAAGCATTTAACATACTAATTCCTCCCTGCATCGCTCTTTCTTACTATGAGGACGAAACCGTCCACCGACTCAACCTCCACCCACTCGTCCTTTGCGATAGAACTGCCGTCGAAGCTTTTGGCTTTCCAATATTCCCCGTGGCAAAATATCGTGCCCTCGGGGTTCAAGTCCTGCACCACCTTGCCGGTCATTCCGACCAACTCCTCCCGGCCTGAGACGATTCTTCGCTTCATGGCCCTCATAACTGCCCAGGCAGCTACTGCGAAAAAGGCTGACAACACGACTATGGCACCAGCCAAAAAGGTCATAGAAAACCTCAACAGCTCACCCCCCGGCGCCCTGTATATTATGAGGCTTCCCACGATGAGGGACAAAGCCCCGAAGGCGCTTAAAATTCCTATGCCTCCGACCAAAAGGTCGACTACCATTACCACGATCCCGGCTACGAGCAAGATGATTCCGGCGTAGTTCAGGGGCAACATCCTCAGGCCGTAGGCTCCAAGGAGCACCATTACGGCTCCAGCCGTTCCCATCACGAAACCACCCGGCGACAGGACCTCGAATATGATGGCATAAATCCCCAAGACCAAAAGCAGATAGGCAATGTCGGGTCTTGAGATGAATTCCAGTATTTTCAGACGGGTCGGCATCTCCTCGCGAAGGATCTCGTAGTCCGATAAATCCAGGATCGTTTCCCCGTCGGCAAGCTGCACAGCACGTCCGTCGACGGCCGCCAGAAGACTTTCAACATCGGAGGCGATATAATCAATGACGCCTTCTTCCAGTGCCTCCTCAGCCGTCAAAGAGAGGCTTTCCGTCACCATTCGTTCGGCAACCCGTGTATTTCTTCCCTTCGTACTCGCCAAAGAGCGCATCTGCGCCGCCAGGTCGTTCGTTATCTTTTCTCCCATAGTCTCGTCAACGTCACCGCCGGAGGCGAGCACCGGGTGAGCCGCTCCTATGCGCGTGCCTGGAGCCATCGCCGCGATGTGGGAGGCCATGACCAGAAAAGCCCCCGCCGAGGCGGCCCTGGCGCCGCTAGGATAGACCCACATGACCACGGGAACCCGAGCCTGGGTAATCTGCTTTGTGATCTCCGTCATGGAGGAGACCAGGCCCCCGGGCGTATCCAACTCAAACACCACCATATAGGCCTCTTCCTCGGCCTTTTGGAGCACGTCGATCATGTAGGTCTCCATGACCGTACCCACCGTTCCCTCCAGGGGCACCACCATAACTACGTTGCTTTTTTCCCCTGCCCAACCCGAACCTGCCGTCAAAAGAAGAAGAATCGAAAAAACCCATATCAAGCGCTTCACGGAAACATCATCCTCACCGCCTCTTTCAGGCTCTCAAACTCTATTTGCCTTATCTTACCGCTTCTTTCGCACTTTTCATACCGACTTACAGCGATTTTTTCAAAACCCATTCTTTCCGCTTCCTTGATCCTCAAAGCCGTTCGGGCAACGGGCCTCACCTCCCCAGCCAAACCCACTTCACCGACAAAACAACATTCCTTCGGCAGGGGATGATCCAGCAAAGTCGATGCGATCGACATGCAGATGGCCAAATCTGCTCCCGGATCTTTCGTCGTAAGTCCTCCCACGACATTCACGTAAACGTCGCAGTTTTTCGAAATAAGGCCTGCCCTCTTTTCCAGCACCGCCAGAAGAAGATGCAATTTATTCAAGTCTATTCCCCTGGATGTTCGACGAGGATACATGAAGGGGGTAGAGGAAGTCAGGGCCTGAAATTCGGCGACAAGCGGCCTCGATCCTTCGAGCACCACTCCCATGGCGACGCCCGCCTCCTTAAGGGAAGTTTCGTTCCAAAACATCCTGCCTGGGTCGAAAACTGGAACCAGCCCCCTCTCGGTCATCTCGAATATTCCCACCTCGTCGGCGTTGGCAAATCTGTTCTTTTCCGCCGAAAGCATCCTGTAGCGGGAAGACCTGTCGCCTTCGAAAAACATGACGACGTCAACCATGTGCTCAAGAAGCTTCGGTCCGGCTATCTGGCCGCTTTTGGTTATATGCCCAACCAGGACGCAGGGAATTGCCCTACTTTTGGCAAGCTCTATGCACCTTTGGGCCGTCAGCCTCACCTGCAGGGGGCTGCCGGGCCAGCCGCTTTCGTTCTTATCCCTCATCGTCTGAACGCTGTCGACGAAGAGAAACTCCACGTCTTCCGCAGCGTTCAGGGCCTCGTCGATATCGTCAGTGCAAAGCAGAAACAGCAAGCCGTCTTTAGCTTTCAGCCTCTTGGCCCTCGAGGCAACCTGAGATGCAGATTCCTCCCCCGATACATAGAGAACTTTTTTGCCCTCCTCTGCCATTGCTATAGCGCTTTGAAGAAGCAGGGTCGACTTGCCCACGCCGGGCTCTCCGCTCAAAAGTACCACGGCGCCTTCCACCCATCCTCCACCAAGCACTCTGTCCAGCTCTGTGATCTTTGAAGAAAATCGCCTCACCTCCCCGACCTCGCTCAAGAGAAGCTTTCTTGCCTGCGATTTAGGAGAACCGCTCGCGCTTTCTTTTTCCTCGTAAAGCGTGCCCCAGGCGCCGCAGGTCTGGCATCTTCCGGTCCAGGTAAGGCTTATGGCGCCGCAATCGGCACATCTGTATCTTTTGATCTTGGAGACTTTAGCCATTCCAATCCTCCCGTCCTATTTCCTATCTGCTATTATGTTAAATAATAGCAGATGATCGCAACAAAGTCGATTACATACCCACAGATCCCTCTTTACATATGTCGTAACCCGTGATATCATTGCCGACAGGCAATTCCTCGTATTAATATCATGCTAAAATATTATCTTACAAAGGTGGGGTATCGATGAAATTGACACCGCGGGGTTGCAAAAATATCGGCGGCGACGTAGCGCTGAGCGTTGAAGAGCTGCGAAGGGATTTCATGGAGGCCTTTGTCCCTTACGGCTACCGGCCCTTTTGGCCCTCGGGACTGCAGCTGCTTGAATCCATAACGGACAAGATAAGCCCCAACTTGCACAACCGTTTTTTGGTGACTAACTCCTTCTTCGGAGAACCCTGCGCCGTAAGAACGGACGTGACGTTGGGCGTGGTGGATTACTGCGCTTCCCACTTCGAACCCCACGAACGGCCCCTTAGACTCTGCTACACAGAACGGATATACAGGAGGCCCAAATCTCCTGACAAAAACGTCGAGAAGCTGCAGATGGGTGCCGAGCTCATAGGATGGGAGGGAGAAGGTGCCGACGTGGAGCTCATCTCTCTCCTCCTTTCCTTCTTAAACGGGCTCAACTGCCCCAAGATCGCCCTCACCCTCGGTGACGTTTCCCTTATACAAAGGGCCATTAAGAGCTTGCCATCGCCCCACGGCAAAGTCCTTTTGGACTGCTTGGAAAGGGGAAGTCTCGACGAATACGCGGAGGCGGCAAAAAACCTTCCTCCCTCTCCACTTTCGACCTTTTTTGAGGAGCTTCCCTGGCTCAAGGGCAACGCCGAGGTGCTGTACAGAGCATCGGAGCTTCTCGACGAAATGGAAGAGGCCATAAGGCCCTTAAAGTTAATCTACTCCGAGCTTGCAAAGCTTGGCCACGAAAATTCCATCGTCGTGGACCTCTCTCTCGTAAGGGAACTCGACTATTACAGCGGCCCCATCTTCGACGTTTACTTCGAGGAGACGGGCGTATCCGTGGGAGGAGGGGGGAGGTACGATCGCCTGCTCGAAGCCTGCGGCATGCTAGGACAGGCAGTGGGCTTCGCCCTCGACCTTGAGAGGCTTGCCTTGAGCGTGAACAAAAAGAGAGGCAAAGCTCAGAAGATACTGCTGTGGGCACAGAAAAATGCACCCTCCTACGTCCTCAAGTGCGCCGAAGAGCTCATCTTACTCGGTTACAGCGTCGAAATTCTGTGGCGGGAAAAGGATCCCGATATTAGGGAGCTCGCCAGGATCAAAGGATACGACCTCCTTTTGGACTTAAACAGGGGAAACATTATAGAGCTGTCTTCGGGAGACGAGACATTTTTGGACGATTTTCTGGGAGGGGAAAACGATGATTAAGATTGCCATACCTACTGGCAGGATTCAAAAGGAGGCCATCGAGGTTTTAAAGCGCGCTGAAATACCGACCAAAAACCTCGAAAGCGCCTCGAGGGAGCTCGCCATAGATGAGGAGAACTTCCGCTTCTTCCTGGCTAAGCCAATGGACGTTCCCCTTTACGTTTACTACGGCACCACAGACCTCGCACTGGCGGGAAGCGACGTGCTGATGGAAGTCTCGGCGGACCTCCTCGAGCTCGTCGATACCGGCTTAGGGCGATGCAGGATGGTCGTTGCCGGACCAAGAAGCCTGAAGGCCAGGTTCGACGGAAACGAAAAGGAACTCATGTGGCTTCGCGTGGCCACGAAATATCCCAACATAGCGGAAAGGCACTTCGCCTCCAAGGGGGTTCAGGTCGATATAATAAAACTTCACGGCTCCGTGGAGCTTGCTCCACAGCTTAACATCGCCGACTGCATAGTCGATATAACCCAGACGGGAACCACCCTCGAGGCTAACGATTTGACCATCTTAGAGGAGGTATGCCCCGTTTCCTTGAAGCTCGTAGCAAGAAAACACGGCAGCTCCTCCTACTGGAGGGAGTGCCTGAACATAACGGAAAGCATAAAAAATATTGTCGGGAGGATGAAAGATGTATGAAGCTTTTCGCCAGACCGAGGAAACTACAGTAAGGGTCTCTTTAGCCCTCGAAGGCGAGGGAATCGAAATAGACGTGCCCGTCGGCTTCCTAGGCCATATGCTTGAACTTCTGCTTTTCAACGCAGGTGTGTACGGCAGGATAGAAGCAAGGGGAGACACCCACGTAGACGACCACCACACCGTGGAGGACGTGGCGATTACATTGGGAAGGGCTTTGAAGGAATTGTGGACTTCAAGGCAGATCGAAAGGTACGGCTGGGCAGCCGTCCCCATGGACGAAACGCTAGTTTTGGCGGCAGTCGACGCTAGCGGAAGGGGAAGTCTCTCCTGGAAGGGATGTTTTCCCTCTCCCAAATGCGGCAACTTCGATACGGAACTCATACCGGAGTTCTGGCGTGCCTTCAGCAGAGAGGCTGCCCTTACGCTGCACCTTCAGGCTTTAAGCGTAGACAACTCCCACCATCTTGCCGAGGCGACCTTCAAGGCCGTGGGAAGGGCTTTGAAGCAGGCGCTGAAGTCTTCTGAAAGACCTTCGAGCACTAAGGGGGCGATCATTTGATCGGCGTAATTGATTACGGAGCCGGAAACATAGGAAATGTCATGAGGGCCCTTGCAGCCCTAAAAATGCCGGCAGAGGTCTTGAAGAAACCAAAGGACGAAAGAAAGCCCCTCTCCCTTTTGATCCTTCCCGGCGTCGGATCATTTCCCGCTGCCTACCACCACCTGAAGGAGGCTGGGTGGACGGATTTTTTAAAGGAATATCGCGATGGCGGAGGGGCCATCCTCGGTATTTGCCTTGGCATGCAGATGCTCTGCAAGGGAAGTTTTGAGGAGGGCTACACTCCAGGGCTGGGCTTCATTCCGGGTGAGGTCGTGAGGCTTGAGGCAAAGCCCTGGCCCCATATCGGCTGGAACGAACTTCGCTGGCGCAAAGACAGGGCAGCCGAATTTGACGCCAAGCCCTTCGAGGGCGCCGACGTCTACTTCGTCCACGGCTACTGTCTACTCGAGTCGCAAGCCTGTATCGCCACCACCAAGCTCGGTGAAAAAAGCTTCGTCTCCGCGGTGAAATGGGGCTTGATCATGGGCTTTCAGTTTCATCCCGAAAGAAGCGGCAAACTCGGCCTGGCTCTTTTTAAGTCGGCCATCCTTTCGCTAAGGGGAGGCAAAGGGAAATGAAGATATATCCTGCCATAGACTTATATGAAGGAAAGGTCGTAAGGCTTTATCAGGGCGATTTCGACCGCTCCTGGACCATAAGCGGCGACCCCCTCCAGGTGGCAAGAGTTTTAAAGGAAATGGGGGCAAGGGAAATCCACGTCGTAGACCTCGAAGGAGCAAAGGAGGGAAGCCCAAAAAACATCGGTCTCCTTCCCAAGCTAAAGGAGATCTTCCAAGTCATTCATTTCGGCGGAGGGCTAAGAAGTCCCCAAGAGGTGCAAAAGGCGCTTGAAATGGGCGCCGACAAGGCTATGGTGGGAAGCCTCATATGGACGAAAGACGCGGAAAAGTTATGTAACCTTGCGCCCAGAATAATCCCTGCCCTGGACGTAAAACAGGGAAAGGTCGCCCTGGCGGGTTGGCTTAAGACTGTCCCCTTAAATCCCCTTGAAACCGTAAAGAATTTGAGCGAAATGGGCTTTGAAACCATCTTGGCGACTGCAACGGAAAGAGACGGCACTAAGAGGGGACCCGACTTGGCCCTTTATGATGCTTTGGTCAAAAATTCGGACATGAAGATCATTGCGGCGGGCGGAATAGGCTCCATCGAAGACGTTAAAGCCCTCAAAAAACTAGGCCTTTTTGGAGCCGTCATAGGGAAAGCCCTTTACGACGGCAGCCTTGACCTTAAAAAAGTGCTCGAGGAGGTAGAAGATGCTTAAAAAAAGAGTTATACCCTGCCTTGACGTCAAGGGCGGCTGCGTCGTCAAAGGCGTTCGCTTTCAAAATCTGAGGCAGCTGGACGAACCGGCAAGTTTGGCCGAAAAATACATGGAAGAAGGGGCCGACGAGCTCGTATTTCTCGACATCTCCGCTTCAAGCGAGAGGAGGACCACCCAAATGGAGTGGGTGCGCGCGGTAGCAGACAGGATATTTATCCCCTTCACAGTCGGCGGCGGGATTGATTCCGTCAAAACGGCAAAGGAGATAATATCCCTGGGCGCCGATAAGATATCGCTTAATACCAGAGCCCTTGAAGACCCTAATTTGATAAGGGAATGCGCCCTCCTCCTCGGAAGCCAGGCCGTCGTTTTGGCCGTCGACGCCAAGATGACAGGCGAAGGCAGGTGGGAGGCCTACGCCGGAGGGGGAATCGTACCAACCGGCAGGGACGCAATCGAGTGGATCGAAGAAGGATGCAGCCTGGGGGCGGGAGAGGTGCTGCTTACCTCTATCGACAGGGACGGCACCGACTCAGGTTACGACCTCAAGCTCATAGAGGCTGCAAGAAATGCCGTAAGCGTTCCCATCATCGCCTCAGGAGGCGCCGGAAAGCTGCAACATTTCGTCGAAGCCCTGAAGGCGGGAGCCGATGCGGTGCTGGCGGCATCAGTCTTTCACTTATGTGTCTACAACATCGCAGAGGCAAAAGACGCGCTGGCGGAAGCCGGCTTTCCCGTGAGAAGGACGTGGTAAGACGATGAAGGAAGGGACAACCGTAAATTTCGACGAAAGAGGCCTCATCCCCGTCATAGTGCAGGACAGCACAACAGGAGAAGTCCTTATGCTCGCCTACGCCGATGAAAAAGCTTTGGAGCTTACGCTCAAAAAAAGAGAGCTTTACCTTTTCAGCCGCTCGAGGGGCGAATTGTGGCACAAAGGGGAAAGTAGCGGAAACATAATGAAGGTGCGGGAAGTCAGGCTCGACTGCGACGGAGATGCGCTGCTTGTCATGGTAGATCCTGCCGGCCCTGCCTGCCATACGGGCCAAAGAAGCTGCTTTTTCAACACACTCTTAAAGGGACTGAAAGGAGACGTGACCTTCCCTGGTAGGCTGTGGAGGTACCTTCTCAAGCGAAAGGTCGCCCCTCCCGAGGAAAGCTACACAGCCAGACTGATCGCCCAGGGCCGACCCAGGATAGCTCAAAAGATCGGGGAGGAGGGAGTAGAAGTTGCCATCGCTTTGACGCAAAACGATAGGGAACAAATCATATACGAGGCATCGGACCTCCTCTATCACCTTTTCGTGGGACTGATCTCTTCCGGCGTTTCCCTTGAGGAGATTTGGGAGGAGTTGGAGTCGCGTCACGGGAAAAAGGATATATGACGCTGCATCGTCGCCCGAAAAAGGCCTAAAAGACCGGCTCAAGCTTCAGGCGTGAAGGGATACTAAGCTCCTCGTCCAGGACAAATTTCCCCTCTTGAAGTTTCAGGATGGCCACCTTTCGCTCCCTGGGCCTGTGGGTCGCCGCATCGGAAAGAAATACCTGCGAGCCCAGGGCGAAAGCATAGGGCAACACCTCGCCATCCTTTTAAAGGGCAAGATCTTCGCCGAAGGCCGACAACACAACAGGCCCCGCCCTCCCAAGGGCTTCAACCTACTTCATGCCTTCCAAGAAAACAAAATTGGTACAAAGGGGGAGCTTGCCCCTTTTTGCGCTCCTCCGTCTACATGGGGCATTATCTTTTGTAGCCAATTATATCCCTCAAGAGGGCCTTTCTTTCTGCGATGTGGGATTCCTCTTCCACGCCCTTGGAGGGGTAGCCGTCTACGACGCCCGCCACGCCACGCCCCATGTCGGTCTCAAACACCAACAGTTGAAGAGGGTTTGCCGTCGCTGCGTATATTCGACAGACCTCCTGGACGTCCTTGATCCTGTTTAACACGTTGATGGGATATCCCTTACGAAGGAGTATTACGAAGGTGTGACCCGCCGATATCTTTTGGGCGTTCCTTATCGCAGCATCGGTGAGATCCTTGGCGTTGCCGTCCCACCTGATCAAGCAGGGCCCCGAGGCCTCGCAAAAGGCTATCCCAAACTCAAGAGTCGGTGAAGCCGTCGCCAAAGCCTCGTAAAGGTCTTCGACGGTCTTTATGAAATGACTGTGACCAACTATTATGTTACAATCATCGGGCATTTCCATATCGACTACTTCCCATTTGACCGGTTCAGACATTTGCATTGCACCTCCTGCTTAAATTTTCTTCGAAACCCTCGCTTAAAAGCAGTTCACAGAGCTCGCAAAAGCCGCATTTCGACGAAGGGGGTATTATCACGTCGGCCATCTCGCGAATTTCCGAAAGGGCGTCCGCCGGCGCCGCCCTAAAGTCCGACATCCTAAGCATCTCAAGGTCGTTCATGTGATCTCCCACGCCCACGATGAAAGCGTCTCTTTTGCCCGATATTTCCTTTAAAGCTTCCAGTGCCGCCCCTTTGGAGACCCCTGCGGGAAGGACGTCTAAAAAGTCGTCTCCGGCCAGGGTGAGGTTTGCCGCTTCCTTTAGCCTCTCTTCCAGCAGGGACTTCAGCTTTGAAACCAGAAGGGGCTTGCCGAAAAATATCACCCTGAAGACCTCTTCATCCAGGCGCGAGGAGACGAGAAAGGGCTTCAACTCCACGTCGAGGGATTTGAAATAAGTTATGGTCAAAAGGTCGCTGGGCCGACAAATCACCGACTCGTCGCCGTAGACCTGAATTTCCAAGGGCAAATCAAACCCCAGGCCGATCACCTCTGCGGCGATCTGTCTTGGTATCTTTTTTTCGAAGTAGACTTTCCCCGTCTTTGGGTCCATGACCCGCGCACCGTCGTAAACGATGGCAGGACAGGCCGTCTTCAGGGCCTTTACGTGAGGTAGCGCTCCGGCCAGTATCCTGCCTGTGGCAACGATCAGGCTCCACCCTGCATCCTGAAGAACTTTTGCCGCCCTTGCCACCTTGGTTGGGACTTTATCGTTTCTGATTATCGTGCCGTCGAGATCGACGACCACCCATCTATCCGTCAACAAAAGGTCCTTTTTCATGTCATCATCCTTTTTCGCTCTCATGCCTATTCCTGCCGTCTTATTTTAGACCAGAACCGCGCTTTATAAAACCCTTAAACTACAAAGGGAAAGCGAAATGTCAACGCCGGCTTTAATTTGACCCATCTGTGCCGGTTTAAAAATGACCCACCCCGGCCTTCAACTAAACATTGGCTTGGGGGTTTTTATACAGCCCCGTCTTCGCTCTGTCCTTCAGACGGTAACTGTTTCCCCTGATGTTAATGATATGGGCATGATGTAATAGCCTGTCCAACACTGCTGTCGCTAGTACCGGATCGCCCAGCAGCTCTCCCCATTCACCGAATCCCTTGTTGCTGGTCAGTATTATGCTCCCCCTTTCGTAACGTGCGCTTATAAGCTGGAAAAACAAGCTTGAACCAAGGCTATCCAAAGGCAAGTATCCCACTTCATCTATCACGAGCAGCTTTGGAGATGAATATACCTTCATCCGCCTCATTAAAGATTGATTTTCGTATGCCCTTTTTAGGTCTTCTACCATCCTCATAAGGGTGGTGAAGTACACCGAGATACCACGAGAGAGCGCTTCCATTGAAAGGCCGACAGCGAGGTGCGTTTTGCCTACGCCGGGAGGGCCTAAAAGCACCACGTTTTCAGCTCTGTAGGCGAAGGCCATGGTGGCAAGCTCCTTGACGAGTTTTTCGTCTACACCTGGCTGGAAATTAAAGTCGAATTCCTGCAAGGTCTTCTTATGCGGCAGTCTAGATAACTTAGAGCGCACCTCTATGTTTCTCCTCTGTCGCTCCGCTACCTCCGCCTCGAGCAGCTCATTTAAGAACGATAGATAGGTGTAGTTTTCGCCTTGTGCCCTCTCCAAGAAGGCGTCAAGGTATTTGGCAGCGGCAGTCAATCCTAAGCTTTCCAAGTTAGTTTTTGTCATTTCAAGCTCTATCATTTCGTATTCACCTCAGGATAGGACGTCGTAAACTACAAGCGATCGCCTTTGGACTTCCAAAGACGCAAGCTTCGTCGCCCTAGGTTTGGGATAGAGGCGTCCTTCTGCTTCCTTTATCCCCTGATACTGGCCTTCAAGGTAGCACGTGCTCCTTGAGGTGTAGCGCTTTTGATGTGAAGCTATTACTTTCTCGTCGCAAAGGATCTCTATCGTGCCGCTTAATTCTCTTACCATGACCTCGTGTCCGCTATACTGCCATGGAACGCCATACCTCACTCCGTCGTAACTTACGAGTGCATCTCTTTGGACCTTCCTCACCTCCGTCAAGAACCTGTGGTATTTATTGAAAGTAGGAAGAGGCCTTAGGTTTTCTTCCTTCAACCTGTCGATGGGCCTTTCGCCCAAAGTTCCATGTATTCGTCTGTTTTTTTCATCACACCAGCTTAGAGCCTGCCGGTTCAAGTCGCCGTAGTCCGAAAAGCGCCTACCTGCTAAGAAGTTCCCCTTCACGAACTCGATGCCTCGTTCAACTTTACCCTTTGTCTGGGGACGATAGGGCCTACATACCTTTGGAGTAAACCCTAACGTTGCCGCCAGGTCAGAAAAGTTTGCATTCCATATAGGCTTTCTGTCATCTCCTATGCCTAAGATCACGGTCTTCATCCTGTCTGTAAGCAGTACGTCTGTAACACCGCCGAAGTATTCAAAGGCATGAATAAGACAGCGGTTAAAGGCATTGGCATTGCAGCGGTTGGCAAATTCCGTGTATATGGCCCTCGAGTATCCCAAGACCATCACGAAAAGGTACAGCTTTCTCACCTCGCCGCTTACTTCGTCGATGTACGTATATTCCCCCCAGTCTGCTTGTGCTTGCTCTCCAGGTTTCGTCTCGTATCGGCGCACGGCAGGCGTTTGCCTGGGTGGCCTAAAATCCCTTACGTAATCCCGCAATATCGTGCGTCCGCCGGCATATCCTTCTGCCTTTATCCTTTCGTAGATGACTTCGCAGTTGAATACGCCTTGATCCATTAGCTCTCCTACAGTTTTCTTATATTGGTCGAGCTTAGAACTGCGCCTGCGATGCGGCTTCCTCTCTGGGATCCCACCAGCCTTTAAGTACTTTCTCACAGTATTCCTCGAACGGCCCGTTTCTCGAGCTATCGCTCGAATACCCTTGTCTTTTGCCCTTAACTCATGTAGCATGATTATCGACTCACTCCTTAGCATTTATTTCCCTCCGATCTGAAGCTATCTCAAGAGGGATTATTAGCTAGGGAGTGGGTCATTTTCAACCCGTTGATCCTGGGTCAATTATATGCCGGTGGTGACAGAAAACCCGCAGTGCGTTTTCGCTTTCCCTTTTAGCCTAATTGACCTTGCTTGATTGCATCGATCGAAAAAGCTACTTTTTCTTGTTAAGCTCCAGAATCACGTCGTTGGTGATGTCAACGCCTCCGAAGAAGACCTGGTTTTTATCCAGCACTAATGTAAAGCCCTTCGCCTGGGCCACTACGCGGATGGCCATGTCTATATCCTTGAACAAGCCCTCCATCATCTTCTGTTCCTCGATGGCGGCCTCCTGTCTTTTCTGCATGAAGATCCTTCTCTGCTCTTCCTCGGCCTTGACGGTTTCCATGGCCATCTTCGTCTCCTGCTGTTTCTTGTCCATCATGGCTTGGATCTGCTTTTGCGTATCCTGAAATTTCGGATGATTGAACAGCACCTTCTGGGGATCGATAATGGCGATCTTCTCAGCCGCCACGGCCGCCCCCGTCACTGCGACGACACACACTAATGCCAACATGATCACAGACAAATATTTGCGAACCACTACAAACCACCCTCCTAGATATGAACGCATAAAAATAAGCCCATAACAACAGTCTCGACTTCTCCGTCGATTTTGCAATTTTGCAATAAGGAAATTGTACTTCGACTGCAAAGTTAAGTCCAGGTATAATTACCTATGATAAGACATCTTAAGTCAAGGGGTGGAGACTTTGTCCTGCATAGCTACCTTCTACGTGACCCATATGGCCCTGATGTTCGAAAGGGAGTGTAAAAATGCAGGCTACGACGTGCGAATTGTTCCCGTCCCGAGGAAACTCTCGGCAAGCTGCGGACTTGCCTGCAGATATCCCTGCCGGGCCGAAGATGAAATAAAAAAGCTTTGCCTTTCGAAAGACATCGAAGTCGAAGCCTTTCACCGACTGGAGGATTGAAGATGATAGTCAAATTTTACGCCACCCTTCGTGATGTTACGGGAAGCAGGGAAAAAAAGATCGAAGGATACGAAACCGTGGGCGAACTTCTCAAGGACCTTGCAAAAACCTACGGCAGGGATTTCGAAAGGCTGGTGCTTAAAGGCGACGGTCTCGTGCAGGGAGCGATGGTCCTCGTAAACGGAACCCACATAGCCCACCTGCAGGGCTTCGACACCCCGCTCGGGAAAGACAGCGTCATAGACGTCTTCCCGCCCGTAGCCGGCGGCTAATAACCTTTTAGCCTTTCTTCGTACTTTCTTTTGAGCTCGCGATAGGTATCTTCCGAGATGCGACCGTCGAGCAAAGCCCTTTCCAAAACATCCAAGCGCCTTTCGAGCTCTTCTTTGTCGGCCAAAGGAGCCCTATCGTCGTAGCCAAAGGGCGTTTTTTCGTTTCCTTCGTCTCTTCTTGGCGGGCTTGGGGGACTTTGCGTGGGAAAGTACTTGTTCCAAAAAAGAGACGACATGAGCCACCAAAGCCCCAAACCCACCAACACCAGCACCAAAGCCATCACAATCATACCTGGAAAAAACATAAAAGGCGCCGCCCCCCACATGTGATACATCTCATATTTTCCTCCTAAAACGAACCTGTAAAAGAAAATTGCCCAAAGGACGACAAAAGCTATTGCCAAAAAACCAAGTATTAAGGTGATCCACCTCCCACACCTGGGACCAAAGGGCCAAAGGGGGCCTCCACAAAAAGATCTCACTCCGGTTAGCCTCCTCTTCGACCTTCTGCGATATATCTTTGGATCAACTCCCTGAGACGGGAAACCACCTTCTGGGATAAAGATAAGGGCAGGCCGTCGACGAAGGGGCTTCGTTCAAGGGTCTTTCCGTCTCGAGCTTCTGCGTCTAACATGGCAAGCATCATGTGAAGCTCCTCTCCCTCGTCGTGAAGCAAGTCTTTTTTTAAAAGACAGGAAAGTAAAGCGACCAGCCCGTAACATCCCCAGTTCGAGACGTCGCAGGCTATCGCCCCGTCGCTTTTAACTACGGACAAACACCTGCCAAATTCCGGCGCCGAAAGGGCGAGCTTTTGAAGGAAATTTCCCATTCCCGCCTCGTTTCCCCCATCGCCTATACCTAAAGACCTCACTTTGAGGAAAAAATCCTCCGCCAAGGACAGGGCGTCGTCCAAGGGATCGGTCACGTCGGTTATGTCGATGCCCCTCATATTGTAGTAGCGGCCGTCCCTTGCCCTGCCGGGCCTTTCGATAAAGATCAAAAGGTCGGGGTTAAACTTTAAGATATGCTTTGGTTTTGAAGCGATAAAGACCTTGGGACCTTTCAGGGCAAAAGAGGCAGCCTCCGTCACGCCCCGACAGCGCCAGTCCGTAGCTATCAAGGCCCTCTTTCCCAACGCTTTCAGGGCCCTGCCCAAAACGGCCGCCCCCATAGGACCGTCCGTCTCGGCAGCCCCTGCCTCTGCGACGAAAAAACCCGTGATTATCAAAGGCCTTTCCGAAGAAAGCAACAACTTCAAAGCTTTAAGAAAATCCTCTGTCTTCGAAAAACGGGAAAGCTCCCTTCCCGTAAAGCCCGAAGAAACCAACGACATTACTTCTTTTAGAGTTTCTTCGCCGAGGATCAGGTGTCTTTTTAAATCGAATTTTGAGCCAAACATGTCGAAAACAAGCCTTCTGCCCATCATATCGAAAGCATGTCCATGAGGGAAAGAAGGTCGGCGCTCAAGGGCTTTTTTTCCTCCCAGGCCACCGACAGAGGAGGCGTCGCCATCTCGTCTTTTTGCACAGCCGTCATGACACCGCTTTTGCCTTCCATGAGAGCCTCTACGGCGCAGGCTCCCATGCGCGAGGCCAAAACGGCGTCGAAGGCCGTGGGACTTCCGCCGCGCTGGATGTGACCCAAGACGGTAACGCGCGCTTCGTAGCCTGCCGTATCCTTGAGCCTCAAAGCCAGATCCTGGGCGCTCATGACGCCTTCGGCAACGATGATCAAAGAATGGGTCTTGCCCTGGCGCCTGGCGTTGTAAAGCTTATCGCAAAGCCTTTCAATGTCAGAGGGTATCTCCGGCACGAGGACGTATTCGGCACCCGAGGCGAGAGCCACCATGGAAGCCAGGAACCCGGAATTTCTGCCCATGACCTCAACTATAAAAAGCCTGTCGTGGCTTGAGGCCGTGTCTCTGAGCTTTCTGACGGCGTCTAAAGCGGTGTTTACTGCCGTATCAAAGCCAATTGTCACGTCGGTGCCGGCTACGTCGTTGTCTATGGTCCCGGGAATGCCCACGACGGGAAACCCTTTTTTATAAAGGGCCCAGGCACCCTTAAACGTGCCTTCGCCGCCTATCAGGATAAGCCCGTCAAGGTCCAGCTCCTTTAAGCGGTCTAAGGCCTCCACCTGCCCCTCAGGCTTTTGAAACCGCTCGCTTCGGGCGGTGCGAAGGATGGTGCCTCCCCTGTGAATGATGCCCCCGACGGAGCGGCTAGTAAGGGGAACGACGTCGCCTTCAAGCAAGCCCTCAAAACCTCGCCTGATGCCTATGACCTCAAGTCCCTCGTAAATCGCGCACCTCGTCGCCGCCCTTATGGCGGCGTTCATGCCCGGAGCGTCGCCGCCGCTGGTGAGAATTCCTATGCGTTTAAGCTCCATCCCCTCTACTCCTTTTCAAGCTCTTCGATTCGCTCTTCGACCATATCGATTTCCTTTTCTATGCCCGCTATCTGCTCCTCGAGCTTGCTTTTTTGCTCCTTCAGCTGGTTCAACCGCCTGATCAGCCTCTCGAGCTCCAGGCGCGAAGCAGCGCGGCCCTCGTAGAGCTTTGAAGGATCGTCCTTGGAAACGTCCCAGAAGAAATCTATCTGTTTTCCCATGGTTATGGGACCTATATTTCCGTCTATCGTAAGCCTCAGGGTGGAAACTCCTTCAAGATAGGATTTGCCGCTTTCGTCGTAGCGGGGAAAATATACGAGCCCCTCGCGCTTGCCCGAGAGCTTGAAATTAAATCTCTTGTCGTAGTCGGCAGGAGATAATTTCTGGCCTCCCACCCACAAAATTGCTTTATTATCGAAGGGAGCCATCCTCAAGGGTGCGCCCTTCATGTCGAAGGAAAGCATTATCGGGATGTACTCCTCAAGCTGCAGGGCTTTTAGCAGCTCGTATTTGTAGTTTTCGACCTCGCTTTCGGTCCAGAGGTTTTTATCCGCTTCACGTTGTACCAAGGCTTCGATGTACTCGGCCGAATAGTAGGTAGCGACTATGGTGAGCTCATCTCCCAGCTCCCCGCGAGTCGTATAGGTCCTGCTCCACTTTTGAAGGATTGAGTCGAAATCAGCGGCAAAAGATGCGATCTCACAAAGAAGGAGCACAGAAAATGCCAGCAATATACTTCCAAAAAAACGAATCCTTTTATTCATTCCAATACCTCCGCAAAGCACAAATTTTCTTTAAAAGAATGGACACGTGAAAAATTATAGCTCACGTCGTGAGAAAAAAAAAGACCGGGCAGTTTGCCCGGTCTTTTTTAGGCCTTATTACTGAGTCTGAGCTTAGAAGAATATCTGAGTGCGGAAGCGGATCAAGCTGTCGTCTTTAAGGTCCCCGTCAAGTTCAGTCCATCCTCTGTCGTAATCAACGTCGTCGTAAGCAAGTTCAAACATGACGGTCGGGGTGTACCAGTACTGAACGCCAAAGGTCCAGTTGGTGATATCAAAGCTGCCGGCCAACCCAGCATAGCCTTCAGGATCATGCTCAAACTGACCGTAGCGCTGATACGTTGCCCACTTATCGCTCCACTTCTGCTGCAAATATGCAAAAATTACCTCGGTCTCGAACACGTTATTCACAGGAGACTCCATCAAGGCCGGCGTAACCTCGGCACCGTAAGCGCTCCACGGTTGCAAAGCAGTGTGGAAGTTGGGATCTAGCTTGGCATACTCGAGCCAGAGGCTTGTAAACTTCAAGGTGTCCTGAGACACATCGATGATGGCCTTGTAGGCGTTAGGCGAATCGTCGAATGTGACGCCAGCAATATTGGGCCCATCGTGATCTTGCATGAAGTAAGCGCCCTTGAATTGAAATCCCGGAGTGAAGGTGATGCCGAAATCTGCCCAGTAAACGCCGTAGTCATAATAGGATATATCTGTACCCCAAGTGCCTGTTGCATCGACATCCTGCACAGTACCGTCGTTATCGTAGTCGAAATACAGACCGCTTAAGGCGAAACGGAACTTGTCGTTCACATTGAAGTTGAAGCGCGCGCCGTAGTTATATCTATCTTGGCCTGCAACAAAGGGTTTGCCCTCTAAATCTACACCATCATTTTCATCGTGGGTGGCAAAGAAGGTAATGTCGCCCTTTGCCAGGTTCTTCCTCCAGTAGAAGCCGGTTAACACTTGGTCTGTAAACCACGCATCCTCGTCGATGTACAGGCCTGCTTCGCCTTCCCAGTCGTAGAGCCACTTACCAACCATCAACGAGGAATCCCAGGGCATCTGAATCGTTGCGTAGTAACGATCCCAGTTCACGCCGCTGGATCCGCTGCGGCCAAGACGCGCGGTAAAGGTCGTCTTGTCGTCGATCTGCTTGCTCATCCAGAGACGGAACCTGCTCAGATCGAACTCGGTCTCACCCCTGTGGGTGTAGTATCCCTGGTCGTATGCACCATCGCTTTCATCGGCCCAGCGGGCGTCGAAGCGCAGTTCGCCCCAGAACCTCCATCCTCCGACACCTTCTTCGAGGACAGCTACGCGCTCGTCAAGGGCATCTACCCTTACGCCTAAGGCATCAAGCTCGTCCTTGAACTCTACGACGAGTTTCTTCAACATCTCGACGTCTTCTTTGCTGGCCTTATCCATGTCGATAGTAGCAAGAGCCCTGGCAACGAGCATGGACATCTCATACCTCGTCATGGGCTGGTTGCCCCTGTAGGTGCCATCGGGATAACCCTGAATTATCCCCTTTGCGGCCAGCTGAGATATGGCGTCGTAAGCCCAGTGGTTCATGGGAACGTCGACGAAGGGATTGGCCGCAAATGCTGGAGCCGCAAATGCCACAAGGGCAAATACAGCTACTAAAGCTAATAACTTCTTCATGTTCGTTTAACCCCCTTGGTTAATATATATTTTGCGGATCGGCAAGGACTTTGTGCTTTCGGGGGGTCTTTTAAAGAAGTTTCCTCGTTTCCTTCTCTTTCCCCACGAAAGGTATCTTCCGTCCTGCCCTTTTTCCGCCTTCCTCACCCGCTCTCCCTTTTTGGCCGGGGGTCTTCGCACCTCCTTTCCGTGCCTTCGGGGATCGACGCAGGTGTTAGAAGCAAACCCAAGGTTATGTTGTCAAGGTGCTGCGGGGAACGCGACCAAAAGCAGGCCTTTAGGAAATCCCCATCTTGACTCAGGCTAACCTCTAGCCTTTGCTACGCTATATATGCTAGCTGGTGGCTTGAGATAAAACAATAGGTCTAAAGTCCTAATTTGCGGTACAAAGCCGCATATTGCCCTGCGATTTCACTGACGTCAAATTTTAAAGCTTTTTTGGCAGCCGAAGCTCCCTTTGCCTTTCTCGTTTCTTCAAAGCTCAGGGCCTCCTTTATGGCGGCGGCCAACTCGCTTGGATCGTTTGGCTTGACGAGCCAGCCGCAGGCTTCGTCGGCGAAGTCAAGCACCCCTCCTGCCTTCGTAGCAACAAGGGGCAGGCCGCTGGCCGCAGCCTCCAAGGCCACTATGCCAAAAGGCTCAGGTGTCTTGGAAGGAAGCACGAAAAGGTCGGCTTCCCACATCAAGGGCCTTATGTCTTCAAGAAATCCCCAAAAGGTGGTAATGTCTTTTAGGGCAAGCTTTGAGGCCAGGTTTTGCAGCACTTTACTCTCGGGCCCGTCGCCTGCAAGCCAGAGACGAAAATCGAAAAATTTGGCAAGATCAGCGCAGGCTTTGATCAACACGTCAAAGCCTTTCCAGTCGACGAACCTGCCGGCGGCCAAGATGACGAAAGTTTCTTCAGGAGTGCCTGATTTTTTTCGCATCTTTGGCACGTAACCTTTTGGCCTTTCGTAGCGGGAGACATCTATGGGATTTGAGACCACCGTTACTTTATTTTCGTCAAAGCCCAGGGAGATCATGTGGCCTGCTACATCGCTTGAGCAGGCTGCCAGGTGCGTAGCGTACCTGTAGTACTTGGCCTTGGGATATTTATCTACGGTGCAAAGCACAGGTATGTCAAGTTTTTTTCCCCAATATCCGCCTATCAGGGCAGCCTGGGAGAGGCGCGTGTGGATGACGTCAGGTTTTATCCTTTTAATTGCGTCTTTTACGCTGACACAAAATGAGGGCACCCAGGGTAAGAGGGGCTTGCAGGTATAGGCGGTAAAACCCACCTTTACGAGCATATCCTGCAAGGTGCCTCCGGGGCGGCACAGGACGAAGTTTTCTATATCCCTTTGTCTTAAGGCTTCAAGCAGCTGTATCCAGGCCTGCGCCCAGGATAGCCTGTTTTCGTCGACATAATGAAGCACGCGCATGCTACATTCCTCTCAAAATCTCATTATATATTGATATCACCCGGTCTACCATGACGTCCTTTGAAAATTTCTCTGCCCTTTCATAGGCCAGCTTTCCATATCGCGATCGCAAATCTTTATTGTCCAACAATTTTTTCAAAGAGCAGGACAGCTTCTCGATGTCTCCGATCGGGACAAAAACAGCAGCACCGTCAAAAACTTCCAAATAAACCGGATTGGCATATGCAACTATAGGAAGATGTGAAGCCATTGCCTCGAGCACTGACAAACCAAACCCCTCAGTGTACGAAGGAAAACACGCTATATCCACTGATTTCCAAAAGGAAAATGCCTGTTTCGGGTCCACAAACCCCAAAAATTTTACCTTATCAGCGAGATCCAACTCTTTGGCAAGGTTTTGTAAATATGGCATAAGTTTACCATCCCCGCCGATCAACAATTCAACATTTTCGCTTCTTCCAAGATTTGCGAAGGCTTTTATTAGATCTTCGTGGCCTTTTCCCTCGCTCATGCGTGCCAAATAACCTATTCTGACTTTATTGGAAGAAGGTAAAAGAGGGCAAGAAACAAGAGCTTCTTCCAAGTCAATGCCATTATACACACACCACGTACGCATCCACGGCATCTTTTCTCTAATAAAATTTTCTACGGCATTAGAAACGCAAATACCATGCATGAACTTTTGATAATGTTTAGGGTTTGCTATAAAACCATGGAAATGACATACTACCTTCCGTCTATAATATTTTGACATAAAGAGCAAAGTGACGGCACAAAGGACTGCTGAATGAGATAAGTGAATATGAACAATGTCATACTTTTTTAAAGCACTATAGAAATGTACCATCGATATGATATCGGCATCATTCGAGAGGGGCAATTCTTTCACTTTAACATCGTTTTCCAGTTTTTCTCTAAATATATTTGCACAACCGCCCCTTCTGGATGTCCAAATGCTGACGGAATTTCCTCTTTCGCGAAGACCTGAAGCCAACATCGCAACGACTCTTTCTGCCCCTCCCCAGGCTCGGCCATCGATCGCGTGTAACACCTTGATCACCAAACGCAATCCCCCTTTATTATCTCAAACACCCTTTCAGGCCGTACGCTCGAAAGACATCTCCTATTACAACCCCATTTTTGACAACCCTTCAAAGGACAATCAACAATGAGCTTAAATCTTATATCGCTTAAACCAACCTGTTCTGGCAGTGTTGGACCAAAAAGTCCTATCGCTGGTTTTTGCAGAGCTAAAGCCAAGTGCATTGGCCCCGTATCGCCACCCACGACATAATCACAACCATCTATTAGAGCAGCCATTTCATTAAGCCTTAGTTTACTCACGAGATTTAGGATTTTATGATTGTGTTTTTCTTGCAACGAATCTTCTATTGTTTGCGCTAGAGCTTCTTCATTTCTACCGTGACCTAATAAAATAGCGCTTCCGCCAAATGACGTGATCATAGTTATAAAACCAACCCAATTAGAGACAGGCCACCTTTTGACCTTTTTACTTGCACCTATCACGCAGGCAATACGTGGTCTGTTAAGGTTCTTTAATAAAGCATCAGTCAAACTTTTAAGCTTCTGATTAACTTTATAATATCGGCGATATTTGTCTATCTTTATTGTACGACCTAAAATTTCCTGCAAGTCCTCCCTTGGTAAATTATATACAAACGATGCCCAATCGTGCCTCCCAGCCCTGTTTTCTATGCCCGACAGCAGAGCTATCACGGCAGATCGATCTGTACCCTGAAGTGAAACTAAGTGAGTAAAGCTCGATTTTCTTATTTTTGAAATAATATTTAAAAAACCCTTACAGCCAAGGCCCCTGTACCAAACAATGACATCATCTACGAAGGGCTGACCCTTCATCAAATCTTCGTAGGGATGTGTTAACAGCCAAGTAATGTGTAAAGATGGGAAAGTTTCCTTTATGGTAGCCACATAGGGTATAGCTCTTACAATGTCACCTAAAGCGCTATAACGTATAAAAAGCATCTTTTCTTCCCCTATGCCTTTGGGGGGACGGTAATCAACCAAGATCTATCACCTATATTGTCCTTTATTGAATTTATAACGGTCATAAAATGCTTTTGGATAGCAGAGCAATAAAAAACATTTTAAAGCTAGCCCAGGATTGTATTTGAATGATACCAACCCCCGTTTTAATGTATTTCTTATTTCTTCAATCTTTAGGCTGTCCCAAAAAAGATCTTCAATATCGTAGGTTATATAATTTCTTAATCTCCTAACTGTAAATAGGGGTATAACGTAACCCCTGAGAGTTTGCAGCAAATCCTCGTCTTTTTCCCCCATGGCTTCCAAATAACTTAAAAATTTATGGGGATCGAGCCAACTTGAAGGAGGAAAACGATTTGGGTCCAAAGCGCGTGTAATTGAGGAACTATGTTGGATATAGTGAACCAGTATATCAGGAACAAGGGCTACTTGTCGTGCATGGTAAAAAGCACGCCATCGAAAGTCAATATCCTCTCCCATAATTACGTCTTCGTCAAAAAAGACGTTGAAACGAGTAAGCAAATATCGGCTGTACATTGCGCTCCCTGACCAAACTTCGAGTTCTTCTCTTAAAAGGTGGATTAAAGCTTCTTTACCGCTCAAAACCTTTTTTGCGCTTTTAATAATACGAGGCTTAGATCCGCCATCCTCATATAACAGATCAAACGAACAGCAAGCTATATCAACAATGGACTTACTTTCTATTGCATTCACCAATTTCTTAATGAAATCCTTTTCTACTATATCATCGGCATCCATAAATATGATATATTTGCCTTGAGATAATTCAATTCCCCTGTTTCTGGCATTTGCTCCGCCTCTATTAGGCTGAATATACACATGCAAAGGGATATGAGAGTCTTTTTTTAGTAATTCACAAATTTCATATGTTCTATCAGTAGATCCGTCGTTCACAACGATAATCTCAAAATCCCGAAAACTTTGGGAAAAAAAGCTATTTAATGTCCCCCTGATAGTAACAGCAGCATTATAAGCTGGAATTACCACGCTGACTTTCGGACATTTCATCACTCACGTACCCCTTCTTTAGCCGCTGAGCCAAGAAATAAACCCACAGTTCCCCAGAACAGAGGAATTATTTCCTCGTAGAGAGGGGCATTGTCTACTGAGCCATAAATCACATATATTGCCCACAATGCAAGTGTCGCCAATCTAAATGTCGCGTTTGTTGTATTAGCAGGGGAATTAAATATTGACCTAAATATAGCCAGGAGAAAAACGACGAAAGTTGTTCCAGCGATTACTCCATGAACAGCAAAATTTTGAAGAAATAAATTGTGAGCATGCGCAAATGTCGTATAGGGAGTTGTATTATTCATCTCCTCCAAAATTGCCCCACATACAGTTCTGAAGTTTCCTGACCCTACACCCCAAATAGGATGTTGGCCTATCATTCTTATAGCTGCACTCCATACATATTCCCGTTCATTAAGGATTTCCATCCACCAATTCGGATGAGTTACATCAACAGATTTAAATTGCGCGAAAACATCAGGGTTGAATGCAAAAAATATTATTAAAGCAAATACTAGAAAGCTAACTAAATACATCGCTATTTTTTTTGTAGATAATATCAACATAATAAATGCACATGTTAGATATAAATAAGCCAAAACGTCTGAAGTAGAATATCTATAGGATAAAATAAAAGATAATAAAACTAAAATACATGAAAATAAATATATATTATTTTTGATGTTAATATTTTCAATTATATGAGCCATATTTATTAAACTTATCATTATTAAACCACTGAATAGAATATGTGGAGAAGCAAATATTCCATGGTGGTATCTGTATATTCCATTATAATAGATTTTTATAAAAACGAGTAATACTAATAACCAAAATACAACCCAATAATGAGCCGTGCTCTGAATTTCTTCCGAAGAGAAAGATCTGGCTATTAAATATCCGAGCAGCATATATATCCCAAAGGCCATTTTATACAAAGGACCATCAAGATCAGTAAAATTACCGTTCATCACAATATCAGAAACAATAACTGCTACTACAAACAGCAAATAATAAAAAACAATCCATTGAATCGTATTGTTCTTTGTCAAATCCCTTGTAATAATATTCTTGCTTTTCCTGACACTATAAATAAGCCAAAAGAGTAAAATCAACAACGGTAAAGTCGCATAACCCACTCCGAACAAAGAAATACCTTGGCTTATAAAAAAAACGTGCATAGGCCATTTGTTTTTTATGTTGTTCATATTCATTGAAAATCCTCCAATACTACATACTACACCTTATTATTTAGAGCATCTTCGTAGACTTTAATTATCTGTTTAATCATGTTTTCTTTTGTAAATTGTTTACTTCGCTTTAAACTCATATCGCTCAATTTAACCCTCAACATTTCATCTTCAATGACTTTCTTAAGAGTCTTAGATAATCCGTCAATGTCTCCCACGGGAAGCAATATACCCATATCGCCTATAGCTTCTTTAATACCAGGTTCTTCGTACCCAACAATTGGCAATCCACAGGCCATTGCTTCAAGCAAAGATAAAGGAAATCCTTCAACATTTGAGGGAACACATGCTACATCCAAAGACCTCCAAAAGTTGAATACTTCATCAGGAGGGATATGGCCTATAAATTTAACTTTTTCCGATATACCAAGACTACCCGCAAGGTTTTTCATTTCCTGCAACAATGGACCGTCACCGCCAAGCATCAGTTCAACTGAGAAACAATCACAAATTTTTGCAAAGGCCTTTAACAAGTCAGAATGTCCTTTTTGAGCCTTAAAAGTAGCCAAAAGTCCTATTCGTAATACAAGATCATCCTTTGAAAACAAAGGGGTTACATTTTTTGCGTCTTTTATGTCAATCCCGTTATAAACTACCCAGGTCCGCTCTACCCAGGGCATAGTCTTTTTGACATAATCTTCTACTGCTTTAGACACGCATATAATCTGCTTATGTCCCTTGTAGTGCTTCGGTTTGTGATACGAATGCATATGACAAAATAATCTCTTTTTGAATTCCGCAGAAAGAAAAGGCATAATATATCCGCTCAACTTAGCCGCACGTCCTAAATGCACATTAACTATATCATGCGTTTTAAGCGCTCTGGCGAAGAGCCATGGTGTGATTGGCTCGTAATCATTAAAAAACGGCACAACCCTGACTTTGACCTCGGAAGACAAATGCTCTACCAAGAGGGAGCCCTTTCTGACCCAGACTTCCACGTCATAGCCCATACCTGCGAGCCCGTTTGATATCATAACAACTACCTTTTCGGCGCCACCCCAGCCTCCCGCATCAATGGCTTGAAGGATCTTTTTCATTGCTCCACCTCCTCGCCTGCAAGCAACATTGCTACAGCCTCGTATAAAATCTGCGGCGTAATCCCTTTTGCACACCACCGCTTTCCTCCGCAGGCCTTCATGTTTCTGTCGGGACAGGGCGAACACTCGATCCCGGGATAAATGCTCCAAACCTGCCTCCCTACAGGCATAAACTTATTAACGCGCGATAGCAAGCTGATCACCAATGTCTTCGTGCCCAAGGCGGCGGACAAATGGGCCCCGCCCGAATCCACCGATAGGGTTAAAGCTGCCCTTTTAAGCAAAGCCATGGAAAGATACATTTCCTGGTCTATCGAAAGATCCGTTAGAAGGTAAGGTACATAAGCTCCTTCGCCCATAAGATCGGCCAGGTTCCTCAAGTTTTCAAAATCCCGGGGACCGCCGAACAAAAGCACCCTGAAGCCCTCTTTAAGCAGCATGCGGCCCAGGGAAAGGAAATATTCGCCGTCCCAATCCTTTACGGGCCTGGCGCTGTAGGGAAACATGGCAATGGCCTCGCCAAAGCCGTACTTTTCCCACAGATCACCGGCAATCTGCTCGAAGTTTTCGGGTATGACAATGCGGTGCAGCGGATCGGGAGGTGTGATGCCAAGCCTTCTTGCCATGATCAAAGTTTGAAAGGTGTCGTGCACCTTGTGTCTGTCTGGTTCCTCGAACTTCCAGTCGCTGAAGAAACATTTGCTAGAGTAGCCTATGCGGTGTTTATATTTAAAGCACAAAGAAAAAAGCAAAGACGGTACGAACTGACGTTGGGTGTCTATGAATAAATCCACCTCGCCCATTCGCCTTCCCTCGCGCCACCACTTGGCGTACTCGGGAAAGGCAGAAGGTCTGTGTTTTCTTACCACAGTATAAAGCACGTCGTCTATAAGTCCGTTATCCTTCAACAAACACTTAACGGAGTTGGTAAAGCCTCCTATCCAGGTGATATGGCTTTCGGGCCATGCCTGCCTTAAAGTGTTGAAGAAGGGGTTTATCATCACTATGTCGCCAATTCCACCACCTCCCACGTATACTAATATCCTCTTTACATCCAAAGTCTTGTATAGGGGGTCCTCATACCATGGACTATAAAGCTCTTCAGGATAATCGTTCGGTTCAATCTTAAATAAACGTATCGTAAAATCATGTCCAGATACTGACGTAGGCCATTCTTTTACTGTCATCAACATGTGCGCACATAACTCCCCTAAGCTTTGTATTTAAGTCTTTCATTCTAAATTAAAAGAAATTAAATTACAGAACTTTTAAATGTACATTTTCGATATACTTCAAAGACAAGCTCGGCCATCTCTGCAACTGAGCGTATTTTATTCCGGTCGAAATCATGAACAGATTTCCTTTCTGATAATAAAAGCTTAAGTGCTTCTCTCCAAGCTTGTTCGTCTCCAGGCTTTAATAAAGTATCAGGATTAAGGCATAACTCCCTCACTGGAGGAAGATCTGACGCCAAAACGGGAACGCCCATCTGGATGGCACGCATTAAGGTCATGCCCATTCCCTCTTCAAGAGAGGGGAATAAGAAGCAGGAACATCTGGCATGCCATTCATCAGTATCTTCTCGAAAGCCCCAAAAGCGGACTTTATCCTCAATCCCCAGATCAACGCTTAGTCTTTCAAGTTCCTCCCGTTTAGGTCCATCGCCCACAACATCTAAAACCCACTTCTCCTCTACACCTGCCAAAGCCTTTAAAGCAACTTGCAAACCCTTTCTGGACGTAAGACGACCAATAAAGAGAAACTTAAATGGATCGTCTTTCAAACTTCCCTGCCAACTTTTCTCCGTAGGCAGCAGTCCATTGTATATCACATAAGTCCTTTCGGGAAGGTATGAACTCAAATGCTCTTTAACCGAATGGCTCACACTTATAGCAGCACAGGCTTTTTTTAAAGGATGCAAAACAAAGGAATGTTTAAAGGTGTCGTGAGTGGTCGCGACCCAGGGAACGCCGCTAAAAGAGCTTGCCCACCAGGCGATCCAAAAGGGAACGCGCGAGTGGGCGTGAATTATCTGCCAGCCTTCCTTTCTTGCCCTTCGGGCAACAAGTAAAGCACACCAAAGGGCGGTAAAGGGGTTTTTGGCGTGAAGGGGAAGGTGCCATACCTTTACCGCTTCGTCGAGGAACTTTTCGAGCTTTCCCCCCTTGCTTACGACCATGACCTCATGACCCTGCTTTGCCAGCGCACCGGAAAGCCACAACACGTGGCGTTCCACGCCGCCTTCGTGAAATTCCGGAAGCATCTGAATTACCTTAAGCGACTCCCTTTTCACCTTGCCGACTCCCCTTTTTCCCAAGATGAGGCAATCCATTCTGCCGCCCTTTTAGCCTCGCAAAACTGCACGCCGTGTTTGCCCGAAAAACTTCCTTCGACGAAACTTTCGAAGTCGGCGAAGTCTTTTATAAAGCAGGCGAGATCTCGCTCGCAAAACCTCTCTATGGTCAGGACGAATTTCGGCACGCCGAAGAGGCACCCGGCCGACAGAATTTTCCAGTCGACAAGATGTTTGCAAAGGCCTTCGGCAAGTCTTTTTACGCTTTTTTTGCGTTCCGCCAAAAGGACGCCCACCCGAAAGCCAGCAGTCGCTGCCTCGGATACCATGGATACGGAGTCCTCGGTGGCCAAAAGGTGGGTGGCAAGGCCGAAGATGCCGTAAAGAGGGTTGTAGGGATCGCGGGAGGCCAGACAGAGATACCTGACGCAGGGGTGTTTTTGCGCCAGGCCTTCCAGGGCCTTTTCGCTTTCTTCGGAGGTGCGCCTGGAGGTCGTAACGTAAAGGTCGGCTCCGTTTTTATCGGCATGCTCGAATACAGGCTTTACGACTCCTTCGATCCAGCGGGGCGTGATGCGGTAGTTTCCGTCGTCTCCCCCCAAAAGAAGCCCTATCCTTTTTTCAAAACGGGGAGGAAAAAGCTCTTTTAGCCTTTCGGCTTCCTGTCTTATCTTTTCTTCGGTGACGAAGTTTGGGGCTCCCAGGGTGACCAGGACGTTTTTAGAAGACTTCGGGAAGTCGTGATCCGGGACGACAGCAAAATCAAAGGGCCTCGTCCCCAGCACGGCGGGAGTCATTATAGTAGCGCACCCGCCCTTGAAAAGCCGTCCCAAAGAGAGACAAAGGGGCGCAACTCCGCTTCCTGCGGAAAGAAAAAGCACCTCTTCGCCCGCCGCGTTGAGGGAGAGTAAGGTTTCTTTTACGGCTTCCGGGAAAGACAGCCCTCCTGTCCGCTTAAGCCAACGCACAAGCGCTTTTCCGTTACCATCTTTATCGATTGCCCTTTTGGCCTTAATTTTTGCAAGAAATCCCGCAGGTCTTGCCTCCAGTTCCCGCACCTCGCACCCGGTAATAAGGGACAGAAAATGAGCGACGCCGCGGCTTTGGTTAACGTGCCCGCGAATGCCGTCGCTTATTACGAACACCGCTTTCAATCTTTTGCCTCGGGACATGTCTACATGACCTTCATTCTACTCGTTGTATATGGTTTCCCTTCTGTCAGGACCGACGCCGAGGATTATGACGGGAAGGCCCGTCTCCTCTTCTATAAATTTAACGTAGTCTCGTGCTGCCAATGGAAGGTCTTCCATGGTTTTAGCCTTGCTAGTGTCTTCGCTGAAGCCCTTGAAGGCCTTATAAACAGGCTTTACTGAATTTAAAATCTCCGTATCGGCGGGATATTCCTCGAACCGTCTGCCCTCCTGTTCGTAGGCGACGCAAACCTTTATCTCCTCGAGGCCTGACAGAACGTCAAGCTTAGTTAATGCCAAATGGGTAGCGCCGTTGACCCTGATGGCGTACTTCAAGGCCACCATGTCGAGCCAGCCGCACCTCCTGGGCCGTCCCGTCGTGGCGCCGAACTCTTTGCCCTTTTCTCTAAGGAAGTTGCCCTTATCTTCAAAATCCTCCGACGGGAAGGGCCCCTCGCCGACCCTGGTGCAATAGGCTTTGGCCACTCCTATAATTCTGTCCACGCCTTTCGGCCCCACACCCGTACCCGTAAAAACCCCTCCACAGCTGGGATTGGAGCTCGTCACGTAGGGGTAGGTTCCGTGATCTATGTCCAGCATGGTGCCCTGGGCGCCCTCGAAAAGCACCCTTTTTCCTTCCTCCAGGGCATTGGCCACGACCAGCGAGCTGTCTCCGACGTAAAGGGAGAGGCGCTCCTTCCACTCCATGGCCCTTTCGAAAACGGAATCGAAGGATATGGGCTTTTCATCGTATATCCTTGTGATTATCTGGTTTTTCAAGCCGAGGATGTAATCCAGCTTTTCACGAAGTGTCTCGGGATGCATCAGGTCGTAAACCCTGATGCCCGTCCTGTTGAACTTGTCCACGTAGCAGGGGCCTATGCCCTGCCCCGTCGTTCCAATGCGTTTTTCGTCCCTTCGGCTCTTCTCTTCCAGCTGATCTAATATTTTGTGATAGGGCATCACGACGTGAGCGGAACCGCTGACGATCAGCCTTGCCCTGTCCATGCCTTGAGAGGAAAGCTCGTCAAGCTCCTCAAAAAGCCTGTCGGGGTCTATAACCACGCCGTTTCCCACAACACAGGTCTTTCCGGAATAGAGCATCCCCGAAGGGAGGATGTGAAAGACGTATTTCTTGCCCTCTACTATGACGGTATGCCCTGCGTTAGCTCCTCCCTGATAACGAACCACCACATCGCATTTAGACATTATGGCGTCGACGACCCTGCCCTTTCCTTCGTCGCCCCATTGCATTCCTAGGATTACTTCTGCCTTGCCCTTCATTTTTACACATCCCTTCCTTGAATTTGGTGGGATTAAAAACGCGATTAATTGCCGTGAGATTTGGATAAAATACGAACGAGTTCGTCGACGGTCACTAATTTTACACCTATGTCGGGATTCGAGTCCAGTTGATTTAAAAAAGTCAATGTGACGGGGCGGGCGTGGCATATGGCGACGGCGTAACCCCGCCTCTGCGCCTGACCCGCCGCACGCTCAAGCTGGGACCACATGAACTTAATGTCCTCCAAGTGGTCGATGAAGGCTCCGTTTTCCAAGGCAAAAATGCCCGCCTTTCTCGCCTCGATAGCTGCTACGGAGGAGGCAGCCGTCCTGCTGTCCAAAAATATCATGTTATCCTGTCTCAGCTCTTCCATGAGAGCTCTCATCGCCCTCATGTCGGAAGTCGCCGCAGAGCCCCTGTGGTTGTTCACGCCGATGGCGCCCGGGAGGGACTTTAAGGCCTCCCTTACGTTTCTTCTTATCGTTTCGTCATCCATGGAAAGTGCTACAAGATGCTTTTGGCTTTCCATGTCCCCGAAAGCCTGCATAGGGACGTGTACGAGAAAGGGGATGCCCTTGTTTCTCGCCAACTCTGCCGTAGCTTTGCTGCTCCTCTGGAAGGGTATTATTGCCCAAGTCAGGGGAATCTTCAGTCCGGCAAGCTCCTCAGCCCTGGCATAGGAAAAACCTAAATCATCGACGACTATAGCAAGATAGGCACCCTTCAAAGATTTCGCCTTTGGGAATTCCTCAGTCAAGGCCTGTTTTTCCTCTCCCCTTTCTGGGAGATGTCCATCCTCTGCTGTATTTGGATCTATGGTTACTTTTTCACCGCTAGCAGAAGATAAGTTGTCACTTACCTCTGCCCTGACGATTGCTGCCCGGAGGTCTTTCGATGGCACATCTTTTCTGGTGGCCGCAAAGATCAATCCCAGCCCGATCGCCATGACGAAAAGCATTATCGTCCAAAGGTGTTTTTTTGAAAAGTTCATCTCCTACCGTTTGGCCTCTCTGGCTTTAACTAAAAAAGCTTCGACTTCTTTCAGCGCTTCCTTGAGCTGTTCGTCGTCTTCGAGCTTTCCCGTATACTTTCCTTCTACCTTAACGTGGGGCTCGATGCCCACCCCGTCGATCACGACGCCCGAAGGCGTGTAGTACCTGGCAATTGTGACGAAAAGGCCCGAACCCTCGGGAAGTTTGAAAAGGGTCTGAACTGACCCCTTGCCGAAGCTCTTTTCGCCGACGAGGACAGCTCTGTCCCTGTCTTTAAATGCCCCTGCAACTATCTCTGAGGCACTGGCGCTTCCTTCGTTTATCAAGACAGCAACGGGACCTTTAAAGAGCGCACCGGGGTTGGCATTAAAGACCTCGTTGGCCCTATCGACCCTCCCTCGTATGCTCACCACTTCGCCGCCGTCGAGGAAATAATCCGCCACGGCCACACAGGCGTCGAGCAAGCCGCCGGGATTGTTTCTCAAATCCAAAACAAGCCCCTTTGCCTGGGTATCCAGGGCTACCTTTAAAGCGCTTTTCATCTCTTCAGGTGTCTTTTGCGTGAAATGGGAAATCCTGATATAGGCAACGTCGCCCGTCAACCTTTTCTGGCTCACGGAATCTATCTTTATAAGCTCCCTGGTCATCTCAAATTTTAAAAGCTCGTCGTGCCCTTCGCGCCTGACCCAAATGGTGACTTTACTGCCCGGCTCTCCGCGCAACATCTTGACCACATCGTTTATGTTCCAGCCCAATACGATATCGTCATCGACCTTGACTATCTCGTCCATGGGCTCTAAGCCGACCTTGTGGGCAGGGGTGCCCTCTATAGGGCTTATGACGAGGATTTTGCCGTCCTTGCTTCCTATGTATATGCCCAGGCCGCCGTATTCTCCCTCGATATCAATCTCTTCCTGTTTTAACTCGTCGGGATCGACAAATCTGCTGTAGGGATCTCCCCAGGCTGCCACCATACCTTTCATGGCGCCGTAGAAAAGCTCTTCGTCGCTTTTTTTATTCTGGTCGTTCACATGATAGGTCTCAAGGATCGACCTGGCCTGCTTCATCATCCATACGTATTGGGCCTCGAAGGGAAGTATGTCCTTGAACTGAAACTCACCCCTAGCCCCAGTGACGAGAAGGCCTAAGCTGCCGAAAAGAATCAGGAGCAGCAGCCCTAATAGGAATCCCTTTTTCTTGCTAATGAACTTTTTCACTCCCATCCCTCGCCTTCATTTGCATCATGGCAAATATCTAAGAGGATCAACTGCATTGGCGTTTATGCGAACCTCGAAGTGAAGATGCGGGCCGGTGGCTACGCCGGTATTTCCCACCCTTCCTATTATGGCGCCCTGGTTTACGACCTGCCCTTCCCTCACATTTATGGCGGAAAGATGGGCGTAAACAGTAGTCATATCGCCGCCGTGATCAAGTATTATAACCTGTCCGTAACCTTTAAGCCAACCCGTAAAGAGGACTTCTCCCCTAGCCGCGGCCTTCACGGGCGTGCCGTGAGCAGCGCCGATGTCAATCCCCGTATGCACCGTCTTCGTCTTGAAAACAGGATGGACCCGAGTCCCGTATCTGTCGTTTATGCTCCCCCCTACCGGCCAGAGCAGTTTGCCCTTCGGCGCGACTAGTATAGTTCGGCCGCTCGAAGCTGCTGCCCTTCGCCTTTTTTCAGCGATGAGGGATTTTATCTTTTCCTGAAGCTCCCTTTGGGAAGCTGCAAGCTCGGCAGTGGCCTTCTCGTGAAGGCTCTTTTGCTGCCTTATGTCCGAAATAAGTTTTTTCTGTTGGCTTTGCGCCTGAAGCAGTTTTTTTCTCTCCGACTCAAGGTCCTTCTTGTTGGCCAAAAGGTCCTGTTTTTGCCTTTGAAGCTCAGCCTTGGATTCCTCGAGGGAACGTTTCCTTTCCCTGACTTCGCCTATAAGTTCGCTGTCGGCCTTTGCGACTCTTCCAAGAAGATAGCTCATGCTCATGGCTTCCTGCACGTTTCTTGCCGAGAAAAGCAGCTTATACTGGCTCACCGAACCGAACTTATAAAGGCTAACCACGCGACTGCTCAAAGCCTTTTTCGCCCTGGCCAGAAGCGCCTCTTCTTCCTCGATCTTTTTGCTTAATTCCTTTATTCTTTCGTTGAGCTTTCTTTCCTTCAGCTCCAAGACCTTTATCTTCTGCCTGGCCACCTCCTCCTTTTGATTTATCTCCTCAAGCTCCGCGAGGAGGCTTTTTTCCTTTTTCGCGTAGGAAGCTGCTTCCTTTTTGTGTTGTTCGATCTTTTTCTGTATGTATTCGAGCTTTTGCTGTTCCTGATTTATTCGGGCATCGAGATCATCGGCGAAAGAGGGACCGGTCAAAGCCAGGGTGCCCAAAAAAAGGGCGAAAATAAAGACGAACCAAACAGGGAGTTTCTTTCTCCCAAAATTCACCGCCCTCACCTCCTAATTTTCCTCATCTCGGTTTTAAAGCCCTGCGGACATATTTATACACAGCCGTCCAGCTGCACAGCCACCCAAGCGCCACCCCACCGCCTACAAGGAGACAAAAAAGCCAAAGAGATATCTCGGGCGAATCGAGCATGGTAAAAAAGGGCAATACCTTTGACAAAACATCTACTAGCCATCTGTAGGCCCTGAGCAGTAAAAAAAGGGCTATCAACGCTCCAACTCCCCCCAATATGACGCCCTGCAGGAGAAAGGGAAGTGATACGTAGCTTGGAGTGGCACCCACCAAAAGCATGACGCCTATCTCCTCTCGCCTGGAGTAGAGGGCAATCCTGATGGTGTTCATCATGATAACGAGGCTCGTAAGCAGCGCCACGAAGAACACGGCCATGGCGAACCTGTTTAAAAAATAAGCCAGTGAAGCCAGCCGCTCCGCTACCTCTCCTGCGTATATTACGTCTTCCACCTCGGGGAAGGCCTCTATCTCTCGCGCAACGGTGGACAGGTTCTCTGCCCTGTCCACCGTTGCGATGACGCTCGGTGGAAGGGGGTTGTCGCCTAAAAGAGATATTATCTGTTCTCCCTGGCCAATCTTGGCGTCCAGGCGCTTCAAGGCCTCTTCGGGAGATATGTAGCGCACCTCTTTGATTTCGGGCATGTTTTTCAATTTTTCAAGGACCGCCGACCTCGCTTCCTGATCCTTGAGATAGGCCTCTACGGTGAGGTCGCTTTCGATCTGAGAGGCGAGGGACGCCACATTTACGGAAAGCAGGATGCTCATCCCCACGGCTAAAAAGACCGCCACCACCGTAACGAGCGTCAGTAGAACGACGCCAAAATGGCGCGTCAGCAACCTCATCGTGTCTCTTATTATATACTTAAAGGTCGCCATAGAGCTCCACCTCTCCTCTCGGCTCGTCGCTTACGATTCGCCCCCCGCTCAACCGGATCACCCTCGCCCTGAAGGCGTCGACAACATATTGATTGTGGGTTGCCATCAGCACGGTCGTCCCCGAGGCATTTATCGAAAAAAGGATGTCCATTATCGACTCGGCCGTCTCCATATCGAGATTTCCCGTGGGCTCGTCGGCTATCAAAAGCGAGGGCATGTTCACCACAGCTCTGGCTATTGCCAACCTCTGCTGTTCTCCTCCCGACATCTGCTCGGGATACAAAAAACGCCTCTTCCAAAGATCCAGCCTGGTCAATATGGCCTTGACCCTCTCTGCGACCTGCCTTCCGGGCATGCCTATGGCCTCCAAGACAAAGGCCACGTTTTCAGCTGCATTGAGATGGGGCAAAAGCTTGAAATCCTGAAAGACCACACCGACCTGTCTCCTGTAAAAGGGAAGCTGTCCCAATCTCATCTTCCTCAAGTTGTACTTTCCGACAATGATTTGCCCCGACGAAGGAGAAAGCTCCCTGTTTAACATACGCAGAAGCGTGGTCTTTCCCGAACCGGTGTGCCCGACGAAATAGACGAATTCGCCCCTTTTTACGTTGAGATACACGTCCTCCAAAGCTACTATGTCGGGGTGAAAGATCTTCGTCACACCGGCCATCCTTATGTCCATTCTATCACCGCCTTCTGGTTGCCCAGACTTGAGCGACAGCCCCAACTATCTCCCTATGGGTTAGGGAATAGTACTCCTGAAGTTCCGCAGGCGCCCCGCTTTCTCCAAAGCGATCCCTTATGGCGACGAACCTCAGGGGAACAGGATAATTTATTCCGAGGCTTTCCGCTACAGCGCCGTAAAGGCCTCCTACCTGATTATGCTCCTCGGCAACGACACAACACCCCGTCCTTCTTACCGAGGACTGAATGAGGTCTTCCGGCAAAGGTTTAACGCTATAGCAATCTATCACCTCGGCCTCTATGCCCTGACGGGCAAGTATCTCGGCTGCCTTCAAGGCCTCAAACAACATAATACCACAGGCGATGACGGTGACGTCCCTGCCTTCCCTGACGATCTTTCCCCCGCCCGGCTTAAATTCCTCCTTGGGCGAATAAAAAATAGGAACGTCCATGCGCCCCAGCCTGATGTAGAGAGGTTTATCGTATTTGAAGGAAGAGACTATCAAATCGCGAGCCGACCAGTAATCGGCCGGTACCATTACCGTCATGTTGGGAAGGGCTCTCATCAAAGCCAAATCCTCGAGCATCTGATGGGTCCCGCCGTCCTCCCCCACGGTGATGCCAGCATGGGTGGCTATGAGTTTTACGTTCAAATCGGGCATGGCGACGCAGCACCTTATCTGATCATAGGCCCTCCCGGCCAAAAAAGAAGAGAAGGCGACGGCGTAGGGCTTCATTCCCGCCAGAGCCATGCCGCTTGCGACTTCCACCATGTTTTGTTCCGCTATGCCCACGCTGTAATATCGGTCGGGAAATTCCTCCGCAAAGGTCTTGGTGTAAGTGGAGGAAGCGACATCGGCATCAATCACCACAACGCCTTCGTCGAGCCCGGCAAGCTCAGGCAAGGCATCTTTAAGCGCTTCGCGTGTGCTTCTTCTCTCCATTATGATCGCTCCTCCCCGTCCAAAGAGACCGACTCCTTGTTGAGCTCGTCGAGCAACAAGGTTACGTCGTTTCTGGTGAGGCTGGCCTTTACGGGAATATCCCCTCTTTCTGCCAAAGTAACGCCCCTTCCCCACTTGGTGCGGGCGATTATGGCTTTAGGCATTCCCCTGCTGTCCGATGCCTCGGCGAAGGCCCTATCGATGGAAGGATAATCATGGCCGCAGGTCTCGCTGCAGAAAAATCCGAAGGCCTGGAACTTCTCTATAAGAGGTTCCAGGGCCTTTATCTCTTCCGTCCTTCCTTCCATTTGAAGGCCGTTTCGATCAACGATCACATAAAGGTTATCAAGCTTCCAGTGGGAAGCCGTCATCAAAGCCTCCCAACAGGAGCCCTCCTGAAGCTCGCCGTCTCCTACCAGGCAGTAAATCCTGCTCTGGGGCGAAGTTTTTCTCAAAGCAAGGGCCATTCCGCAGGATATCCCGATCCCCATGCCCAAAGATCCCGACGGCGCGTCAATTCCAAGGGCAGTCATGTACGCGGGGTGGCCCTGCAGCAACGATCCCAATCTCCTGTAGTTCCAAAGCTCCTGTCTCTCGAAATACCCCCTTCTGGCCAATACGGCATAAAGGCTGGGACAGGCCTGCCCCTTGCTCAAGACGAACCTGTCCCTCTCCCGCCATCCGGGCTCATCAGGGTTTATATTCATAAGATAAAAATACAGATAAACCAAAATGTCCACGCAGGAAAAGGCCGATCCCAAATGGCCCGAGTCGGCCATGGATATCATGCGCAATACGTCCTTTCTTATATCCAGGGCTATACGGCGCAGCTTCAGCTGTTGTTCACGTTCCAATGCTCCTCATCTCCCAACGCAATCTTTAAAGCCGAATTGAAACTTTTCCGCAACACTTCTCTCGCCTCGGCAACCCTTTGCCCTTCGGCCGGCCGTGCCTCCAAAAATAGGGAGTCAAATCTTTCGCCTCTCTCCCAAAGGGGGATATTCCAGGTAAGGGCGAAGGACCTTACCTTCGGATCGTAGGGAAAAGCGACCAGGGGAATGCCTTTCAGCAGGGCAAGAAGGCAAAAATGCAACCTCATCCCTACTGCCTTTGCCGCTCCCTCAAAGGCAGGCTCTACGTCGCCGGCCTTTTTGAGCAAAAAAACCTCGCAATCGGGGCTAACGCCTGAAGCCTTCAACTCCTCCAGATCTTCCTCGGCCATGCACACCACCCTAAGCTTATATCCTTGCATTTTAGCAAATCGCTCCGCTTCCCGCACCAGCAATTTTACCCCTCCCTCTCTCTGAGGCAAGGGCCTCACGTTGAAAACTAAAACGTCCCTGGCCGAGGTTTTTACGGCTTCTTTAAAAGAAAGTGCGAACACGGCATCGGGCGCCAAAAAAAATTCAAGTCCCCAGGATGAAAGGAGCGCTGCCGAATTATCGTCCCTGACGTACCTGGGGCTACAATGTTTTAAGGCGTTTCTTGCGAGTTTTGCCGCCAATTTAGAACGGAAGGGCCCTACGGACTGTCCGAAAGCCCAGGGACGAGCTCCGGCCATTCGGGCAAGAAAGACCACACCCCAGTAGTAAAAAGAGGACCTAAGGCTCGTAGAATCCTGAAAGAGCCCGCCTCCACCGAGAAGCAGGCTCCTGCTCTGCCTTAAGGCACGAAACACCTCAAAGAGGTTCCACCTATTAACGGCGGCAACATCAAATTTCTCGGACGTCTCCTTAGGATTTGCGGAGAGCACACAGAGGCGGGACTTGTCAATTCCCGCCTTGAGGGCCATTTCTATCAATGCTCGGCAAATGAGTTCATCGCCCATATTACCGAAACCGTAGTATCCGCTAAGCACTACGTCATATACCTTCGCCACCAAAAAATAACCTCCTGATGGCCTTGATCCTTAGGGCCAAAAGAAAGACTCCTATGACAACAAGCCCAAAAAGGGACCCCACCCAAAGGCCGTTGAACACCCTCCAACAGATGAAATATATCCTCGTGTGAAAATGGCAAAAGCTGTTTACGGCCGAGGCGAAAGCAAGGGAAGAAGCCATCCTAAGCAAGAGGTGAATCTGATGTCCAAACCTCGTAAGGGAATACTTCGACTTCATGACACCAATAAGCAGGGCCAGCCAAAGGGCCGGATAGCCGACGAATATCTCCTTGTTTCTCGGCCGAGCCACCAGGTAACGTTCGAAGGCATCCCTCAAAGCCACCTCCCACTTTGGCACGAAGGAGACGTTTCCGCTTCTTATTAATAACACAGCAGCTGCGGCAATAAGAAAAAGAAGCAGCAAAAGCTCCCCCCATAGGGGCGGCCGTTTCAATACATTTATCGGGCTTTCCGGATAGCGCCGCTTGGTCATATCGTAAAGCAAAACAAAAATCGGCGGAAGGGCAAGCGTCGCCTTGACCCCCGAAAAGGTCAGCAGGCGAAGCATATAATGAGGTGTCCCGAAAAATGACGAAAGGGCAAGGCCTACGGCAAGGACAAGCGCCATACCCTTAAGCAACCCGTAAAAGGGCTTTTTGTCCTCGAGAGCCGCTACGGTTGCGACGGAAGCGCCAAAGGCAGCGAGCATGGCGCCCATTATCCTGGCAAGAAAGCTCGCGTAATTTGCTCCAAGGGCAAGCACTGCTATGATGGCGGCTGCTTTCAAAAAAAATCCTTTTGATTTAAAGTGCTCTTCGGCCATAGACGTCAAAAGGGCGAAGACGAGCAGATTGGCAGCCAAAAAAGCGATCACAGACCACATGTTTCGCTGCCAGCTGCCGTAAGGTTCCCCAAGTTTTATCTCAAAGCCGTCCCTTTGGAGTAAACCTTTCAGAGAGAGCAAATCTTCCTCGAAACTGTCAATCCAGGGGGCGGAGGCGATATCGTAGGGCCTGAGCAACAAAACCCTCACGGAACGCTCCCTTGCGGCCCTGGCAAAGCGCTCCACCAGGACGGGACGGGAGAGGTTTCTTGTTATTACCTCCTGCGTAGTTACGCTGTGAAGGGGAAGTATGTTGGGAAAGGATTGCCAACTTAAGGTGTTGCCCCCAATTTGACGGACGAACTCCGGCTGCAACAATAGGGCATCGTATCGTCTCATTACTTCTACGACGGCAGTCGTATCGGGATATCCGAAGACCACCGTTCCCTGGGGCAAGACACCCCTTAGCCTCCAAAGGGAGGCAAAGAGCAGGTCAAGGGACGAGGCCACATTTTCCGAAGCTATGCCGAAGGTGGGAGAGGGCCTGTAAACCAGGGGGACATCCAGTCGGGCAAGACGCTTCATTGCCTCCGGGTCCGGCACTACGCCCACTTCCAAAAACTCCTTTGGCTCCCCCTGGAGGACATAAACTCTCCCCCCCGGTGCATCATAAACTTTGCAGCCGGGAAAGCGAGCGTGCAAATACTTTCTGAAAAACCAATCGTCGTATTCCAGAGGGACGAAAAGGGCCGCCTTTCCCGACAGGCCGTTGAACCTCTTTTGAGGCAAGATATCCCTTAACGTGCCCCACAAAAAGGGGGAATCGCCGTCCCGCAGGTCCGCTCCCGTCAAATCTTTAAAGGATATGGCCGAAATCCCCCTTTCGAGCAGTCGATCCAGCATATCCTCAAAGTCAAGTCCCGTCTGCCGGGCCATAATCTCCACATCGGAGTATTCCATGAGCAGGGCGACGTCCTTTTTTGCCATTTCTTCCCTGAACCTGTATTGCAAGCCCAATATTCCCGCGACAACAGCGCACAAAAGCAGGATGAAAGAAAGCTTCCTTAAAAAAGAACTCACTTGACACACCTCCACTGGGCCTCGAGGGGCCAACCCATGCGCTCCAAAACCTTAGATAAAGTAGCGAGCGGCAGGCCTACCACGTTAAAATAACATCCTTCGATCCTTTCCACCAGTAATGCACCCTTGCCCTGAATTCCGTAAGCGCCAGCTTTATCCATGCCTTCCTCGGTGTCGAGATAGGCCAAAAGGGCTTTTATGTCCATCCTTCTGAAGGTAACCTTTGTGACCTCATGATCGAAAATTATCCTGTCGGCTTTTGCTACGGCCACTCCAGTATAGACCTCATGCGTAGAGCCGTTGAGGAGGGAAAGCATGTCCAGGGCCTCTTTTTTGGAGGTGGGTTTACCCAGGATACGTCCCTCCATATAGACCAGGGTATCGGCACCTATGACGTAACGCTCTGGATAAAGATTTGCTCCAAAGAGGGCCTTCTTTTCGGCCAAAAGCTCTACGGCCTGAGAGGGAGAATTAAAATCACCGACATTCTCCTCCACGTCTGGAGATATGAACAAAACATTCCAGCCCAAAAGATCGCTCAGCAAGCTCCTTCTTCTTGGGCTGTTCGAAGACAACACTATCGGCACCGATCGATCCATGGTTTCTCTCCTTCCGACAACGAGGGATAAGGCTAAATAATGCCGATCACAAACCCTAAAGCCGCAACGAAAAGACAGTAGAGAGCAAAATATTTCCACCTTCCGAATATCACGACTTTTTTCATTAAATGAAGCGACAAAAGTCCGCAAAAAAAGGCCACAGTACAGGCTAAAAGCCAACCGTCGGGAAGAGAGGTTCCCATTTTAGACGCCTTCATTCCTTCAAGGAAAGTAGCTCCCATTATGGCGGGAAGAGACAGCAAAAAGGAAAACCTGAAAGCTTCCTCTCTTTTCGCGCCCGTCATTAAAGAAGCTGCTATGGTGCTTCCCGACCGCGAAATCCCGGGCATTACGGCCAGCCCCTGGGCAAGCCCCGCCGCAAGCCCCGTCCATAGGCTTACCTCTCTGTTTCCCGCCGGAATGCGGCCGGCCCACCTCAAAAGAGAGGCCGTCACAACCAACCCGCAGGATACCGCCAGGGGAAGACCAAAGGCCTTCGTGGCCACATCTTCCAGGGAGAAAGCAACGACGGCCGTAAGGAAACTTCCCAGTATTACTGCCCAACCGTATATCCAGCCCGCGCTTTTTCTTCGTTCCCTGAAAAACAAGCCCAGGATCCATTCTTTCAAAAGCCCGACAATGTCAAAAAAGAAATAGACAATCGTTGCCATCATAGTAGCAAAATGAAGATAGACATCAAAGACGATAGGTAGTTCCTCAAGGCCGAACAGGTACTGCGCCAGGGCCAGATGTCCCGAGCTGCTGACGGGCAAAAACTCCGTGACGCCCTGAAGCACAGCGAGGACTAATGAATGAAGGGCGCTCATTTAGCATACTCCCTTCCGGCAAGCCCCGACAAAATTGCATTTTCCTTCACTTCGTTGATCAAGACTAATATCACGGGAGAAGAAAGGGAATATCTTCTCAACACGCCCTTTATCGCACTTCTGATGCGAGAGGCCAGGTCCTCATCCTTTCTTTCGCGTTTTTCGCGGGCGAAAGCTTTCACGGCCTTTTCCACGGCATCTTCTATCTGGCGGTAAAGTTCATCAGCATCGACGCGATGCAGAAAACCCCTGCTTTCAATTGAAAGTGGAGCGATTACGTTGCCCGACGAATCCAGCACCACCGATATGCAAAATACTCCCTCTTCGGCCAAGCCCTTTCTCTCGCCAAGGAGCCCCCCCTTCATATCTCCGTAGGTGCGACCGTCCACAATGTAGGCCCCGGCCGGGACTTTGCCCGAGATTCTGGCCTGCCTTTTTGTGATGCTTAATACATCTCCTTCCTCCATGACGAAGGCATTTTTGGCGGGCACCCCCATCTCCTCGGCAAGCTGCTTGTGCTTCACGAGATGCCTGTATTCGCCGTGAAGGGGAACGAAATAGGAGGGCTTTATAAGGCTCAGCATCATCTTAAGCTCTTCACGAGAGGCATGCCCCGAGACGTGTATATTCTGTTCCGCCTCGTATATAACCTCGCATCCTTGTTTGAAGAGATCGTTTATCGTTCGGTGGACGAGCCTCTCGTTTCCCGGAATGGGGAGAGCGCTTATGACCACCAGGTCCTTAGGTCCTAGCTTGATGAACCTGTGGTCTCCGCGGCTCATGAGCACCAGCCCCGAAAAGGGCTCTCCCTGGCTTCCCGTCGTTATGACCACTAACCTGTTGTTGGGAAAGCCTTCGATCTCCGAGGGCTGGATGAACACGTCATCGTCGACGCCCATATATCCCAATTCCCTCGCCCTGGCGACGTTCGCTATCATGCTCCTTCCTATTAGGGCCACCTTTCGGTTAAACCTGACCGCAGTCTCTATGACCTGCTGAACCCTGTGGAGATTGCTGGCAAAGGAAGAGATGATGATTCGCTTGTTCTTGTAAAGCCTGAAAGTCTGCTCCATCGTTTTTCCCACCATTCGCTCCGAAGGGGTGAAGCCGTCGCGCTCCACGTTTGTAGAATCCGACAGCATTAAAAGCACGCCCTTCGTACCTAGGGATGCAAGCAGGGCATAATCCGTCGCCCTTCCGTCTATTGGGGTTGGGTCGAGCTTGAAATCCCCTGTATGAAGCACAACACCCAAGGGAGTGTGTATAGCGTAGCCTACGCCGTCAGGAATGGAATGGCATACGCTGAAGGGCTGAACCTTGAAACAGCCTAGATCGATCACGTCTCCCGCCTGGATTTCCTTAGCCTTAAGCTCGTATTTTGGAGCCCTCTCTTCCATCCTGCTTCTTATAAGCCCCAGAGTGAGCCTGGTAGCGTAAATAGGGCAGTCCAGCTCCGGGAGGATGTAGGGTAAAGCCCCTATGTGGTCATCATGTCCGTGGGTGATTACCATCCCCCTTATCCTTTCCTTGTTGGCCAAAAGGTAGGCCGGGTCGGGTATCACGAAATCGACACCCAACATCTCCTCGTCTGGAAACATAAGCCCGCAATCGATTACCAGGATATCGTCGCCATATTCCAGGACACTAATATTCTTTCCTATTCCCCCGACACCTCCCAGGGGAATAAACTTCAAAGAAGCGCCTTTGCGCTCGTCCGGCGAACGCCTTCTGCGCTTTGTTACGTTTTTTTGCACCAAATATTTCACCTCCACGTCAAAATGGAGGGCGACAAAGTCTCCCTCCATAGCCTACGCAGTCCGTAAGCTCTTTCTTGTCGTTTTTAATCTGAATAATCTTTATCGTCTTTCTTCTTCTCCCTATTTGCATCGGGAGCCTTCTCGGGAGTAAATTCGCTCCTCGAATGGTAGATCTTTCGCTCAGGCGTGGAATTGTAATCCCCCCTGGAAGACGCTACCTCCAAGACCAACTCCGCCGTGCCTTCACTTCCAAAGGCCTTTATAAACTTGGTCGCCCACTCCTCTGTCTCGGCCACAATCCGCTCCTGTATCTCTTCCGACAGGGTCATTATTTGGTCGTGGAAGGGCTTATTCGCCTTCTTGTAGTCTCCGGATTTCCTGTTGAAGCCCTGTTCGTCGGCCCAGGCAACTATTTTATTCCAGAGCTCCACTGGAATGCCCCTGTTGGGATCTTTGACGTAGGAGCCGTCTTTTATGACGGCGTTGCCCGTCTCGGGCTCCATCTCCAGCCCGAAAACGATATTTTGCCACAGTGTCGCTACATTTCCCTTGTTTATGCCGTATTTCGAGAACATCGAAGCCTTGTCGAAAGGCGTTCCCGATATGCCATGCTGGGCTATTGAAACGCCGTAGCGAGCGACGGCATCGGCTATCTCCTTCGTGCGATTTAAATCTATCCCCTCTATCTGTCCGGCAGTCTTGTCGTATGTGCCATGCATGCTTCCATTTGAAATGGCAAGCAGGTCGGGGAATATACACCATGAGTTGAGACCGCCCACGAAAAACAGGGCCTCTTCCACGGTCGTCAGTTCTCCGGCTCCTTTTATCTCTCCTACCTCGACTTCCAACCCGAGGTAGGCCGGTATATGCTGAGCCACGTCACGGGTGAAAGTCAGGTTTTCCCAGTCGGGATTGTGAGAGGCGTCAACGGCGACGGATGTCCAGCCTCGCTCTACGATCTGCCTCAAATGGGCTATGGCCTTATATACGTCGGAAATGGATTTAATGGCGTAATGATCCACATGGAGACCGAATACCACGCCGTGCCCCAACTCCTTCGAATACTTTACCGCGTAATCGGGCACGTTGTCATAAGTGCACCCGCAATAGGTGGATTCCGACTTGGCAAGCTCGATCAAAACGGCAGAATTAAGTTTCTTAGCAGCTTGCAATACTCCTTTTACTGTCAGGGGGTTTCTCGCGTTGGCAGCCAATATAACGGCTCCTTTTTTTCTCGCCGCCTCGATGATATCCCTTCCACTTACCAGCGCTACCGGTTCGTCTCCATATATGGCTTGCACATTTAACGGTCTTTTCTTGAGCAATTCTTTGTAAGACAGGCTTTCCGTCTTCAATTGATACACCTCCTGCTTTACTTTTCGCCCTCTCTGAAATTAGGAGCGAATAAATTGTAACACGCAAAACAAAATCCGTCCTTAATGATTTTCAACAAGCCCCTTGCACTGCAGCTGAAGTCATGATAACATAGCTTTCGCCAAAGAGGAGTTGGGGGATCGTCTAATTGGCAGGACGCATGACTCTGGATCATGTAGTGGTGGTTCGAGTCCACCTCCCCCAGCCAAATTCAAAGTGGCCCCATCGTCTAGAGGTCTAGGACTCCGGGTTCTCAGTCCGGCAACAGGGGTTCGAATCCCCTTGGGGCTACCATTTTTTATTTAGGGGCATTTCAAAGATGGCCAAAAACTACCTCTCTATAGGTATTATAACAATAATCATCATAATAAGTTTCACGATAGGTATCGTCGTGGGATTCTCCGTAAACTTGGGAAACGCTTTATTTGCCCACCCCGATAGGTATAAACTAATCATAAACGACGACGGAATGATGAAGTTCGACTCTTCTTCCGGTAAGCTCTGGATATACGACCCCTCCCGAGAGAAGGACGAAGAGGGGCCCTGGATTCTGATGAACGGAGATTGATCACCTCCGCAACATCACTTCTCCCTCGGGTTCAAAAAGCGTCTCCTTTTGTACCGCAATTTTACCGCCTAAGACCACGTATTCTATCCCCTTTGGCGGAAGGTTAGGCTCTTTGAAGGTGGCACAATCCTCTATCTTTTTCGGATGAAAAACGACTAGATCGGCCTTGCAGCCTTGCTTGATTACCCCTCTGTCCTCAAACCAAGACGCCTTGGCGGGAAGATAGGTCGCCTTGCGCACGATCTCGGGCCAGGAAAGCCCTTCCTTTAAAAGAATCCTGAAGGCCCTGGGGAAGGTGCCGCAGACGCGGGGATGACCCTGGCCATTTTCCATGAGTGCGTCGGAGGCTATCATACAATCGGGGTGCTTCAAAGCGACCTTTACTTCCTCCTCGTTCATGACGTGGGCTATGATCAGGGTGTCGGGTTCTTCTTTTCTAAGCTTGACGTAAAGTTCCTGCGTCAGTCTTTTGCCCCTGTTTTTCCCCGAGGCAACCTGGAGCGAGGAAAAACCCTTTTTCCACCGCTTCTCAAATCCAGGATCGAAGACGGCAGATCCAATGCGAGTGCAAAATGCCCTGTAGGGATAGGAATCGAAGGTAACGTCGGCGTGAGGCTTAGCCTCCTCTATCATCTCAAGGGCCTTTTCGAGACATCCAAAAGAAGCCATGCTAGCCAAATGGGATATCTGCACCCTGACGCCGCACTCGCTTGCGAGGGATATTGCTTCCTTAACGCCTTCAAGCGATCTTTCGCCGTCGTATCTTATATGTATCGAGACCCACTTCTTGTCGTATTGCGCCACCACCTTGGCAAGCTCGCTTATCTCACTGTAACTTGCCCCGGGAACGTATTCAAGTCCGAGAGAAAGGCCAAAGCTGCCCTTGGACAACTCCTGCTTTAGGATCTCGACCATCTCTTTTATGGCCTTGGAATCGGCAGGCATGTATACGTCGTTGAGCCCCACTTCTTGCCTCAAGGTCTGATGGCCCGTAAAAAAACCGATTCTCAAATAGCGAGGTTTCGACAAAAGCTCATCGCTTAAAATGGGCCCCAATCCGCAGTTTCCTGCCACAGCTGTAGTAACGCCCTGAAGAAGCAGAGCCCTTTCGACGTCGTCTTCATCGAGCTTTTCGTCGTGAACGTGAGTATCTATAAAACCCGGCGAGACGTAAAGCCCCTTCGCGTCGATCGTAACCTTGACATCCGTGGGAGCATCGCTTCCGACGTAAACTATGCTGTCGCCTTCAACGCCTATATTTGCCTTGTATGTCTCGAGCTTTTCCGGATCTACGACAGATCCATCGAGTATCAAAAGATCCAACTTCATCCTTCCTCCTCACCCCAATGGGATTCAACGTATTTCGGACAAAGCTTCCGTCAGCCTTTTTAGGCCTTCCGAAAGCGTCTTTCTCGGACAGCCTATGTTCATCCTGGCAAAACCGACGCCGTTTGACCCGAAAGCGGAGCCGTCGTTTAAGGCCAACTTCGCCTTCCTGGCGAGAAAGTCCATTAACTCCTCCTGCTTTAAGCCAAATTTTCTGAAATCAAGCCAAAGCAGGTACGTTCCCTCGGGCTTTACGACATCTATGCCCGCCTTTCGCAGGATCGGGAGGGCAAAATCGCGATTTTTCTCCAGATAAAGTATCAGCTCATCGAGCCAATCCCTCCCGTATTTGTAAGCCGTCTCAAGACCCAGTATACCAAAAAGGTCTCCCGAACCGAAATGAAGGCCTCTTAGCACCTTGGTAAGCTTTTCTCTCATATCGGGATTTGGAACTATGGCGTAGGCGTTTTTAAATCCCGCAATATTGAAGGTCTTGCTGGCCGACATAAATGTGACGCTGTTCATCATCGCCTCGTGGTTCAGCGAGGCCAAGGGTATGTACTTCCTTCCGGAGTAAACGAAATCGCAATGTATGTCGTCGGAAATGATCGGAATTCCGGCCTTTGTGCAAAGATGCGAAAGGGCAGAAAGCTCATCCTCAGCCCAAACTCTGCCCACCGGGTTGTGGGGGTTGCAAAGGAGCAGCGCTTCGGCCGAAGGAAGAATTTTCTCGAGGTTTTTCAGGTTCATATGCCAACCTTCGTCCTCAACCAGGAAATTGGGCAAGACCTTCCTGTCAAGGGATTCCGTCACCTCAAAGAAGGGAGGATATACGGGAGGTTGCACGACGACTCCGTCACCTTTGGAGGTAAGGGCAAGCAGGCTTGCGGCGATGCCGGGCATGACACTGGGAACGTCAACTATCCACTCCCTTTTTATTTCCCAACCGTGGCGCTTTAAAACCCAATCGACTATCACGTCATGGTAAGACTTGCCCTTGGCAGGATAGCCGAACACGCCATGCTTCGATCTCTCGATAAAAAACTCCACTACTTTAGGAGGAGACTTGAAGTCCATGTCAGCCACCCACATGGGAAGCAGATCTTCTGCCCCAAAGTTATCGAGCAACCCGTCCCACTTTTCGCTACAGGTTCCCCTGCGGTCCAAGACCTCGTCAAAATCGTATTTGGACATTTCCATCCCCTTCTTCTTTGGACTAACGATCCTTCAACCCTTATCGCACTAATGCCGCCCCATAGCTTAACATAATTACGATTATTTTAAAATGCATTTAAAAATTCTAAAACTTTCCGAAGGCCTTGGTAATGGCTTCGACAATCCTCTCGGCGGAGGCAACGTCATTTTCGGCTTCCCGAGGAGTAATGGCCGGCCAGTCTCCGGGGTGCCCAGCCTCGACGGCCCATTCTGAAAACTTCGCAAGCTCTAGGGAATCAAGCTTCAGGCTTTCGTCAGATATGTGTTTGGAAATAAGCCTGTAAAGGGCGTTTAAGTCATGGCTTCGCGGAAAGGGGATGCCATTGGAAATTAAAAGGGCTTTTAACGCCCTCTCGGCACCCATGGCGGACAGCCAGCAGGCGTGGCGATAAAAGCCCAAGTCCAGCAATTTTTTAGCAGCACTTAAGTCATCGGAGGCACATTTCAGCCAGATGCTGGCCTCTTCGATATAAGGAGTCATATCTTCATACAGGACCTTACCCTCCTTTAACATAGAATAAAGCAGGGTTCCGGGAATACTGCCTTTAACGGCCAGCTCTTCAGGTGTGGCGATTACTATATCTTTCCCGCAGGGAAAATCGCTCAAGGCAGCGCGCATAGCCACCGCTACATCCCGCTTGTTCACTTCCTTTTCGACTACGACGAGAAAATCGACGTCACTGTCCCATGTTTGGCTGCCCCTAGCGTAGGAGCCGTAAAGAATGATTTTAAGAGGATTGAACTTACGTCTTATCAATTCTGCGATGGAGCGAATTACTTCCTCCATGTCGCTCCTCCTATTCCGATCCTTCTGAAGCAGGTTGACCTTTCAGGGATACGCTTATCGGCTCGGCTCCTGAGACGTAGATCGTCTGAGTCGGGTAGGCAAAGACTATATCCCTCTTTTTAAACTCCTCGAAAAGGGCAAGGTTTATCCTCTGCTGGATGTCCATGTAGACAGTGTAATCGGAAGAGAGAACGTAGTAAACCACCTCGAAGTTCAGCGAAAAGTTGCCGTAGCTTGCAAAGTGCGCCCTGTCAAAGCGGGCGTTTTCTATTGAAGTGACTATATTTTTGACTATGTCGGGGATTTCTTTAAGCTTTTCGAGAGGTGTTTCGTAGAGCACTCCAAAGGAAAAGACGACGCGCCTCTCTTGCATGCGCTTGTAGTTTCGTATCCTGCACTTCAACAAGTCGGAGTTGGAAAATATGAGCTGTTCCCCGGTCAGGCTGCGCAATCTCGTCGTTTTAAGGCCTATGTGCTCCACCGTTCCCGAATAGCCGTCTATGACTATGAAGTCACCCACCAGAAAGGGTTTGTCCAACACTATCGACCAGGAAGCGAAAAGGTCGCCCAATATGTTCTGGGCCGCCAAAGCTACGGCGATACCGCCTATCCCTAAGCCTGCAACTAGAGCCGATACTTCTATACCCATATTCTGCAGAGCGATTAAAATTATTATCCCCCAAAAAAGGAGCCTTCCCATGAAGCCAAGGGCCGAAAGCATGGTTGCCCCCGAAGGGTCCTTTTCGACCTTTCTTTTTATATTCGACGTCAGCCAAAAGTTGATCGCCTTATTACCCCAGAGCCCAACCTGTAAGAGCAAAAAAAGAACCACCAACATGGAAATGGCCCTGGATAGCCTCAGCGGCAGGGAAAGAAAGGAAGAACCCGCGAGTATGGCAAGGAGGATCAAAAAGTATACATTTATCTGTCTTACAAGGTCCAAAACCAGGCTAATGGCCGTACTTGGCCGTCGAGAAAACAGAAAAGAGATATATTTATCGGCTATCTTTTTCAAGTAGTAAAATATGAAAAAAGAAACAACACCAACAGCAAGGGCAACTATCCATGCCCCCACGCTGTTGCCCCAAATCATAGTATCCATCGACATGACCTCCTTTGGTAAAGGCTAAAGAATTTCCTGATCCTTGGACTTGGGCTTCTTGTCTCTCTGTCCATCGTCGTTTTGACGAAGTTGTTCCTCCCAGGTTATGAGAGAGTGATAAAATTCCCGATCTCCGTCATCAAGACCTCGGGTTATTTCCGTAACGTGGGTGTGTTTTGCCTTCACTTTCTCCAATACATAGTCCACTGCCACGTCGGGTCGGGTATCGCTTCCGCAGGTGTATATGTCCAAGGCCATGTATTCAAGTTCAGGCCATGTGTGTATGGACAGATGGGACTCGCTTATAACCACTACGCCACTTACCCCGTTCGGTGGAAAGCGGTGAAAGGAAACGGCCCATACCTGAGCGTTCGCACGGCGCGCCGCTTCGACGAGGATTTCCTGCATCTTGTCGACTTCCCCAATAACTTCCGCACAGCCGGAGGCTTCAACGATATAGTGATGTCCCCTCGGATTCATGCAAAACACCCCCCTTTGTTTATTGTTCACGAATCGGTTTTAAGTTTAATACAAAGGAGCGGATATAAAAAGACTTTTCGCATGAGAATAAACAAAAAACCTCCTTTTGCATATGCAAAAGGAGGTTTTATTTTCACTGGTGGAGCTGAGGGGATTCGAACCCCTGACCTCTTCCATGCCAAGGAAGCGCGCTCCCTCTGCGCCACAGCCCCAGGACAGTGCCCATTATAGGGAATGGATCGGGCTTTTGTCAACGGGAATTTTAAAATTTTTTATACTGACTTATTGCATTTGGGTTGAAGAATGATTTTAATACAGCAATCAAGGCATGAAAATACTAAAAGCTGGCATATGGTGCATCATTTGCTGATGATATCGCAAAAAACATCGAAGGTAACTTGATCTTTACTCTAAATTAAGCCTTGGGCATTTACATACAAAAGAGACAATTAAGCGTTTTTGGCAGCATCGTTAAGCTGTTATACTAAAATTCAAGATTAAAGATCCGACCCCGGGGTTTATTTCCTTTCTGTTAATTTTATTGGCACATTTGCGGGAAATCTTGATTCAAATTAATTATATGTTCCTTTTTGTCCAAGGGTAAAACTGAGGGAGGCCACCACTTGTATTCCACCCTCGCGAAGGGCCGACGCCGCTTTTAAGATAGTAGCTCCTGTTGTGCAGACGTCATCGCATAGGATCGCGGTTTTTACGCCACGGGGAAAATATTTCATCTTAAATGCATTTTCGGGGAGAGGATCTCGGTCCTTAGCTGCCTTGGGCGCCCTGGGGGACACCCTGACGTTCCAGGACAGGCAGTCCTGTAGCGGTATTTTAAGTTTACAGGATAACCCCTTAACTATTTTCTTGGATTGATTAAAAAGCCTGGGGCTTCCCATGTGAAGCGGAATGGGAACCAGAGCGTCTGCTCTCGTTTCGGCAAGGAGAAAAGACAGTGCGACCCCCAGGGAAAAGCCTATGGCACCATCGTGGCCATATTTGAGAAGATGCACGAGCTTTCTCGCCTGGCCTTCGTGAGCGGCACCGTAATAGTGGGGAAAGGAGTCGCTGTGTTTATCGCAGGGATAGGGTCCAAAACACTGAATGCATATAGGCAAATTTGGGGACAGCAAACCTTCCGCGCAGTTAACGCAACAGGAAGACGCGATCTTTCCGCAGAGGGGACATGTGGCGGGAAAGATCAAATGCAGGAACAGGTCCGCTATCCCCGACACGACCGTTTCCCGCCTACCGAGCTGCTTTTTTCATCGCTTCCGCCTTGTCCGTCCTCTCCCAGGCGGGAATGGGATTCAAATCGATCCTGCCCATATGGCCGTAGGCAGCAAGGGACATATATTGAGGCTTCCGTAGGTCGAGATCTCTTATCATGGCCGCGGGTCTGAAGTCGAAATACTCTCTCACCAAATCCGTAATCCTTTCGTCGGAAATCACGCCTGTTCCGTATGTCTCTACGGAGATGGAGACAGGTCTTGCAACCCCTATGGCATAAGCAACCTGAATCTGACACTTGCGGGCAAGGCCTGCGGCCACCACGTTTTTGGCGGCGTACCTTGCCATGTAAGCCCCGGAGCGATCGACCTTCGTCGGGTCTTTGCCGGAGAAACAGCCACCGCCGTGGGGCACAACCCCGCCGTAGGTATCGACGATTATCTTTCTGCCCGTTAGCCCCGTATCGGCAAGGGGCCCTCCCAGGACGAACCTTCCAGTGGGATTGACGAGCACTTTAGGGGAATCCTCCATGAGATCGGGAGGCATGATAGGCTCTATGACGTGTTCCACGATATCGGCTTTGATCTGCTCCTGCTCGACCGACGGGTGATGTTGGGCAGAGACTATGACCGTGTCCACTCTTACGGGCCTTCCGTCCTCGTACTCAAGTGTCACCTGGGTCTTGCCGTCGGGACGGAGATAGGGAATTATCTTTTCCTTTCTGACGTAGGCAAGGCGCCTGGCCAATTTATGCGCCAACGCTACGGGCATGGGAAGAAGCTCTTCCGTCTCATCGCAGGCATAGCCTATCATCATGCCCTGATCTCCAGCTCCTATCAAATTTATTTCGTCATCCGTCATATCGGTTTCCCTCACCTCGAGGGCTCTGTTGACTCCCTGGGCTATGTCGGGAGACTGCTCGTCAATGGCCGTTATGACGGCGCAGGTATCTCCGTCGAATCCGTACTTTGCCCGGGTGTAGCCTATATCTTTGACGATGCTTCTTACAAGGCGGGGAATATCGACATAACAGCTGGTAGTTATCTCCCCGGCTACCATGACCAGCCCCGTGGTGACCAAAGTCTCGCAGGCAACTCTTCCCATGGGATCTTGGGCGAGTATGGCATCCAAAATGCCGTCGGATATCTGATCTGCCAATTTGTCGGGATGACCCTCGGTTACGGACTCCGACGTCAGCAACAGCCGCTCTTTAGGCATCAATTCCACCTCCGGTTATCAAAAATAGTGGACCCCGATGCCGACGCAATAGAGCACCAGGGCCCAAACGGGCATTAAAATAAGGGTGCAAGTTCTTATAACCTGCAACGGGCCTTTCTGTCAAGTGCATTTTAAGAATATTCTATAGGGCTTCGAAGCAAAATTACCGCTCCGGGCATCTCCTTGAAGCCCCACTTCTCCAAGAAGGGGTAAAGGTCGCTCGTATAGGTAATTACCAGCGGTATATCCTTTATAGCCGGATGTTCGAGGACGTAATTCATCAGGGCAGTGCCCAATCCCTGTCCCTGATGGTCGGGATGGATGATTATATCCCACAGCGATGCTCTATAGACGAAATCCGTGAGAATACGGCAAAAACCCACCAGTTCACCTCTGTATCGCACGGAAAAACACATACTGCTGCCTTCGAGCATGCGAACTATGCCTTCATCGGTGCGACTTTTTCCCCACCATATGTACCTGTAGAGGGCTTTTATCTCCTGCGGCGAAACGGCGAGTTTGTTATCGTAAAAAGTGTATTCACTAAGATCCATATTTCAGTCGCGGTCGCCCAAAAAGACGTATTCACCTGACGAAGCGTGAAGGGTCATGCCCTTTAAAATTTTTCTCAAATCCACACCTCGGGCATCGCTGCTCACGGGCAACTGCACCAGCTGGCCCGTTCCGCACTTGGCGCATATCCACGACGCCCTGGCCATGCCATCGTAATCGGGGTCACCGGCCAGAACCTTGACCTCCCCGCAAACCTGACATTCCACTATGAGCATGGATCCAGTGCCTCCTCTTTGCATGATTTACATTTAATCAACCTCTATTTTAACGCGAACCGGACCTTCTGTGTAGGTGTCGGCGGCGGCGATAACGTTAACCTTGAAGGGAGGCGTCGTGTTGCTCAACTTCTCCACGGCATCGAAGAACTCAGTGGCCTCAAGGCTGCCCACCGTTCCCGAAATGGGATCGGGAAGTATGCCGTCCCTTTGAGCCTTCAAGTTAACTTGCCTTAGCAGGTTATAAAGCTCGGTCTCGGCCTCTTCTTCGCTCAAGGGCTTCAGAAAAACTTCGCTGACCAGGACCTCTCCCGAGGCGTAAATTTTCACGCTATCGTGAACGCTCACCACGCAATCGATCTTCTCACCCACCACGGCATTAGTGGCAACTTCCAACCTGATGACCTTCCTTCCTTTGCTTTCTCTTATCTGCTTTAAGGCATCCTCAAGCTCGACTTCGTCTATGCGAAGGTCTATGACTTCAGGTCGCAACCCCGTCCGCAGTGATAAGACCAGCCGAGCATTTTCCTTCAATTTGCTTATAGCGTCGCCTATTTCCAAATCCTTCGCCGAAGCGGGATCGATTGGCATCTGTGTCAACAATTCTCCCGCAAGGACCAATATCCTTCCTTCCTTGACCCTTTCCAGGTTCTCTCTGAGCTCCGCAGCTTGGGCCTTAAGTTCGGCTATCTGGCCTTCGAGGTTGTCCCGTTCTTTTTTCATTTCCTCGAGCTCCTCGCTCAGCTTCCTTTTATCGACCTCAAGTTCCCTGGCTTTATCGTTAAGCCTCGCAACCTCTTCTTCCACCTGACGCAATTTATCCAGGTTTTCGGCGAGGTCTTTTTCAACTTTTTGCAACTGCCTTTCCTTCTCGGAAAGTTCCGCCTGGCTTTTGAATAAATCCAACTGAAGGTTTTCGAGCTCGCTTCTGCTTTTGCCCAACTCGGCGGTTAGGTTTGATATCTCCCTTTGGATGTATTTCATGTTAAACAAAGCCACCCTCACCGTATCGGATGCTACGGCCATGACGAAAAGCGTGACAAGGGCAATGGAAACACCCGTCACGACAGTTATAAAACGAGACGTATATTTGGGCCTCATGCCGAAGAGGCTTATCCTCTTTTTGCCAAGCTTCATTCCCAAAATATCGCCGATGTAAGCGACTATCGCGCTAGCAATGACGAGGGAAAAGACCAACTCCCAGTTAAGTTCGCTCAAGCCGTATCGCAATTATCCACCTCCCATTGAAACATACCACGAAGGATAGGAATTTGCCATAAGCGAAATGTGCGAAATAATAAAAAGAGGCGGATGTGCACATCCGCCTCTTTTTATTATTTCAAAAACCTAAGGCCTTTCGAAAGGTTAAACTTCTTTGTTCAGCTCTGCTAGTGCTTCCTTTGCAAGGGAAAGGCCTCTGTCTATCTCCTCAGGCGTTATGTTGAGCGCAGGACGGAACCTCACGGAACGAGTGCCGCAGGGGAGGATGAGGACGTGTTTTTCCTGCATCTTCTTTAAGAACTTCGCCCTTATGTCGGCGCAGGGCAGATCGAAGGCACACATGAGCCCCTTGCCCCTGATATTCGACAGAAGCTTTGGAAATTCCTCGCCCAGCGCTTTCAGACCATTAAACAATTGAGGTCCGGCTATGTTTTCGACGTAGTGCAAGACGTTGTCGTCGCGATAGATCTCCAGGTACCTGGTGGACCTTACCATGTCACAGACATTGCCGCCCCAGGTGGAGTTGATGCGGCTTGAGACGGTAAAACAGTTTTCGGGCACCTCGTCGACCTTAGGACCGACCATGATGCCACAGACCTGGGACTTCTTTCCGAAGGCTACTATATCGGGGGTGATGTCGTGATGCTCGAAGGCCCACATCTTACCCGTTATACCCATGCCACACTGGACTTCGTCCAAAATGAGCATGAGGTCGTATTCATCGCAAATCTTTCGGAGCTTCTTGAAGAATTCGGTCCTGAAGTGGTTGTCCCCCCCCTCGCCCTGGATGGTCTCTATGATTATTGCACAGTAATCGTCGGGGTCATCCCAGAGGTGCTTTAATATCTGGCTTTCCGAGACTTCCTCTTCCCATCTTACGGCATCTATGTGCTCCTCAAGCGGCCAAATTATCTTGGGGTTTAACACCCTGGGCCAATCGTATTTGGCGAAGTACTGATGTTTATTGGGGTCGGCGGTATTGGTCAGGGAAAGGGTGTAGCCGCTTCTTCCATGGAAGGCCTCCCTGAAGTGAATGACCTTCGTTCCCTTTTTGCCGTCCATGGCCGCACCCTTGGTGATCTTGCCCTGAGCAAGGAGCTTTCTTACCTTCCAGTCCATCGCCACTTTCAAGGCGTTTTCTATGGCCAAAGTTCCGTAGTCGATGAAGAAGAGGTGATTAAAACCTTTCGGCAGGGCCACCTCGGAAAAGGTCTTAACGAACTCGGCCATCTCCACGGTGTAGATGTCAGAATTTGCCACCTTGTTTATGGCCGCCCTGAAGATCTTTTCCTTGAATTCGTCGTTGACGAGCTTGGGATGATTCATTCCAAAGGGCGCAGAGGCAAAGAAGGTATAAAAATCAAGCCACTTCTCTCCCGTTCGGGCATCGACTATCCAGCTGCCCTGGGACTTTTCCATATCGATCACTATGTCGAATCCGTCGCGCAACATCCACCTTTCCAATGTCGGAAAGACTTCTTCCGGCGTAACCGACCATTTTACATTTGCCATGCCTAACGCCTCCCGTTTTATAATGATCTTTAACTCACATGTTGCATCAGTTTACATTTTACATTCTAGCTCGGAAGGCAAATATATACAAGTAAATTAGGCACGGTTAACTTATCGTCAAAGTCCCATAGCGGAAATATGGGAAAGAAGACGCTCAATGGTCTCTTGAGGGTAAAAGCTTCCCTGCCCGATGCCAGGGCATCTTTGTCCTTCGAGGCGCCACGAGCGTGGGCTTTGAAGCACCGAAGGCCAAAAGGGATAGGTCCGACACTGAAGCGGCCTCACGGGGTATATCCGACACCTTCCATCGGCCAGGAACACGCAGTCTCCGTTTTCAAGCTCCCTGAGGCTGATACGGCCTGCTACCCTTCGGGCAAAAGAACGAAGGGTATCGGCAACGTCCACTTCGAGGAAGTTGGCGATAGCAAAAATCTCATTTGTATCAAGCCAGACGTAACCCGGCTCTCCCCCGCAACACCGACCGCATCCAAGGCAGGAAAAATATAAACCGTCCTTCCACCACCGTTTATTTTTATACTCCTTCATCGTTCATCCTGCCCTGCTGTTCTTCGATGGCAACTTCCGTCCTGGGGACTACAGCCGTCTGTCCTCCCGCAAAGGATTCGGACTGTACCACCTGGGGTGCCTCGGCCACAGCGACCGTCAGATTTCCGTGAGATACCACGACGGCGCTAATCTTTACGTCTCCACCCATCACGACCGTTCCCGTTCGCTCGTTTACGACAACTCTGGCCACTGAATCTGGCCTGACCTCGAGCTGTTCAAGGGAGGCGACGTCTATGACCTTCTCCTGAATAAGCATTGCCGACGAGGCGCCATAAAGTCCGCGAAACATAGAAATAACCACCTTCTTTAATTGTTAGATGCAATCTGTAAGACTAACGCCCTGAACTTTTCTTTATTGCCGAATACACCGAGCCTGATTCTTTGAGGGCGTTCAGTTCGTCCAAAGCCTTTCCCGTTCCCAGGGCTACGCATTCCAGGGGCGAGTCGGCTACGTAGGTCTTTATGCCCGTCTGGTCGTGTATGAGCTCGGAAAGCCCCTTAAGGAGGGCTCCTCCCCCCGTAAGCACTATTCCCCTGTCAATAATATCGGCAGAAAGTTCCGCCGGCGTTAGCTCCAATACGCGCCTTATGCTCCTGATTATCGACGAAACTATGTCCTCTATTGCCTCCTTCACATCCTTTGTAGTCAACTCTACCTGCCTTGGAAGACCGAGGACTACGTCCCTACCCTTGACCGCCATCGTTTTCTTTTCTTCCTCAGGGATATTGTTGCAACAGTTGCCGATCGATATCTTCAATGCCTCGGCCGTTTGCGACCCTATCTCCAAATTGTATTTCTTTCTGACGTACCTTATTATCGCCTCATCCATGGCATCTCCGCCCATGCGCAGCGACTCGGCCACTACAAGCCCCCCCAGGGATATTACGGCTATATCCGAAGTCCCGCCTCCTACGTCCACCACCATGTTGCCCCGCGGTTCCTCCACTGACAGCCCCGCACCAATAGCTGCAGCCATTGGTTCCTCTATGAGGTAGGCCTCCTTGGCGCCCACTTCGAGGGCAGCCTCCAAAACGGCCCTTCTTTCCACGTCCGTGGCTCCCGAGGGAACGCCTATCATCACGCGATGGCGCAAAAATTTGTTCAATCCCGACATGGTTTTTTTCAGGAAGTGCCTTATCATGGCCTCTGTCATGGTATAGTTGGCTATGACCCCGCTTTGAAGCGGTCGAACGGCTACGACGTTCCCCGGAGTCCTACCGAGCATTCTCTTGGCCTCCGAGCCAACGGCCAAGATCTTGTTGTTGTTCTGATCTATTGCCACCACCGACGGCTCCCTCATAATCACGCCCTTTCCCTTTACATAGATCAATATTGTCGCCGTTCCTAAATCTATACCTATATCTAAACCCAACACTTGAGGTAACCTCCTTTTGCCTTAAAGAATAAAATTGCCTGTTACAGCGTTGTATTCTTCGCAACCGAAGGGCATGGGATCGTAGCGAACTTCCCACAAAAACAAGCCCTCCGCTGGAGCCGTAGGACCCGCTTCACCGCGAGAGCCGCCACTCAAAAGACGAGAGATATCCTCCAGGCTTTTTCTCCCCGTCGCTATCTCATCCATTGTACCAACTATTATCCTTACCATATTCGTCAAGAACGACCTCCCCGTTACGGAAATCTTCAAAAGGGGGCCCTTCTCTTCGATTCCGGCTTCCATTATAGTGCGCCTCGCATCAGAAGGACGATCGGCCTTTCTGCAAAAGGCTCCAAAATCGTGGAAACCCTTTATCATCGTTAAAAACTTCTTCGCCAAATCCATGTCCCAGCCTCTTCGGTTCCACCAGACATATCTGCTTAAATGGGGAAGTCTGCAATCGCCTTTCCAGATAAAATAGGCATACTTTCTCCAAAGGGCGCTCCTTCTGGCGTGGAAAGCAAAGTCCACAGGAACTACTTCATATATGCCTATAGAGGAAGGCAAATTTGCCTCCAGTGCTTTTCTCAAAGCAGCAGGACCGTGGGGCCAAGAGATGTCAAAATGAACTACCTGCCCCAGGGCATGCACTCCCCTGTCGGTTCTTCCGGCTCCCGTCACCTTCACTTTTCTTCCTTTTTTATCAAGCAGGCTTAAAGCTTCTTCCAGAGCCAATTCCACGGTGGGCAGGTCTTTCTGCCTTTGGAAGCCGTGAAAGGCAAAGCCATCATAGGAAAGCAGCACTGCAAAACGACCTATAGTATCCACCTATCCAAAATCACCCCGCTTACTGAGATAAAAAGAATGGCACCCAAATAAAGGCTGTCACAGGCACCCCACACAAGCGGTCTCATCCTGCTTCTACCATAGTCGCCCCTGTAGCATCTAGCCTCCATTGCTACTGCAAGTTCTTCGGCCCTTTGGAATACAATCACAAAAAGAGGCACCAGCACAGGGATCAAAGCCTTAAACCTCTTTATAATTCCGCCGCTGTCCAGATCGGCTCCACGGGCAAGCTGGGCCTTCATTATCCTGTCCGTTTCGTCCAAGAGGGTCGGTATGAACCGCAGGGCTATCGTCATCATCATGGCAAATTCATGGGCTGGAAGCCCGTAACGCTTGAAAGGCGAAAGCAAAGACTCGATGCCGTCGGAAAGCTCTATCGGGCTTGTAGTCATCATCGTTATATTGGCAAACAATACTAGATAAAAAAGCCTTAGGCCCATTTTAATTCCCGTCAAGAGACCTTCCTCGGTAATTGAAATGAAGGCTATCCTGAACAACTCCCTGCCGTCGGCGAAAAACAGGTTTATCGCCAAGGTAAATACGATCAATATTAGCACGGGCCTCGTCGACGTCACGACCGTCTTAAAAGATATATTACTCAAGGCGCTGATAATAACGATCAAGACAAACCATATGACGTAAGGCCACAGAGTAGTGTTCGCCAGAAAAACAGAGGTGATCAAAAACATGACGGCCAGAACTTTGCTCCTTGGGTCCAACGAATGGATGAAAGATTTAGCGGGGACGTACTGTCCCAAGGAAAGATGCTCTAGGAAATGCACGAAGAAACCTCCCTTTCTATGGCTTCAAGCAAGGACTTCTCATCCCACGTAAGAGGCACGTTCAGTCCAGCATTTCTCAGTGAATGGGCAAACTCCAGGACCTCGGGAAGGACAAGCCCCTTTACCGGCTTTTCGGCCAGATCTTCTATCACTTCTGCGGGCCTTCCCCACAACTTTTTTCTCCCATTCTCGAGCACCAACAGCTTGTCGCAGTGACCCAAAACCATCTCGATATCATGTGTTATCTGTACGATCGCGATTCCTTTACTCCTGAAGTCCTCAAGTATTGAAAACAGCGCTTCCCTCCCCTTCCAATCCAACCCTGCCGTCGGTTCGTCCAAAACGAGATAGTCAGGCTCTACCACCATAATCGAAGCAAGAGCGACCTTTCTTCTCTGTCCTCCCGACAGTTCAAAGGGATTTTTTGAAAGCACATTTTCGTCGAGATCGAAAAGCTCGAGAGTCCTTTCGATATTTCTCCTCGCTTCATCTTCGGGGATGTCGAAGTTTTTGGGAGCATACATCATCTCGTCCAATACGGTTTCGGCAAACAGTTGATGCTCAGGGTATTGAAATACGAGACCTACCTTTCGTCTAAGGGACTTTAGATGAGGAGCCTTTGGATAGAGCTTTAATCCGTCGACGACGACTTCTCCCGACGTGGGGAAAAGCAACCCGTTGAGCATTTGGGCCAGAGTGGTCTTTCCACTCCCCGTATGCCCCACAACAGCTATCCATTCTCCAGGATCGACATCGAACGAGACATCCCGAAGCGAAACCGTCTCCAGGGGAGTATCCCTATGATATACATAACTTACGTTGCAAACCCTTATAGACATAGCCTTTCCACCAGCTCTTCGACCATATTCCGAACAGTGGGATAGGTAGATTCTTCGAGCAACCCCCTGGACTTCAAGTTGCGCCACAACTTAAACAAGGGGGGCTCTTTGATACCCAATCGGGCAAAGGTCGTGCTATCCAAAAGGTCTTTCGTCTCTCCGTAGAAGGCCAATTTACCCCGAGAGAGCACGGCCGTGAGATCGGAAAACAGTATCTCCTCCAATCTGTGGGTAATCATGACCACCGTCATCCCTTCGTGGTGCAATCTGGTTAAAACTGCGACCAAATCCTTTCTTCCTTCTGGGTCCAACATGCTGGTCGCCTCATCGAGGACAATACATCTGGGCTTCATGGCAAGCGCTCCTGCAAGAGCAAGCCGCTGCTTTTGCCCGCCGGAAAGGGCATAGGTTGGCCTATGTGCAAACTCAAAAAGGCCTGTAACCTTCAAGGCCCACCTCACTCGCTCCTCAATTTCCACGCTCGTAAGTCCCAAATTTTCGGGTCCGAAGGCGACTTCTTCTTCGACCACAGAGGCGACTATCTGATTTTCTGGGTTTTGAAAGACCATGCTGACGTCTTTTCTGATTTCCCATTGTAGGGATGGGTCTTTGGTGTCCTTGCCCATGACAAAACAAACGCCCCGCGTTGGCACCAGCAGGGCGTTCAATTGCTTTGCCAGGGTAGACTTGCCCGATCCGTTGTCTCCTACGACCGAAACCCACCGACCTTCCTCTACGTCCATCGTTATGCCCGATATGGCGGGTTTGTCCGAGCCGGGATAACAAAAAGTCACATCCCTTAAAGAAAAAATTGTCCTTGCAGTCATATCGGATTACTGAACAAATTCAATTATGGCCGTTGGGGCAGCGTCTCCCTTGCGGTATCCAAGTTTCACTATTCGAGTATAGCCTCCCGGGCGATTGGCATAACGGGGCGCAAGCTCATTGAAGAGCTTTATCGTCGCTTCCTTGTTGCGCAATCTCGATATAACTATCCTTCTGTCGTGCAAAGTCCCGCCCTTGGCGCGAGTAACGAGCTTTTCAACATACCTGCGAAGCTCTTTCGCCCGCGGAACCGTGGTCTCTATGCTCTCGTGAATTATAAGGCTTGCAGCCATGTTTATGAGCATCGCACTTCTGTGTGCTCCATATCGCCCAAGCGTCCTAGAGCGCATTCTATGCCTCATCCTCTATTCCTCCTTGCCTTCGTTTTCATCATCCAAGTTACCTTCGGCGTCATTTTCCTGGGAATCTGTTCCGGCCTTCGAACCTGCTTTGGGAGCGCTCAAAGACAGGCCGAAGATATCCAACTTTTCCTCTATCTCCTTCAGGGAAATCTTTCCAAGATTACGTATCTTCAAAAGATCGTCCCTCGTGTATTGGACCAAATCCCCTATGGTGCGCACTCCTGCGCGAAGCAGGCAGTTTTCGCTTCGTATGGATAGTTCCAGATCCCGAATGGGCCTGGAGAGAATGGGGTCTTCCTCCGCTACAGCCTCAACGACAGCCTCAGGAACCTCCGCCGCTACGGGAGAGACGGGCTCTTTTAGCAACAGGGAAGCTATATGGCCAAAATATTGGTTCAATATCTTGACAGCCTCAAGAAAGGCTTTAGCGGGCTCGACCGTCTCGTTTGTCCACAATTCGATGAGCAGGCTCTCGTAGTCGGTTCGCTGGCCAACCCTTGCAGCCCCGACGTTGTAGTTCACGCGCAAGACGGGAGAAAATACAGCATCGACTAGTAAAACATCTATGGGCAAATAGTTAGGTCTTGGCCTGTCCATTGTCAGATAGCCTACACCCCGCTCGACGTAAAGGTCCATTTCCAATTTATGACCTTCTTCCAAAGTACATATGTAAGCCTCGGGGTTGGAAAACTCCACCTCGCTGTCGGGGATTATATCGGCGACCGTCACGACCTTGGGCCCCTCTGCCTCCAGCCTCAACATGCGAACGTCATCGCTGTGGGACACGACGGCTAGCTTTTTTATGTTCAATATTATTTCCAATACGTCCTCCATTACGCCGGGCACTGTACTGAACTCATGCAATACGCCATCGATCCTGATGGCGGAGACGGCAGCTCCCGGGATGGACGACAGCAGGACTCGCCTAATGGCATTCCCAAGCGTTACGCCGTACCCCCTCTCCAGGGGTTCTATTCTAATCCGTCCATATCCCGAACTGCTTTCTTCTATATGGATATCCGGCACAACACGTTCCAAACTGATCCTCTCCTTAATAATTATCGAGCGTAGTATTCGACGATGAGCTGTTCGTTGACGGGAACGTCGATCTGCTCCCTCGTCGGAAGAGATACTACTCTACCCTCCATCCGCTCGGCATTGAGTTCAAGCCACTCCGGTATGGCCCGGGCCGAAGCGACTTCCAAGTTTTCCCTTATAGTAGGAATGTCCCTGCTGTTGGGAGCAACGGCTATGACATCGCCGACTTTCACCAAAGCGCTTGGTATGTCAAGTTTTTTGCCGTTGACGGTTATGTGACCGTGGGTCACGAGCTGTCTGGCTTGAGCTCTGCTCGAGGCAATGCCCAAGCGATAGACCACGCTGTCAACGCGTCTTTCCAACAACTGCAGAAAATTGTGCCCCTTCTGCCCGGCCATTCTGCTGGCCTTTTCGAAGAACCTCTCAAACTGCCGTTCCGTCATTCCGTAAAACCTTCTGAGCTTCTGCTTCTCGTGCAACCGCAAGCCATATTCGCTGAATTTCGCTCGCCTCTGCGAGTGCTGACCCGGTAAGGAGTTCCTCCTCGCTATGGCACACTTCTCAGAATAGCATCTGTCTCCCTTTAGAAATAACTTTGTTCCTGCCCTGCGACACAGCCTGCAGGAAGGTCCGGTATATCTGCTCATATCGCGATCTTTCCCTCCTTCAATGTTCCCCTGTTGGGCTTATACACGTCGTCTTTTTGGAGGACGACATCCGTTATGAGGAATCGGCGTGGCGTCTTTTATCATGTTGATCTGCAGTCCTGCGGCCTGCAAACTTCTAATGGCCGACTCCCTTCCCGGTCCGGGGCCCTTGACGACTACGTCTATTTCAGTGACGCCGTGATCCTGTGCCTGTTTGGCCACAACCTGTGCTGCCATCTGAGCAGCATAGGGCGTCGATTTACGGGTACCCTTGAAACCTACTGTCCCCCCCGATGCCCAACCGACAACGCCGCCCTGCTTGTCTGTTATGCTTATGATCGTATTATTAAATGTAGAGTGAATGTGGGCAACGGCATAATTTATATTCTTTTTTTCTTTTCTTTTGGTCCGTCTTTTGGTGCTCTTGGCCACTAAATTTCCCTCCTTAATTTATAGGCTTCCGTTACTTTTTCATTGTGGCTTTCTTCTTGCCGGCTATCGTCCTCTTTGGACCCTTGCGCGTCCTTGCGTTGGTGCGCGTCCTCTGTCCCCTTACGGGAAGGCCGAGCCTGTGCCTTAAGCCCCGATAACAGCCTATGTCTATCAGGCGCTTGATGTTCGCGTTGACCTCGCGCCTCAAATCGCCTTCTACCTTATGGTTGTTTTCAATCTCTCTTTGGAGCTTGTTGATCTCGTCTTCGGTGAGGTCCTTAACCCGCGTATCGGGGCTGATCCCCGTAGATGCCAATATCTTCTTCGCCGAAGGAAGACCTATGCCGTAGATATAAGTCAACGCTATCTCGACTCTTTTGTCCCTGGGCAGATCAATACCTGCGATTCGAGCCATGCCCGACTACCTCCTTGCTCCCTGTCTTTGTTTATGTTTAGGATCTCTTTTGCAAATTATCCATACCTTGCCGTGACGCCGAATGACCTGGCAATGTTCGCAAATAGGTTTAACGGAAGGTCTGACTTTCATCTTTTTACTTCCCCCTTTAAAGCTATTTATATCTATATACAATTCGTCCTCTTGTCAAGTCGTAAGGTGAGACTTGAACCAAGACCTTATCCCCGGGCAATATGCGAATGAAATGCATGCGCATCTTGCCCGAGACATGGGCTAACAAAATATGACCGTTTTCAAGCTGCACTTTGAACATCGCGTTGGGCAACGGTTCAAGCACCGTACCCCGTAACTCTATTACATCTTCCCTCGCCATGCGCGCTGGCCTACCCCCTCTTAATTTGAGCCCCTTTGTCTCGAATCAGGTTTAGCAGTTGCTGACGTAGCCACTCATCGTTATTTTTCGAGCTGTCCCTCAAACGTTCCTCCAATCTTGGCAAAGACCAATTTGTCATCTGAAGATGCTTCGGGTTTTTGGGCTTGGGACGAGAGACTGAGTGCCGCCACCCGTCTGCCACGTATACCCTGTTTTTCAACCGATCCATGCCAATCACTGCATAAAAAGTGCCCTTATCCTTTCCCTTGCGGGATATGACGACCCTTCCTGTTTGAAAGTCATCTAAATCCAATATCGTCACTCCCAAGGCGTGAGTATGATTCCTCTCTCGTCGAAAATGAGCACCGTATGTTCAAAGTGAGCTGCATCCGAGTGATCTGCCGTTACAACCGTCCATCCGTTTTCCAATACCGCCACATCTTCGTTTTTACTGGCGATGACCATTGGTTCGATGGCGAGGGTAAACCCCTTTTTAAGGGTTATGCCGTCCCCCCGTCTTCCGAAGTTAGGGACCTGGGGAGCCTCATGGAGGCGCTTCCCTATCCCGTGGCCCGCATAGTCGCGGACCAGACCGTAACCCTGCGAAATGACATACTGTTCCACGGTATGCCCTATATCTCCGACGGTATTGCCGTTTTTAGCCGCATCGACTGCCAAATAGAGGGCCCTTTTCGTAACTTCAAGCAACCTCGATCTGCTATCGCTTATGAGTCCGACGGGAAAGGTGCAAGCAGCATCCCCATAATATCCGTCGATGCAGACTCCCACGTCGATGCTCACAATATCGCCTTCGACCAAAACTCTCTTATTATCGGGAATGCCGTGAACTATCTCATCGTTGACGGAGACGCATATACTACCGGGAAAGGGAAAGGGTGCCCCAGGAAAGGAATACCCCTTGAACGCCGGAATTCCTCCGCTCTTTAATATCATATTTTCGGCCTCTGCATCGAGGCTTTTCGTGTCCACCCCGGGTTTGACCATATCCCTCATAAGTTTTAAGACGTCTGCGACCACAAGTCCCGCCCTTCTCATCTTTTCTATTTCCCAATCTTTCTTAATTCGAATCATCTTTGCCTCCGTACAAACTCACTATGGCGTACAATACGGCGTCGCTTTCGGAAGAGGCATCGACAGATATCAGGCTGCCCTTATTTCTGTAATAATCAAGCAAGGGGGCGGTCTCTTCCTCGTAAACCTTGAGGCGCCGCCTTACCACTTCAGGTCGGTCGTCATCGCGCTGTATAAGTCCATTACCGCACCTTTTACAACGACCATCCTCAGGATAATCGCTGTTATGAACGTTGTAAATCGCATTACAGTTTGGGCAGATGCGCCTTCCTGAGAGGCGTCGCACCAAGGTTTCTTCGTCAACGTCGAATAAAACAACGGCATCGAGGGTAATGTCCTTGGACTTTAGAAGAACTTCCAGAGCTTCCGCCTGATTCACGGTCCTGGGAAATCCGTCCAGTATAAAGCCCCTCTTTGCGTCCTCTTCTTCCAATCTCTCCTTGACCATCTCTATAATCAAATCATCGGGCACCAACCGGCCCGAGTCCATATAGGCCTTCGCCTTCTCGCCAAGATCGGTGCCGTTTTTAACATGATAACGCAACATATCACCGGTAGAGATATGGGCTATTCCATATTTGGATGCCAATTTTACCGCCTGCGTTCCCTTTCCTGCTCCCGGTGGCCCTAGAAATATCATGCGCAACTTCTCTTCCTCCTAACTAGTCCCAAAGCTGTTCTATAGTCTTAGTATTCCGCCAGCTTTGTTCCTTCTTTTCATAATCCCTTCATAATGGCGCATCAACAGCTGGGCTTCAATCTGCTGTACCGTCTCAAGGGCAACGCCGACGACGATCAAAACTGCAGTGCCTCCAAAGTAGAAAGTCGTTATGCCCAGCATTTGCGTCAAAAGCGAGGGAAGCAGAGCTATGCCCGCCAAAAATACCGCCCCTCCCAACGTAACTCGTGACAACACCCTTTCGATGTAGTCTGCCGTAGGACGTCCCGGCCTTATTCCGGGTATAAAGCCCCCGTATTTCTTCAAATTGTTGGCCACATCGACAGGATTAAAGACGACAGCCGTATAAAAGTAGGTGAAAAATATGATCAGCAATACGTAAAGGATCATATATATTGGACTACTCGGCGAAAAGATCCCTGCAATCGTCTGGGCAAATCCAGCCGAAAAAAACCTGGCCACGGTAGTGGGAAAGAGTAATACAGAGGATGCAAAAATTATAGGTATTACCCCTGCGCTGTTAACCCTCAAAGGAATGAAGGTCGACTGTCCTCCGTACACCCTGGTTCCGACAACTCTTTTCGCATACTGAACCGGTAATCGCCTTTGGCCCTCCTGAAGGAGTATACATCCGGCAATTACTACGATCATTATTGCAATGGCAATTATCAGAGTTAAGAAATTCATCTCGCCGGTACGAAGCAATGTAAAGGTTCGCATTATTGCCTCCGGTATACGAGCAACTATTCCGGCGAATATGAGCAGCGATATTCCGTTGCCTATGCCGTGGTCAGATATCATTTCACCCATCCACATAACGGCTATTGATCCAGCAATAAGAGTTACTATGGCCACCACTATAGAGATGCCACCTACATAAATGATGTCCATGCTCCTGAGCCACAAAACCATTCCTACCGCCTGGATGCCTGCGAAAAGGATCGTAGACACCCTCGTGTACTGAACGATCTTGCGCCTTCCCTCTTCGCCCTCTTTTTGCATCTTTTCTATGGCGGGCACGACAACGGCCAGAAGTTGCATGACGATACTGGCATTGATGTAGGGCGTTACGCCAAGAGCAAATATGCTGAATCGCCGCAAAGCACCTCCCGCAAAGAGATCGAAGAGACTCAATACCCCGCCCTGTTCAAAGAGACTTGCCATTGCCTTCGCATCCACTCCGGGAGTTGGGATGTGCGCCCCCAAGCGAAACACCAGCAGGACCCCGAGGACGAACAAGATCCTGCTTTTAAGGTCGGGAAGGCGAAACATGTCACGCAAGGCGCTAAACACTTAAATCACCTCTGCCTTGCCGCCGGCCGATTCGATCTTGCTTTTCGCGTTGGCACTGAATTTGTGCGCCTTTACCGTAAGCGGTTTCGTGATGTCCCCTTTCGCTAATATCTTAACAGGCGTTTGGAGATCTTCTATGATGCCAGCCTCGTACATCTGCTCAGGAGTGACTGTTGCATTTTCTCCGAACTTCTCGTCGAGGGTCACAATATTGACGTACTGATATTTTCTTGCGAATCTCGCATTATTAAACCCTCTCTTCGGAATTCTTCTCACCAGAGGCATCTGCCCGCCTTCGAACCTGGGCGATATATTTCCACCGGCACGGGCTTTTTGCCCCTTATGCCCTCGCGTAGCCGTACCGCCGTGGCCGCTTCCCTTGCCCCGACCAACCCTCTTGGGCTTTTTTCGGGCCCCCATAGGGGCGCGTAAGTCATGAATTCGCATACTATTCCCTCCCAGCTATTCGACGATTTCCCAATCTATGAGATGCTCGACGGCTCTTATCATTCCTCGGATTTGAGGCGTATCGTCATGGGTTACGCTATGGTTCAACTTCTTCAGGCCCAAAGCTCGGATAGATTTTCTCTGTCTTTCCGGGCGTCCTATGGTGCTTTTTTTCCAAGTAACTCTAATTTTGGACATAACCTCATTCCTCCCCGCTAAGCCTGTTGTTGGTCTTTCCCGCGTAATTTCATGATCTCGTCGGGGCTTCTCAGAGCCTTCACGGCCTCAACAGTAGCGTAAGCGACGTTGATAGGATTAGACGTTCTGCCTATGACCTTCGTCAACACGTCCTTTACGCCGCCCAACTCCATAATGGCGCGCACAACTGCCCCCGCAATAACTCCCGTTCCAGGAGCGGCAGGCCTGAGCAGCACCTGGGCCGCACCAAAGTTCGCAACTATCGGGTGGGGAATGGTATTTCCTACTTTCTTTACCTCTACAAGGTTCTTCTTTGCCCTTTCAATGCCCTTACGAACCGCTTCGGGTATCTCCCTCGCCTTACCCATGCCTACTCCTATGTATCGTTCCCCGTCTCCAACTACGACAAGAACGCTGAATTTAAATCTCTTGCCGCCTTTGACGACTTTGCTGACCCTGTTTATGGCGATAACCCTCTCGGTTAGCTCCACGCCTTTTGGTATCGTTATCCTGACCATGCAAAGACTCCCCCTTTATAACTTCAAGCCGGCTTCGCGAGCGGCATCGGCAAGCGCCTTGACCTTCCCGTGATAGGCGTGTCCGCCACGGTCAAAAACGACTTCAGCAATGCCACGCTCCAGCGCTCGTCTCGCCACAAGCTGCCCCACTGCCTTGGCCGCCTCTATGGAGCCGGAGCTTGCCTGAAAAGGCCTAAGTTCCTTGTCTAAGGTGGACGCGGAAACCAGGGTATGCCCACGCTCATCATCAATGACTTGGACATAAATGTGTTTCAGGCTCCTAAAGACGCTCAACCTAGGTTTTTCCTGTGTACCCAATAGCCTTTTCCTGATCCTGCGATGCCGAAGAAGGCGCATATCGTTACGCGATTTACGCTTAATCAAAATGGTCCACCTCCACTATTTCGCACTAGCTTTACCGGTCTTTCGCTTGACAACTTCGCCAACATACCTGATCCCTTTGCCCTTGTAAGGTTCGGGGGCCCTGAAGGATCTTATTATAGCGGCGACTTGACCGACCTCTTGCTTATCTATGCCCGAGATCTTTATCTTGGTCGGGCTATCTGTAGTAATCGTTATCCCTTTAGGCGGAACATATTCAACGGGATTTGAATACCCGAGGTTCAGGACCAGTTTCTGCCCTTGCATCTGAGCTCTGTATCCCACTCCCACTATCTCGAGCTCCTTTTCAAACCCCTGCGTAACGCCCGTGACGATATTGCTCAACATGGCCCTTACAAGGCCGTGAAAGGCCTTCGTTTTTTTGTCTTCCCTATTCCTCATGACCATTATCTGCTCATCGGCCAACTCAACGTTTATGTTGGGCAACAAATCAAAACTCATTTCTCCCTTTGGACCTTTTACCCTAACGGTGCGACCGCTCAACGTCACATTTACCCCTTTAGGGATGGAAATCGGTTTCCGACCAATCCTCGACAACGTCTTTCCCCCCTTACCACACGTAGCAAAGGACTTCGCCGCCAAGGCCCTTTTTTCTGGCCTCCGCGTCAGTCATCAGTCCGCTTGAAGTCGATATTATCGCTACCCCCAAGCCCCCCATGACCTTCGGCAAGTCTCTGCTGTTGACATATATTCGCCTGCCGGGCTTGCTGACCCGACGAAGACCCTGTATGACCCTTTCCTTGTTTGGCCCGTAGTGCAAATATATCCTCAGCATTTGATAGGGCTTGCCGGGGTCGTTTATCACTTTATAGTTTTTTATATAACCTTCGTCCTTCAATACTCGCGCAATACGATGCTTCATGTTGCTCATGGGGATGTCCACTACTTCGTGGTAAGCTATGTTCGCATTGCGGATTCGCGTCAACATATCAGCAATCGGATCTGTAACATACATCGCCGATCCTCCTTTTGTTTCATAGGGCTACCAGCTGGACTTGACGACTCCAGGGATCTTGCCCTGTCGCGCCAAATCTCTGAAGCAGCACCTACACATGTTAAACTTCCTCATAAATGCCCTCGGGCGACCGCAAAGCGGACATCTGTTGTATTTTCTCACCTTATACTTTGGTTCTCTTTGAGCCTTTATCTCAAGAGCTTTCCTAGACATCGGATTTTAACCTCCTCATCGCTACTGCCTAAAGGGCATACCCAGCTCTTTTAGCAGTCCGTAAGCTTCCTCATCGGTTTTCGCCGTAGTCGTAATGCTTACGTTCATACCCCTGATACGCATAATATCGTCGTATTCGATTTCAGGGAATATCAGCTGTTCCCTCAACCCCAAGTTATAGTTTCCGCGCCCGTCGAGGCCTTTTCTCGAAACGCCTTGAAAGTCCTTTATGCGGGGCAAAGCCAGAGAGATTAACCTGTCCAAAAACTCCCACATCTTAGCCCCTCTGAGCGTAACGGTGCATGCCACGGGCATGCCCTTTCTCACCTTGAAGCCTGCAACGGACTTCTTCGCTCTTTTCAAAACTGGCCGTTGCCCTGTGATGAGGGCTAGCTCATTAATAGCAGCGTCCAAATATTTTATATCCTGTTTCGCTTCGCTTACGCCGATATTGACTACGACCTTTTCTATTCGTGGAACCTCCATGACGTTTTTGTAATTAAAGGCCTTCATCATTCGCGGAACTACTTCACTTCTGTATTTTTCAAGTAATCGCGGAACCATTTGCCTGTTCCTCCTCAACCTAAAGCTTATCCACTATTTCGCCGCACTTCTTGCATAGGCGAACCTTGCGTCCGTCCTCCAAAAAGGCGCGAGATACCCTCGTCGCCTCACCACAGGCAGGACAGACCAGCATGACCTTGTCCGCATGGATAGGGGCCTCTTGGCGCAGGATTCCGCCCTGGGGATTTTTCTGAGAGGGACGCGAATGCTTGGTTACGACGTTCACTCCCTCTATCAGCAACATGTTCCTTGTGGGTATGCGCTGGAGGACCTTTCCTTCCTTTCCTTTATCTTTGCCGGAAATAACGCGGACCATATCTCCCTTTTTAATTCGCATCTTGGACATACAAACACGCCTCCTCATACGACCTCAGGAGCAAGCGATACTATGCGCGTATAACCCTTGTCCCTCAATTCCCTGGCTACAGGGCCGAATATGCGTGTACCGCGAGGGTTTCCCTGGTTATCGATTATAACGGCGGCGTTGTCGTCGAAGCGAACGTAGGAACCGTCGCGACGCCTTACCTCTTTGCGAACGCGCACAATTACGGCTTTGACTACATCGCCTTTTTTGATATTGCTGTTCGGTATGGCTTCCTTAACGGAAGCCACTATTACGTCGCCAACCGTCCCATATCGCCTGTAACTACCCCCGGTCACCTGAATGCACCTTATTTTTTTTGCTCCCGAATTATCGGCCACATTAAGCATAGTATGTAACTGTATCATGGCCTTTATTCCTCCTCGACTGGTCCAGTGTATTCAAAGAGAGGAGCACGCTCCAGGATCTTTACGACTTTCCATCTTTTCTTTCGCGAAAGAGGTCGAGTTTCCTCTATTAAAACCTTATCTCCTATGGAGCAAGAATTTTCCTCGTCGTGAGCCATGAATTTCTTGCTCTTGAGAACAGGTTTGTCGTATAACGCGTGCTTCGCCATCCTGTCTACTCTGACCACTACCGTTTTGTCCATTTTATTGCTTACGACAATGCCTCTTCTGACCTTTTTTTGAGCCTTGCGCTCCTCCATAAAACTCCCTCCTTTAATTCAACACCGAGGAGCGATCTCGCCCGGTCTCTTTCTCGCGCATGATAGTAAGAATCCTGGCGATCGTCCTCTTCACTTCCGCTATTCTTGCCGTATTGGAAAGCTGACCAATGGCATGCTGGAAGCGAAGATTGTATAGTTCCTTTTTATATTCCCTGTGTTTTTCCTTCAGTTCTTCGATGGTCAGGTCGCGCAACTCTTTAGGATTCATTATGCTTCACCACCCATTTCTTCCCTTTCGATAACCCGAACCTTGATGGGCAATTTATGTGCGGCAGAGCGAAAAGCCTCTTCTACCACTTCTCTGGAAACGCCGGCCACTTCGAAGATAACCCGGCCACGTTTAACGGGAGCAACCCAATACTCAGGAGCGCCCTTACCTTTGCCCATCCTGGTCTCCAAAGGCTTTTTGGTATATGCGACGTCGGGGAAGACTCTTATCCAAAGTTTTCCGCCCTTTTTCATTTTTCGCGTGATGGCTATACGGGCAGCCTCTATCTGCCTTGCAGTGAGCCACACGTTTTCAAGAGCCTGCAACCCGTAATCTCCGAAGGCTACAGTTGCGCCACCCTTCGTCCTGCCTCGCAAAGGCTTGCGAAAAGGTTTTCTATACTTCACCCTTTTTGGCATCAACATAATCTATTCACCTCCTCTCGCTCGAAACCTCGTCGTGAGGCTGCTCCTTGAGCGAGGGTAATACATCGCCGTTGTATATCCATACCTTTACTCCGATAACGCCGTACATCGTCTTGGCCTCGGCAAAACCGTAATCGATATCTGCCCTTAGCGTGGACAGAGGCAGGCGACCTTCGAGATACCACTCTCTTCTGGCAATTTCGGCGCCGCCCAATCTGCCGGAACACTGCGTCTTGATGCCCAAAGCTCCTGCCTTCATGGCACGGAATATGGCCTGTTTCATCGCTCTTCGGAAGGACACCCTCCGCTCCAGGGCTGATGCTATGCCCTCGGCCACTATTTGGGCGTTTTTGTCGGGATTTTTTATCTCCTGGACATTGATCATTACCTTGGATCCCGTCATCTTCTGCAGCTCATCCCTGACTTCCTGTATTTCGCTGCCGCCTTTTCCTATTACGACACCGGGGCGGGCGGTCCAAATCGTGAACCGGATTACGTTTCCGATCCGCTCTATTTCGACCGTGGAGATGCCAGCATGTCCCCATCTGTCCTTTATCCATTTACGCAGTTTGATGTCTTCATGCAATTGCTTGGCAAAATTTTTCTTGTCGGCATACCATCTCGACTCCCAATCACGGATGACTCCCAGACGATAGCCAACGGGATGTACTTTCTGTCCCATCTTAGTCAATACCTCCTTGCCTTTCGCCAACTACTATAGTGATATGACAGGTACGATGATTGAAAGGATGGGCCCTTCCCATGGATACCGGTTTCCATCTTTTCAAAGTAGGACCTTCATCCGCGATGGCCTTAACTACATAAAGTTCGTCGACGCTCATGCCCAGGTTGTGATCAGCGTTTGCAATGGCGCTGGTCAAAGTCTTCTCAATATATCGCGCGGCCTTTTTGGGGCAATAGCGCAATATTAAAAGAGCTTCCCCGGCTTTCTTGCCTCTGATCAAGGACAACACCTGTCGCACCTTAAAGGGTGAAATCCTTATTTGTTTGGATATAGCTTTTGCTTCCATCATCTCTCACCCTACCTTACCCTGGTGGTGCGTTCCTGCCCGGCATGCCCGCCAAATTTTCTGGTCGGGGCAAACTCTCCGAGCTTATGGCCTACCATATTTTCGCTTATGTAAATAGGTATGTGAGTGCGTCCGTTGTGAACCGCGACAGTATGGCCAATCATGCTTGGCACTATTGTAGATCTCCTTGACCATGTCTTGATCACTCTCTTGTTTCCGGACGCGTTCATTTCCTCTATTCGTTTCAACAATTTTTGATCCACGTAGGGACCTTTTTTTACCGAACGGGGCATAAGTCAGTTCCCTCCCTTACTGAACGTTCCTGCGACGAACGATATATTTGGTCGATGCCTTTTTAGGCTTACGGGTTTTATACCCCTTAGCCGGAACGCCCGTAGCCGAAACGGGGTGCTTGTGCGACTTCGTTTTACCCTCGCCACCACCGAGGGGGTGATCGACGGGGTTCATGGCCATAGGACGCACCCTTGGCTTCCTGCCAAGCCACCTCTTCCTGCCGGCCTTGCCATGCACCTCGTTTTCGTGTTCCACGTTTCCGACCTGGCCAACCGTAGCCATACACTCCTGCAGAACATACCTTATTTCACCGCTCGGCATGCGCAGCAAAACGTATTTTCCTTCCTTTGCCATTATCTGCACCTGTGCGCCGGCAGATCTGGCCATCACGCCGCCTCGCCCCGGCTGCAGCTCGATGTTATGAACGAAGGTGCCGACAGGAATATCCCGTAGCTTTAATGCGTTGCCAGGTTTAATGTCAGCCTTTTCTCCAGACATTACCACATCTCCTACGCTCAAGCCCACAGGGGCCAGGATGTAGCGCTTCTCACCGTCGGCATAATGTACGAGCGCTATCCTTGCCGATCTGTTGGGATCGTACTCTAACGCGGCTATTTTCCCGGGAACGTCGAATTTATCTCTCTTGAAATCTACGATTCTATAGAGTCTCTTGTGCCCCCCGCCTCGATGGTTCGCAGTGACCCTTCCCTTATTGTTCCTTCCGGCCGCCTTCTTTTTTAAGGAAACTACCAGGCTCTTTTCAAATTCATCTCTGGTAATTTCCGAAAAGTCCGATGTGGCCATCTGGCGTCTACCAGGAGTCGCCGGTTTGTATTTTTTAATTCCCATTGGACTTCCTCCTTTAAGTCGTCCGTACGCCTTCAAAGAACTCAATGCGTTCGCCTGGCGCTAATGTTACGATCGCTTTTTTCCACCTTCTCGAGCGTCCTAAAAAACGCCCGAGGCGCTTCGGCTTTGGCTTGACGTTTACCGTATGGACCTTTTCGACCTTCACGTCGAAGATCTCCTCTATTGCCTTTTTAATTTCCACCTTAGTGGCGCTCGGATGCACTTCAAAGGTATACTTATTGTATATCATATGACGGCTGCTTTTCTCGGTTATTACTGGCCGCAAAATTATATCATAGGAAGTCAATTTCACGCTGAGTACACCTCCTCCAGCCTTTGTGCCGCGCCTTTAGTCAATATGAGGTGCTCATGATTTAATATTTCGTATACGTTAATGCTGTCAACATGTAACACCCTCGTTCCAGGTATGTTTCTCGCCGCCATATAAATTGAAGGCAACGATTCGTGTATGACGATCAACGGTTTGGCTTGTGCTTGAGCGTTTGCCAAAAAGGCACACATATCCTTCGTCTTGGGCGACATTGTTTCGATTCCCTCGACCAAAATAAGCTTATTTTCCTTAACCTTAAGGCTCAGAGCGCTCTTAATCGCCAACCGCTTCACCTTTTTATTTACCTTTTGATCGTACGAGCGCGGTCTGGGACCATGGATAACTCCACCCTTTGTCCAAAGAGGAGAGCGTATGCTTCCATGCCTTGCCCTTCCGGTGTGTTTTTGTCTCCAGGGCTTCCTTCCGCCGCCGCGCACCTCTCCTCTGGTCTTCGTCGAATGCGTTCCTTGCCTTTGTGCTGCCAAATAGGCTACGACGACCTGATGCATAGCGGGAACGTGGATTCTCGCCGCAAAAACATCATCGGCAAGGGCAACTTCGCCCACCTTTTGTCCATCGATTCCGATAACATCGACAGTAGGCATAAACTAGCCCTCCTTTTTATGCACCATAACAAGGCCGTTACGGGGCCCTGGGATGGCTCCTTTAATCAATAGCAAATTATTTTCTTTATCGACAGCAACGACTTTGAGGTTTTTCACGGTCACTCGCTCGTTACCCATCCTACCGGGCATCGTCTTGCCCTTAAAGACATGGCTCGGAGAGCTGCTGGCTCCCGACGAACCGGCTCGCCTGTGAAAGAGAGAAGCACCGTGACTTGCAGGGCCGCCTCCAAAGCCGTGTCTTTTCATGACACCGGCAAAACCTTTGCCTTTGCTGGTGCCCGCAACATCGACGACTTCGCCTACTTCAAAGATAGTTACGTCGATGGTCTGTCCAACTTCATAACCCGTAACGTCATCTACGCGGAACTCCCGCAACCATCGTTTAGGTTCGATCCCCGCTTTCTTATATACGCCTAGCATGGGCTTGTTCAATCTATGGGCTTTCACCTTCCCAAAGCCCAAGACTATGGCCGAATACATCTCTACTTCGGGCCTTCTTAAAGCAACTACCTTACAGGGGCCTGCCTCTACGACGGTAACGGGCACAGCCTGACCCTCTTCGTCGAAAATCTGGGTCATTCCAACCTTAACACCTAAAATCCCTAGACTCATCAATTTTCTCTCCTTTCAGCTCAGAGCTCCCCTACAGTTGTATTTGTATATCTACTCCTGAAGGGAGGTTCAGCTGCATCAGCGCTTCCATGGTCTTCTGCGTAGGATCGACTATATCTATAAGCCTCTTATGAGTGCGCACCTCGAACTGCTCTCGTGCATCTTTATCCTTGTGAGGCGACTTTAAAACCGTGTACTTATTGATCGCCGTGGGCAATGGTATGGGGCCTGAAACCTTAGCCCCCGTTCTTTTCGCTGTTTCGGCAATCTGCAGCGCCGATGCATCCAGGACCCTATGATCAAAGGCCTTCAACTTAATCCTGATATTTTGAGCCATTCATATCCCCCCTTTCACTTTTAAGGGGACTTACTTGTCCAGTATGTCCGTTACTACGCCGGCACCTACTGTACGTCCGCCTTCCCTTATGGCAAACCTCAAGCCCTTCTCCAAGGCTACGGGAACTATGAGCTTCACTTCTATGTTGGCGTTGTCTCCGGGCATTACCATCTCTACGCCCTCGGGCAGGGTTATCTCACCGGTGACGTCGGTGGTCCTGAAGTAAAACTGAGGTTTGTAGCCGTTGAAGAAGGGGGTATGTCTTCCGCCTTCTTCCTTCTTCAGGACGTATATCTCGGCTTTGAAGTGTTTGTGGGGTGTTATGGTGCCGGGTTTTGCCACTACCTGGCCCCTTTCCACGTCGTCTTTGCCTATGCCCCGAAGGAGTATTCCTATGTTGTCTCCCGCTATGGCCTCGTCTAAGATCTTTCTGAACATCTCAAGGGAGGTGGCCACGGTCTTTGTCTTGTCCTCCTTCATGCCTACGATCTCCACTTCCTCGCCTGAGTTTATCTTTCCTCTTTCGACCCTGCCGGTGACGACGGTACCGCGTCCCGTTATGGAGAAGACGTCCTCAATGGGCATGAGGAAGGGTTGGTCCACGGGACGCTCTGGAAGGGGTATGTAGCTGTCGCAGGCGTCCATGAGCTCCCATATCCTGCCGCACCACTGACACTCCCTCTTGCCGCAGCCGCACTCCAGGGCCTTCAGGGCGGAGCCTCTTATCACGGGGATTTCGTCTCCCGGGAAGTCGTAGCTTGAAAGGAGGTCTCTCACTTCCATCTCGACAAGGTCGAGGAGTTCCTCGTCGTCTACCATGTCCACCTTGTTCATGAAGACCACTATGGAGGGGACGTTGACCTGCCTTGCCAAAAGGACGTGTTCCCTCGTCTGCGGCATGGGCCCGTCGGCAGCGGATACGACTAATATGGCTCCGTCCATCTGGGCTGCTCCGGTGATCATGTTCTTTATGTAGTCGGCGTGTCCGGGGCAGTCTATGTGGGCGTAGTGTCTGTGTTCGGTCTGGTACTCCACGTGGGATATGCTTATCGTTATTCCGCGTTCCCTCTCCTCAGGGGCCTTGTCTATCTCGTCGAAGGGGGTGAAGTCAGCCAATCCCTGGGTGGAAAGGGTCCTGGTTATAGCGGCGGTCAAGGTTGTCTTGCCGTGGTCGATGTGCCCTATGGTTCCTATGTTTAAATGTGGTTTCATCCTCTCAAACTTTGCCTTTGCCATGCTTGTCAGCCTCCCTTAAAAAATTTATTCCTCAATAATTTTAAACTTATTGTATTAGAGCATCTAAGATGCCGATGCTAACAATTTTTCCGCCACCTCGGAAGGAACTTCTTCGTAGTGGCTGAATTTCATCGTAAACGTAGCCCTTCCCGAGGTTTTATTCCTCAGTGCACTGGCATAACCGAACATCTCGGACAGAGGAACGTACGCCTTGACGACCTTTGCTCCCGATCGAGTGGCCATCCCCTCGATCCGCCCTCTGCGCGATGAGAGGTCTCCCATAACGTCTCCGAGGTATTCCTCAGGCGTTACTACCTCCACCTCCATAATAGGTTCCATCAAAACAGGGTCTGCCTTTTTCATCGCCTCCTTGAAAGCCATAGACGCAGCTATCTTGAAGGCCATCTCGGAGCTGTCGACTTCATGGAAACTCCCGTCCACCAGTGCAACCTTTATGCCTATGACTGGGTATCCCCCAACGACACCGCTGGTTAAGGCTTCTTCTACACCCTTTTGTACGGCAGGTATAAATTCTTTGGGGATCACGCCCCCCACGATCCTGTCTTCAAACTCGTATCCCCTATGTCCCGGGAGGGCTTCTATTTCAAACACCACGTGGCCGTACTGGCCGCGACCGCCGGATTGGCGTATGAACTTGCCCTCTCCTCTGGCGGGTCTTTTTATGGCTTCACGGTAGGCAACTTGAGGCTTGCCGACCCTGACGTCAACTCCAAATTCCCTACGCAGCCTATCTACTATGATCTCCAGGTGAAGCTCGCCCATACCCGATATGATCGTTTGCCCCGTCTCGTGATCTATGGCAACCCTAAATGTCGGGTCTTCTTCTGCAAGGGCAGCCAAGCCCTTGGACAACTTGACCTGGTCGGCCTTGCTTGCCGGTTCGATGGCCAAAGAAATGACCGGTTCGGGTATGTTCATCCCTTCCAATACAACGGGTTCCTTTTCGTCGCAAAGCGTATCTCCCGTCCTCGTGTTCTTAAGGCCGGGAATGGCCACTATCGTGCCGGCCAAGGCCGATTCGATGTCCTCACGTTTATTGGCATGCACCCTCAATATTCTCCCTATACGCTCCTTCTTCCCGGTGTTCGTATTGAGCACCGACATTCCGGTGTGTAGCTTTCCGCTATATATCCTCGTATAGACGACCCGACCGACGTATGGGTCCACCAACACTTTGAAAGCCAGTGCCGTAAAGGGCGCCTCCGCATCGGTATGGCGGACAACTTCCTCTCCCGTGCGCGGATCGACTCCCTTTACAGGGGGAATGTCCAAGGGAGATGGAAGGTAATCGATCACCGCATCCAAAAGCAATTGAATCCCTTTGTTTTTGAGGGCCGATCCGCAAAGCATGGGAACCAGCTTTAGACTTATGGTACCGAAACGCAGAGCCCTTTTTATGCTCTCCTCCGATATTTCCCGCCCTTCGAGATAGGATTCCATGATTTCGTCGTCAACTTCGGCTAAGGCCTCTATCAGGCGCTCACGCCACTTTTTGGCCTCTGCCAGAAAAGCCTGAGGTATCTCTTCCAACTCCAAGCGGGTTCCAAGCTCGTCGGCGTACTCGATTGCCTGCATCGTTATGAGGTCGATGATGCCCTTAAAGGCATCTTCGGCGCCCATTGGCAGCTGTATGGGAACGGGGTTAGCCCCTAACCGTTCCTTAATCTGTTCCATAACGTCGAAGAAATTTGCGCCCACCCTGTCCATCTTGTTCACGAAAGCAATTCTGGGAACCCTGTACTTGTCCAACTGGCGCCAAACCGTTTCTGACTGCGGTTCAACTCCTCCTACAGCGCAAAAGACGGCAACCGCTCCATCCAACACCCTGAGCGATCTTTCCACTTCCATAGTAAAGTCCACGTGCCCGGGCGTATCAATCAAATTGACCATATATTCCTTCCAGTAGCATGTCGTAGCTGCCGAGGATATGGTAATGCCCCTTTCGCGCTCCTGATCCATGAAGTCCATCGTAGCGGCGCCTTCGTGCACCTCGCCTATTCTATGTATTTTTCCCGTATAAAAAAGAATGCGCTCCGATGTCGTCGTTTTGCCTGCATCTATATGCGCTGCTATGCCAATATTGCGTATTTTGCGAATATCTATTCCTGCATCGCTCATGCCTTACAAATCACCACCCTAATTACCATATTACCAGCGATAATGGGCAAAAGCTCGGTTTGCTTCAGCCATTCTGTGGGTATCTTCCCGTTTCTTTACCGCTGATCCTTCTCCCTTGTAAGCATCTACAAATTCCCTGGCAAGGCGCTCGATCATAGGAATGCCTTTACGAGATCTGGCGCTGTTTATTATCCACCTTATCGCCAAGGCCTGAGCTCTGGCGGGATCTACTTCCACTGGAACCTGATAAGTAGCTCCTCCGACCCTCCGCGGCCTGACCTCTATCAGGGGTTTAACGTTCTCCAAAGCTTTATCGAAAACCTCATCGGGAGATACGTTTAACCTCTTTGCGGCCACTTCCAAGGCTCCATATACTATCCGTTCGGCAATGCTTTTCTTACCATCGTACATGACGCAATGAATAAACTTGGCTATTGCTTCGTTCTTATATAAAGGATCGGGGTAAACCTTCCTTTTAGTCACATGCCCCTTTCGCGGCATGACATCGACCTCCTCGTTCTCTATTTAGGTTTTCTTACGCCGTACTTAGACCTTCCTTGACGGCGATTTTCGACTCCGCCGCAATCAAGAGCCCCGCGCACAATGTGATAACGAACGCCGGGAAGGTCCTTGACGCGCCCTCCGCGAACCAATACCACCGAGTGCTCCTGCAAATTATGGCCAATCCCGGGAATATAGGCCGTAACCTCTATGCCGTTCGTCAGCCTCACACGAGCCACTTTCCTCAAGGCGGAGTTTGGCTTCTTTGGTGTAACGGTATAGACCCTCGTGCAAACTCCTCTCTTTTGCGGATTACCCTGCAATGCCGGAGCACCGGATCGCTTCTTCTTCTCCTTACGCCCTTGGCGTATTAGCTGATTGATAGTAGCCACAAATGTCCCCCCTTCGATCTGCTTAAAAATAACTATCTTATATTATTGATTCTTCGATCTATTAATAAGCCGGCTACTGCCGCCGGCCTCTCGATCAAACAGGCCCTTCCTAATATCTTAGAGTCATCCGCCCATTCCACCGGGATGCTCCTCGCTTCCGCCTCTTTGAGCACCGATTCGATGACCTTTTTTTCGGCATCACGTGCGACGAATACTTTTACGATCTCCGACTTGATCAACTTCCTATAGACGCTTCTGGCACCAACTACGCGTTTGCCTGCAGCCAGCTCCTGTAAGGGCACAATAAATCACCTTCTCGTGACATAAGGCACCGAGGAATAATAACAACGCCGAAGCGCAATGTCAAGTGGGCCCCTTTTTGGAACCCACTTGACGAGGCTCCTACCCCGCTCGATCCGCCGAAACGGATTCGAAAGCGGGCTCTCTCTCCACTTCGACTACCTCGAAGTTGCGATTCACGGTAGCGCCTGTTCCGGCAGGTATCAGGTGTCCTATTATGACGTTTTCCTTCAAACCTTTAAGGTAATCGACTTCGCCGCGAACGGCGGCCGATGCCAACGCTTGAGCCGTCTGTTGGAAGGACGCGGCCGAAAGGAAGCTGTCCGTTGCAAGAGCAGCCTTAGTTATGCCCAATAATACCGGCTTCCATATCGGCTCCTGGCGAAGTTTTCTCACGAAGGTCACCTTTTGTATAAGCCTTTCGACTTGAGACAACGCCAGTATCGGCCTAATGACGATCTTCGTCGGCTCCAGCTCGGTTAGGCGTTCTAGAACCTGCTGATTAACTTCTGTCCCTGCAGGCACGACAACGTTACCCAATTTATCCTTAACAGGCTCGAGCAGGACCTTTCCGTAAATTTTTTCGGTAAGGACGCTGTGAAGTATTTTCTGGCGCGAATATATCTCGCCGTCAGCCTCTATAGCTGTTATATCGCCTTCAATTATACCGCGAACAATGCTGCCGTCCACTATAGGCGGGACATCTATGGGTTCGTTTCCGCTGGCATCAATAACCTTGCCAAGCGGCCTGCCCCATATCTTGCTGATCAGGTATTCCTGGATGGCATCGGGCAGATCTATCGTCTCGGGAGCCTTCCATACCTTGATTTCTTTAATGAAGCTCTCCTTTATCTTTAAAGCGGCTTCCCTTGTCAAAAGAGCATCCTTGGCAGCTATAACCCTATCGCCGCTTACAACATCCTCGGCTAAATAGGTAACGTCACAAAGGGAGAATAGCTTGTCCGTATCCAGGATCTGCAAGGGCCTTCGCAGGTCTTTGGTGATAAGGGTAAGCTGTTTCATCGAAAGCGAACTACCGGCATCGATCTTCACGCCATCGACGGATTCGTAATCCTCGACGAGCTCCAACCCTTCAAGCTCGCGTCTGAAAATGGATTCTCCCACTACAACCCTTACTAATTCTCCCTCATCTTCAACTATCAATTCAGTAAGAGCTGTACCTGGCTGCAACAGGATCTTGATGGCCCCTTCGTCGAGAGCCTCTCCTTTGTACTGAGCGGCGTGGTCCAGCGATCCCTTGCCGATAACATCCTTGAGGATTTTACCCTTCAACATGGCAACGGAATTATCTATGCATTGCTGGTTATGCTCTCTGATTTCCTGGACTTCCCTTTCCAGCTCGTCGATCCACACTATTTCACCAACCACGTAGGAGGTATCTCCTTCATCGGCTATCCGAACTTTGTTGACGGGCGCAACCTTGCGCAATATTACCTCTATATGTTTATTGTTTATGGAGACACCTTGAGATTTGTAAACCTCCTGGATGCCATCAACCATGTAGGCGTGCACGGCCTCGATACCATTGACCTCCATCAACTGCTGGGGGTCGATGTAGCCTTCGGTCAGCACTTGGCCCTTCTTCACCTCGTCTCCCTCTTCGACGAGGAGCATTTGAGCCGTGGAGACGTTGAAGCTCATCTTTTCCTCGGGGTTGTCGGCGGATTGTATGACGATCTTTCTTTTGCCCTCCATCTCTCGAATCTCAGTTACGACTCCGTCGACCTCGGATAGTAAGGCCGTCTTCTTTGGCTTTCTCGCTTCAAAGAGCTGTTCCACCCTGGGAAGCCCTTGAGTGATGTCCTCGCCCGTAATCCTCACGCCACCGGTATGGAACGTCCTCATGGTGAGCTGGGTGCCGGGTTCACCGATAGACTGGGCTGCCACGACTCCCACGGCTTCACCTATGGCTACGGGCTTTCTCGTGGCCAAATCAAGGCCGTAACATTTCTGGCATATACCATTGCGCAATGCGCAAGACATAGGACTTCTGACCCAAAGGCCCTTTACTCCTGCAGCCTCTATGGCGTCGGCCTTTTCCTGATCTATGATCTCGCCCGCCCCGACTAAAACAGTCCCATCGACAGGATGGCGCACATCCTCCAGAGCTGTCCTGCCGTAAATCCTTTCGTTCAAAGGGATCACGACCTTGTCGTCTTGAAGCAGGGGAGTGATGTAGACGCCTTGATCTGTGCCGCAATCTTCCTCGAGGACAATGATGTCCTGCGACACATCGACAAGTCGTCTCGTCAGATAACCAGACTTGGCCGTCCTCAATGCCGTGTCGGCCAACCCCTTCCTGGCGCCATGGGTGGAAATGAAGTATTCCAACATGTTCAGCCCTTCCCTAAAGTTGGAAACGATAGGATAGTCGATGACTTTACCGGAGGGATCGGCCATGACTCCCCTTATTCCCGCCATCTGGGAAACCTGGCTCTTGCTACCGCGAGCGCCGGAATCTATCATCATGCGAAGTGGATTTAATTCATCCATATGCTCCAAAATGCAGTCCGCGATTTTGGATGCGGCCTCCGTCCAAAGAAGCTCTGTTTGCCTCAAATATTCGTCCTCGGTGAGGATGCCCATGCCGTACTGGTTGTTGAGTTCGCTCTCCTTTTCCATTACTTCCCTAACAATCTCTTGTTTCTCGATAGGGATGACGATCGAATCTATGTTCAAGGAAACTCCAGATTTGGTAAACCATCGATAGCCAAGAAGTTTAACGTCATCTAACATCTTGACCAGGTCTTCGTGTTCTACTCGGTCGAAGGCCATATCCAGCAGGGCCCCCAGGTCCTTTTTGGCAATCTGTTTATTGATATACCTCAACGACGGGTGAAGCATGCTGTTGAACAAAGCCCTCCCCGGCGAGGTCTCGATCAGCTGCCCATCCCACCACATCTTCACCTTTGCGTGGGGGTGGACCACTCCGTGATCCAGAGCCGTCAATACGTCTTCAATATCCCTGAAAACTATGCCCTCTCCCTTACGCCCCTCGGTCATTGCAGTCAAGTAATATATTCCCAAAACAACATCCTGCGTGGGCGTAACTATAGGTTTACCGTGGGCCGGCGACAACAGATTGTGCCCCGCCAGCATCAATACCCTCGACTCCGCTTGAGCCTCCAAAGAAAGAGGAACGTGAACGGCCATCTGGTCTCCGTCGAAGTCTGCGTTAAAGGCGGTACAGACCAGTGGATGAAGCCTTATAGCCTTGCCTTCCATTAACAGGGGCTCAAAGGCCTGAATCCCCAGACGGTGCAAAGTGGGCGCGCGATTGAGCATAACGGGATGGTCTTTGATTATCTCTTCCAGGGCTTCCCATACCTCATCTCTCCTGCGCTCTATAACGCGCTTTGCGCCCTTTACGTTTGAGGCTATACCCTTCTCAATAAGCTTATGCATTACGAAAGGCCTAAATAGCTCCAGTGCCATTTCTTTTGGTAGACCGCATTGGTAAAGCTTGAGCTCCGGACCAATGACTATTACGGACCTGCCCGAGTAGTCGACGCGCTTACCCAATAAGTTCTGACGGAAGCGTCCCTTCTTCCCCCTTAGCAAATCGGTCAAACTCTTAAGGGGACGGTTGCCTGCGCCCAAAACGGCCTTACCAACCCGTCCATTGTCTATCAGGGCATCCACGGCTTCCTGAAGCATTCTCTTCTCGTTTCTTATGATCATCTCCGGGGCTCGGAGTTCCTGTAACTTTTTCAAACGGTTATTCCTGTTGATGACCCTCCTGTAAAGGTCGTTCAAATCGGAAGTGGCAAATCTGCCGCCGTCGAGCTGCACCATGGGGCGCAAATCCGGAGGAATGACTGGAAGAACGCTCATGATCATCCACTCCGGCTTGCTGTCGCCCTTCCTGAAATCTTCCACAACTTGAAGACGTTTTATCAGTTTGCGCTTCTTTTGGCCCGTCGAATTCGCGATCTCTTCTCTAAGGGATATGGCCAACTCGTCTATATCTATGTTCTTGAGTAACTCTAAAATGCTTTCCGCCCCGATGCCTGCTGCAAAATCCTTGTCGTAAGCCTTGCACAGCCTTTGTTCTCTTTCGACTATGATGTCGCACTGCTCAAAGGGCGAATCGCTTCCGTCTATCACTATATATGAAGGATCCTCGATGGCCACTGTCTCCTGCTGAGAGGTAAATCTGCCCGGATAGTTTTTCATATAAAGCTGTAACTCGGAAGTCGAAACCACATCGTCCTTAGAAAAGGGCAGGCGCACAGCAGCGACGACCATAAAAGCCTCCTGATTTTTGATAGCCGCCCTCTGGAATTCGACCTTGACGCCATGTCTTTGGAGTCGTTCGATGTCGCTCTGGCTTACCACATCGCCAACCCTGAAATTGGCTTCTTCTATCTCGGTAATCGTGTAAGCCGGCTCGACTTTAAAAAGGTCATCGCCATACTCCGTTCGATAGCGAGATACCTGTTGGGCCGAAAGTATATCCCCCTCTTTTAAGGGCAAATCGTCTACTCTAGTGATACGATACGCTTCCTCAGCTTTGAATTTAGGATCGTAGTGCCTGTGGATGCGCTCTTCGCAGGCGGGTATGAGATCGCCTTTTTTGACCAGATCGGGCCTTTTGCCCTCCATTACTACTTTGTAGAGGATTTCCCTTCGCCTTAAAGGGGCGAAATACACCACTCTCTCCAGATCTTTAGACGTCGTTCCTAAAAACAGGCTCAACCTGCTCGGGATGCCGCGCAGATACCAGATGTGAACGACCGGACAGGCGAGCTCTATATGGCCCATCCTCTCCCTTCTCACCTTGCTGTCGGTAACTTCGACTCCACAGCGGTCACACACTATGCCCTTAAATTTAGGGCCGTTTCGCTTGTATTTCCCACAGGCGCATTCGTAACTCTTTACAGGTCCAAAAATGCGCTCGCAAAAGAGACCGTCCTTTTCGGGCCTAAGGGTCCTGTAATTTATCGTCTCAGGGCGTTTTACCTCGCCGCTTGACAGTTCCCTTATCCTTTCGGGACTTGCCAACCTGATTCGAACGCCTACAATTTCGCGATTGTTCATTTACGCATCATCCCCCTCAGGATCCACTTCTGCTTCGTCATCGTCCGGATCGCCGAAGATCCTGGCTTCCAAACCTATCTTTGCCTCTTCCTTTTTTGTCTGAGGTTTTTTCTCCGCCTCTTTCTTCACTTCAACTATATTCTGCTCTTCCTCCTCAACGTAGCCAACACTGTCGTCGTCGTAAAGGACCTGCACATCAAGGCCCAATCCCTGAAGCTCTTTTACGAGTACCCTAAAGCTCTCGGGCACACCGGGGTTTCCTATGTTTTGACCTTTGACTATGCTCTCGAATGTCTTGAGGCGCCCCTGTACATCATCGGATTTGATGGTGAGCATCTCCTGCAATATGTGAGATGCGCCATATCCTTCCAGGGCCCAAACTTCCATTTCTCCGAAGCGTTGTCCGCCAAATTGAGATTTTCCTCCCAGAGGCTGTTGCGTTATCAAGCTATAGGGGCCAACGGATCTGGCATGGATCTTGTCGTCGACAAGATGGATCAGCTTGAGCATGTACATATATCCCACGGTAACTTTATTCTCGAAGGGTTCGCCCGTCCTCCCGTCGTAAAGGACGATGCTTCCGTCCCTGGTGAGATCGGGAAGCTTGCGATCTCGAATCTCCTCCATATACTTGAATATCTCATCTACAGAGACACCTTCGAAGACGGGAGTCGCAACGCTCCATCCGTTGTGATAGGCCACAAACCCTAATATGGTCTCAAGAACTTGGCCCAAGTTCATTCGACTGGGAACGCCAAGCGGGTTCAAGACCACATCTACGGGGGTGCCATCGGGCAAATAAGGCATGTCTTCCACGGGCAAGATTCTGGACACAACCCCTTTGTTGCCGTGGCGTCCTGCCATCTTATCTCCCACGGTAATTTTTCTGATTTGGGCTAAAAATACCTTGACCACTTCGTTGACTCCGGGAGGAAGATCGTCGCCGTATTCATCCCGGGAAAGCCGCTTAACAGCTACGACCTTGCCACCTTCGCCGTGAGGCACCCTCAGAGAAGTATCCCTCACCTCGCGGGCCTTTTCCCCGAAAATAGCCCTGAGCAACTTTTCCTCAGGAGTCTGATCCGTTTCGCCCTTGGGCGAGACCTTGCCTACCAGGATGTCCCCGGCCCTCACCTCAGCTCCTATACGAACAATGCCTTTTTCGTCCAAATTTTTCAGCTGGTCTTCTCCCACGTTGGGGATATCTCTGGTTATCTCCTCGGGACCCAGCTTCGTATCCCTGGCATCTATTTCGTATTCCTCTATATGGATCGACGTATATACGTCCTCTTTTACGAGCCTTTCACTGAGAAGGATGGCGTCTTCAAAGTTATAGCCCTCCCACCCCATGAAGGCAACCAAGACGTTCCTGCCCAACGCCAATTCGCCATGATCCACCGCCTGACCGTCGGCCAGAAAATCGCCCTCATTGACAAAATCTCCCTTTCTGACGATAGGACGCTGGTGTATTACCGTTCCCTGGTTAGACCTTCTGAACTTTATCAAAGTATAGGTATCCACCAAGCCATCCTCGGTAGTGACCTGAATTTTGTTGGCATCGACATAGGTAACCGTCCCGGGCCTTTTGGCCAATATACAGGCTCCCGAGTCCCTTGCGACCTTTTCCTCCATGCCCGTGCCCACAAGGGGAGACTCGCTCTGCATGAGAGGAACAGCTTGTCTTTGCATGTTAGAACCCATCAAAGCCCTATTGGCGTCGTCGTGTTCAAGGAAGGGTATCAGGGCTGCCGAAACGGACACGATCTGTTTTGGCGTTACGTCGACGTAATTTACTTGTTCGGGAGGAACTATGACTATGGATCCGCGATGCCTGACGTGGACCTCTTCTTCGCATATCCTTCCCTCTTCATCCAAGGGTATGTTTGCTCTGGCGACAAAGGCCTCGTCCTCTTCGTCGGCGGGAAGATACACAACTTCGTCGGTGACATACCTGTCCCTGACGACGCGCTTTGGCGACATCAGGAAGCCGTATTCGTTGACCCTGGCGTAATTGGCCAAGGAGGTAACCAAACCTATGTTTGGACCTTCCGGAGTCTCGATAGGGCATATCCTCCCATAGTGAGACGGGTGTACGTCCCTCGCCTCAAACCCCGCTCTTTCTCTGGTCAAACCTCCGGGCCCCATGGCGGACAACCTCCGCCTATGTGTGACGTCGGCCAGAGGGTTAGTCTGATCCATAAATTGAGATAACTGGCTGGAACCGAAAAATTCCCTTATTGCAGCCGAGATGGGGCGAATGTTTATGAGATCGTGAGCTGTTGCGGTAGAAAGATCGGGTATGGTGGTCATCCTGTCCTTTGCGATGCGTTCCATCCTCAGCAGTCCTATACGAATTTGATTCTGAAGGAGCTCCCCTACCGAACGGACACGCCTGTTGGCGAGATGATCTATATCGTCCTCCCGCTCCAATCCGTCTCTCAAGTTGAGTATGCCCTTAACGATGGTCACCAAATCATCTATAGTGAGCAGACGAACCTCCTCGGATATATTGAGACCAAGCCTTCTGTTCAATTTATACCTTCCCACTCGGCCCAAGTTGTATCGTCTGGTATCGAAGAAAAGGGAATAGACGTAATCTTTAGCGTTTTCCACCCTCAGAGGCTCGTTAGGACGCATGCGCCTAAAAATCTCGAGCATCGCCTCCTCGGGCGTATCGGTGCCGTCGCGTTCCAGGGTAGCTGCGAATACAGGGTCCACATTCCACAATCTTACCTTCGTCCTGCCGCTGTTCCATAAAACTTCGACGTGCTCTTTGGTGAGACGATCGTTTTTGGGTATTACCACGTGGCCGGCGCTGTCTATTATGTCTTCGGCGATCAAGCGCCCTCTAATCTCTTCCTCTACGATATCGACCTCTTCCTCGACACCTCCGAATGTCCTTAGCAACTCCGTATTGTCCCTGATGCCAAAGGCCTTTAGAAGCGCTGTTGCGGGAACCTTGCGCCTGTTGTCGATGTTAACGGACAAAACGTCGCCTGGGGTAAGGTCGAACTCGAGCCAGGCGCCTCTGTCGGGTATAATCTTGGCCTTGTAAACCTCCTGACCGGGAGCCCCCGTCTCAATGCTGAAATAAACTCCCGCCGAGCGAGCCAGCTGGTTTACGACAACCCTTTCCGTGCCGTTGATGATAAAGCTTCCTCTGTCTGTCATTACGGGAAAATCTCCGAGGAAAATCTCTTCCTCCTTGATCTCACCGGTGCCGCGATTGATCAGCTGAACTGTAGCACGAAGAGGCATGGACCAGGTCAAATCCTTTTGTCTTGCCTCTTCTTCCGTCAAGGTGGGAGGATCGATGTAATATCGAACAAACTCGATGACAAAGGAACCGTCGTAACTTTCTATCGGAAAGATCTCTTCTAGCAGCTCCTGAAGCCCCTGAGACTTTCTGTAGTCAGGGGCTTCATCTGGTTGTAAAAACCATTTGTAAGATTGGTGTTGCAGCTCGACTAAATAAGGCAGGGCGACTAATTCTTTTGAAGGACCAAAAAACAACCTCTCGCGTTTTCTCCCCATATTCACGAAATTTGACATGGGAGCAACGACCTCCCTATCTATGTTTTTGGTGGGTTAAAATGGGAACCATTGTTTATAATGCGAGCGAACATGATAACAAATGGCGAACGCTCTGTCAATACCATAGGAATATCTCTTTTCCATAACTTGAGGTGATTATGGATACATCTCACTCCTGAAGGGATGAATATAATTGTGTAGTTTTAAGAATGGTGGGCAGGGGGGGATTTGAACCCCCACAGGCGCTAAGCCCACTGGCTCCTGAGGCCAGCGCGTCTACCTTTCCGCCACCTGCCCCTGCTTCGCATGGCGATTTATTTTACTACGTCATGCGGGTTTTCGTCAAATTCAGCCGACGAAGCTCTATAAAGCCGATCTCTGATGGCCAGACCTAACCCCTCTTTGACAGGATAATCGGCCACTATCACCTTTACGCCTTTTTTTTCGAGGTATCGCATAGCCATAAAAAGTCCGCGAGCGTAATGTTCAAGAGAATCGAACAAAATGACCTTCTCCGAAATATCCAGGGGAGGTCTTTTGATACCCATGTAGCCTACAGCTTCATCCCTCTCGAGGGGCCAATCATCGCCTTCTCTCCAAAGCACGACCCTGCACCGGGGAGCATAGTGCCTGTAACGAGTACCCGGGGACTTGCGCTTAACATCCTCTGCCCGGCCTGCTCCCAATTCATCGGGCAACATAACTTCTTCGCCAAACTCCTCTATGGCCTCAACGGGCAGGCCGCCCGGCCTTAAAAGAACGACTTTTTCCTGCGTCACGTCTATGACGGTAGATTCCACGCCCACGTCGGTCGGCCCGGCATCCAAGATCACATCCACGCAGCAACCAAGATCATCATAGACGACCCCTGCATCCGTGGGACTTGGCCTTCCGCTGGTGTTGGCGCTTGGAGCTGCTATGGGAACGCCGGATTTCTCTATCAAGGCCAATGCCACGGGGTGGGCGGGCATCCTCACCGCAACTGTCTCAAGCCCTCCCCTCGTAGCTTTGGGAACAATATCCTTGGCCTTCATGACCAGCGTCAAAGGACCCGGCCAGAAACGCTCCATCAACCTCAAAGCTTTCGGGGTGGTGTGGGCAATTTTTTCTGCCGATTCCACATTTGCTACATGAACTATCAAGGGATTGTCACAGGGTCGTCCCTTGGCAGAGAAGATGCCTCTCACGGCACTTTCGTCCAGGGCATTGGCACCAAGGCCGTAAACGGTTTCCGTGGGAAAGGCAACTAGTTTTCCCTTCACTATCGCTTCCGCGGCAATTTTTATTATTTCACGTTCCGGGTTCCATTTGTCTATTTTATATATTGCAGCTTTTTTCAATCCGCTTCATCTCCGAAAACCTCACGGCAATGCTCCAGCAGGTCGGGAAAGGTGCCATCTATAATGGCCCTTCTCGCCTTGCGCGCAAGATCTAACATAAAATGCAGGTTATGCCAAGTACAAAGCCTTGACGCCAAAATTTCGCCCGCTTTATGGAGATGGCGAATGTAGGCGCGGCTGAAATTTCTGCAAACATAACAACTGCAATTCGGATCCAGGGGAGAAAAATCCTCTTTAAGTTCTTTCCTGCGAACGTTCAACTTTCCCATCGAGGTCAGCACCGAACCGTTTCTCGCGTTTCTCGTCGGCAAGACGCAGTCGAACATATCCACACCCCTTGCTATCCCCTCCACCATATCAAGGGGATGACCTACACCCATAAGATAACGGGGCTTCGTCTTGGGCAAGAACTTGTTCAAGAGCTCTAAAACTTCATGCATGAGCGCCTTCGGCTCCCCAACGGCCAAGCCCCCTATGGCGTAACCGGGGAAATCCATATCCACCAGGGCATGACAACAGTATTCGCGCAAAGATAGAAAGACAGAACCCTGCACAATCCCGAACAGAGCCTGATCCCTTCTCGAATGTGCCTTTTTACAAAGTCCCGCCCATTTTATGGTTCTAAGGGTCGCTTCCTTAGCGCCTTCTTCCGTTATGGGATAGGTGGTACATTCGTCGAAACACATGGCTATGTCACTGCCTATGGCTTCCTCTATGGCCATTACCAGGGCAGGCGTCAGAAAATGTTTGCTGCCGTCCAGATGGGACTGAAATTCCACGCCCTCATCGCTTACCCTTCTCAACGACGCCAGGGAAAACACCTGAAAGCCCCCGCTATCCGTCAAAATTGCCCTGTCCCACCCCATAAAAGCGTGAAGACCTCCCGCCTTTTCTATTACATCGACGCCGGGGCGGAGATAAAGATGATAGGCATTCCCCAAAATAATGCGAGCTCCCAAAGCCTCAAGCTCGAAGGGTGCCATGGCTTTAACGGTGGCCTGGGTCCCCACGGGCATAAAACAGGGCATCTCTATCACTCCATGAGTCGTATAGAACTTGCCTGCTCTGGCTCCGGTATGGGGACATTCGGCAATGATCTCATAGCTGAAAAGCTTATCCCTCCCCATGGCCTACCATCCTAAAAGCCTCGTCGAATTATCGAACACTACTTCGGCCAATTCTTCCACCTCAATACCTCGCAAAGTTGCAATCGTCTCGTAAACGTAACCGACGTTGGCCGGCTCGTTTGGTTTGCCTCGAAGGCCCTCTGGAGAAAGGTACGGAGAATCGGTCTCGCAAAGGATGTTCTCCGGCTGAATGGAGGCGGCAATCCTCCTCAAGTTTTCGTTTTTTCTGTAGGTAATGGTACAGGCAAAGGAAATGTAAAAGCCCATGTCGATAGCTTTTTTTGCATGTTCCATCTCCCCCTGAAAACAGTGCAAAACCCCTCCCACCTCGGAGGCGCCTTCGGCTTTCAAAATTTCTAGGACCTCATCGTAGGCATCCCTCACGTGACATATGAGGGGTTTGCCCACGCACTTGGCCCATTCTATGTGCTTTATAAAAAACTCCCGCTGAACATCCCGGGGCGAGAGGTTGCGATAGTAATCCAATCCGGTCTCCCCTATAGCCAGCACCGATTCGTTCTCTCCCAAGGAAAGGAGCTCCTCGGGAATGCCCTCTTTCAGATCCTTAACGTCATGGGGATGAACGCCAACGGCCGCAAAGGTCTTCACGGCCCTAACCTGCCTAGTCAAAGAAAGGGCCTCGAAGCTCGATGCTTCATCCACTCCGGGAACGAGCAAACGCTTCAAACCCCTGCCTGAGGCCCTCGCCAAGACCTCGTCCAGATGGTCTTCCAAGGGCGACATATAAATATGACAATGGGTATCGGCCAATCTCACAGCATCGCAACTCCCTAATGCACGCGGCTTCCCGGGGGTATTTCGTCGTTATCGACGGTAAGGAGAGCAAGTTTGGAACCGTCATGTGATTCTGCAGCCAAAAGCATGCCGTTGCTCATCACACCTCGCAGTTTTGCCGGCTTCAGGTTGCAGATCACTATGATCTTTTTGCCCTCCAGTTCATCAGGTTTATAGAATTCCTTTATACCCGAAACTATCGTCCTCTGCTCATAACCCAGATCCACCGTCAGCTTGTAGAGCTTATCGGCTCCGGGAATGGGATCTACGGATATAACCTTTGCAACCCTGAGTTCGACCTTTTTAAAGTCGTCAACGGATATCTCCTCTTCATGATCGCCGGGGTCGGGAGCCAACCCTTTTTTAGCGTCCCTTTCAGCCTTCTTGGAAGCCCATTTTCTAATGTCTATCCTCGGAAAAAGGGCGCCTTTCCTCAAGACGGCAGTGCCTGCCGGATAGGGAATCTTTACGGTCTCGAAGCTATCGATTGACAATTTGCCCTTTAGGCCAAGCTGTTCCCATATTTCTAAGGCCTTGGCGGGCATAAAGGGGCGAAGGAAAAGAGCTATGCACTTCAGGGACTCACAAAGGTTATACAGCACGTTGCTGAGACGTTCTCTATCGCCTTCTTCACCAAGTTTCCAGGGCATGGTTAGGTCTATGTATTTATTCGCCAAACCCACATATCCCCATATCTCCTTTAGGGCATCATCGTAGGCAAAGCGCGACATGGACCGGTCAACCCTTTGAAGCAACGCTTCTACGACATTTCCTCCTATTTCTTGGTCCTCTTTCGTCGATTTCGGGAGAGGTTCCGGAACGATACCATCAAAATATTTGACAACCATCTGCAACGTCCTGGACAGGAGGTTACCAAGATCGTTGGCCAGATCGGAATTAATCCTCTGGACCAGGGCCTTTTCAGAGAAGTCGCCATCGAGGCCGAAGGGCACTTCCCTCAACATGAAATAACGGAAAGGATCGGCTCCGTAAAGATCGACGACCTCAAAGGGATCGACGACATTTCCCCTGGACTTGGACATCTTTTCGCCTTCCACAGTCCACCATCCGTGGGCAAAAACCTGTTTCGGGGGATTGACTCCTAGGGCAAGAAGCATGGACGGCCAGACGATGCTGTGGAACCTCAATATGTCCTTGCCAACCAAATGGCGGACCACGGGCCAGTATTTCTTCCATCTTTCTTCGTCTTGGGGATAACCACAGACGGTCAGGTAGTTGATCAGGGCGTCAAACCACACGTATATTACGTGGGCATCATCGCCAGGTACGGGTATGCCCCATTTAAGTGTAGTCCTGGAGACCGACTGATCTTTAAGCCCCATCTTTATGAAGCTTACTATTTCGTTATAGCGGGACTCCGGCATGACAGCCGTGGGGTTTTTTTCGTAGTACTCCAACAATGGTTGGGCATATTTCGACATGCGAAAGAAATAGCTTTCCTCCGTCATCCTTTCAAGAGGACGCCTGCAATCGGGGCAAGTTTTCCCTTCTCCCATCTGGCTTTCCGGGACATAGGTCTCACAGGGGACGCAGTACCACCCCTCATATGTTCCTTTGTATATGTCACCCTGATCCATCAGCTTCTTGAAGATATATTGAACTACCTCGATGTGCCTTTGTTCCGTAGTCCTCACGAAATCGTCGCAGGATACGTTCAATGCCTCCCAAAGCTTCTTGAAATTCAGCACAGTCCTGTCCGCCAGCTCCTGAGGGGTGATCCCCTCTCTTTGAGCGGCCTGCTGAACTTTCTGACCATGTTCGTCAGTTCCAGTAGCGAAAAGGGTATCAATTCCGCACATCCTTTTGTATCTCGCCATTACGTCGGCGGCCACCGTCGTATATGCGTGCCCTATATGAGGGACATCGTTCACGTAATAAATTGGAGTGGTGATATAAAAACTACTCTCGCGATTCATCTCTTCCTTCCTCCATTCTTTCCCGACCTAGTACGAATTTTCTAATCCGGTTTTTCTCTATACCATAGCTTTCGGACAGAATTTTGGCAATATCCTTTATGGCCATGTCCTCTTTTCTCATGTTGACGGCCACCTTCTGCCATGATTCGTCCTCTTCCTCAATCGCTGTGTCTCTAAGGCCATCCACTACAAGGGTTATTTCGCCCCTTACCTCCCTTGAGAAGCCGAGAATATCGGAAAGAAAGCCTCGAAGGCATTCCTGGTGTATTTTCGATATCTCCCTCACCAGCGCTGCTTTCCTGTCGCCCCAAATCTCGATGATGTCTTCCAGGTCTCGCTTTAATTTATGGGGTGCAACGTAAAATAGCGAAGTATGGGGCAAATTTCTCAAGGATATCAAAAATCTCTGCCGCGAGGCCTTTTCTTCGGGAAGAAATCCCAAAAAGGAAAATTGAGACGAAGGAAGTCCCGACATGACGAGGGCAGGAAGTATCGCAGAAGGGCCGGGCAGAGCATCCACTTCATGGCCTGCCTTAATCGCTTCACATATCAGAAGTTGTCCTGGATCGGATATGCAGGGCGTGCCTGCATCGGATATCAAGGCAACCTTTATTCCGCGATCCAGCATGCCCAAAACCTCACAGAGGCGACTTTTCTCGTTATGCTCATGGTATGAAAGCATCTTTACTTTAATATTATAGTGGTTTAGTAGTTTGATCGCCCTTCTCGTGTCCTCGCAGAGTAGAAGGTCCGACGTCTTCAGCACCTCTATAGCCCTGAAAGTAATATCCTTTAAATTTCCGATCGGCGTCGGGACAACAAAAAGAGGCATCAGTTTTCCTCCAATTCATAGGCAGCAAGAAGTTCGGGGGTGTAATCTCCCTTCTCGTCGCATATAAAAAGGGGAGGCTCCAACCTCAGACCTCTTCCTGCATTTCTTCTGGCCTCGATCAAAACGACGGAGGCTTCTGACTTTGGCTTGGGGTAGATTATTTTCAACCTCTTAAGGGGCATTCTGTTTTTTTCAAGAAGGTAGCACAATTCAGAGGTACGTTTTGCCCTCAAGACCATATAAAGCCTCCCCCTGTCCTTCAACAAATAAAATGAGGCCCTTATTACGTCCTCTAAAGTGCAGGCAATTCCCTGTTTTGCGAGGGCAACGCCCTCCTTCGGACTGGTCCTGCTTTTCGAAGCTTCATCGTAGGGAGGATTGACTACAACCACATCGAAGGTCTGGGGGGGACAAATTGCCGATATCTCCCTTACATCACCCCTTTCGAAGGTGACTTTGTCCTCAAGATTGTTGGCTACAGCATTCTCTCTTGCAATTTTGATCAGTTCCTCCTGTATGTCTATGCCCTTTATTGCAGACACCTTCTGCCACCTCTTGGCCAATATCAGGGCAACGGCACCGCTTGCCGTGCCAAGCTCCATCACCCGATCCTTCGACCGCAACCTTACAAACCATGACAACAACACGGTATCAACCGATACCCTGGGACCGTGCAGGGGTTGTTTTAATTTTAGCTTGCCGTAAAGTATATCATCCAAAGTTATCTCCATCGCTCGCCTCATTCCCAATCGGAAAGCTTGATGCTTACGATTTTCGACAGTCCGGGTTCTTCCAGAGTCACGCCGTACATTATATCCGCCCTTTCCATTGTCAGCCTTCTATGGGTAATTGCCACAATTTGGAGGGATTTGGAGTATTGCTCCACCAAATCGGCAAAACGCCTTAAGTTGGCTTCGTCCAGGGAGGCATCGACTTCATCCAAAATGGCCACGGGGACCCTGGCTTCCTCCATGGCGGAAAAAAGGTAGGCGATGGCTGTCAGGGAGCGTTCGCCTCCCGAAAGTTGAGCCAAACTTTGCGGCCTCTTACCCGGCGGTCTAGCAGCTATCTCAACCCCCGAATTCCAGAGATCAAACTCGTCGTTTAAAGCCAAATTGGCTTCTCCGCCCCCGAAGAGCTTGACGAAAATGGCATTAAAGCGATCGTTTATAGCCTTCAAGGCCCCCTTGAACAATAATCCCGCCTGCCTGTCGGTATCCCTTATAATGCCATCGAGCTCTCTTTTGGCTTCCTTAACATCATCATATTGCTCGGAAAGGTAGTCAATGCGGCCGATCAGCGAGGCGTCCTCCGACAAGACACCATAGTCCACATCACAGTAATCCTGAAGCTCTCGCTGCAATGTTCTTGCCCTCTCCTTAAGGCGTTCCAGTTCGACAGGGCTCACGTCGCAAAGAGGACTTTCTTTGCCGTCGAATGCGCTATCCTCAAGTTCTGCTCTCTGGCCATACAGGTTTTTCAGCCTTTCCTTCGCCAAGGCCAACTGAGACTCGCATTTCCTCATTCGTTCCCTTGCTTCTTGAAGCTTCGAAGAGGACTTGCGAAACATATTTTCGATTTTTGCCCTAACTTCCTGCGCTACTTTCATATCCCCGGCAAGGCTCCGACGCCTGAAAAACAGCTCTATGTACTTGCCTTTCAACTCGGATATTTTGAGATCGCTGTCGGCCAATTCCTTTTCGGCTTTAAGGATTTCCTCCCTCTTTTGCTGGATGCGCTCCCTGTGGGCTGATAACTCATCTTCTATCCTATCCAACACATCCTGACGGCCCCTTATCCTCTCCTGCAATAACTCCACCTCTCGATCAAGGGAGGAAAGATCGCTCTGCAATCTATCGTTTAAGTCGATCTCTTCCATGCTGGACAACTCTAATGAGATTTGTTCCAGTTCGGCCTTTCTTTTTTTCATATCCACGATGAGGGATTTTATTTCTTTTTTTAATTTGCCAGCCTCGGCTTCCGCGTCCTTAATCCGACTCTCGCTGTTGGATAAAAGGCTTGAGATCTTTTTCTTCTCTCCCTTCAGCCGATCGACCAAAGCGAGCTGCCTTTGAGTGTCCTCCTTTAACCTTATCTCCCTTTCCTCCGCCTTGGACAAGGTGGAGCTTAATCTTTCTATCTCTTCATCGAGCAATTCAAGAAAAGACGAGCTTTCTCTCAGATAGCCTCTTAGCGCTAAAACGTTTTGTGAAGACTTGTTCGCGCTGCCCCCGGATATGGTACCGCCTGGCAAGAATACCTCTCCGTCAAGGGTCACTACCGGAAAATTCCTGTACATGCCCGATATCCTGACGGCCTCACCGTAATCGCTCGCCAAAAGTAGGTTGCCCAAAAGGTGCATCACGCAATTTTCCCATTTGGGTTCGTAGGAGATGAGATCTATAAACCATCCTATCGTCTTCTTTCCGTCTACGCGGATGGCCTGATTTTTCCGCTGAGGGTTGGCCCTGTTCAAGGGTAAAAAGGTAGCCCTTCCCGCATTGCCCACTTTCAGGTAATCAATACATTCGCCGGCCGCATGCTCGTCGGGCACTAATATCCAAAATTGCCTCCCACCCAAAAAGGACTGCAAGGCTGGGATGTATTCCTTGGGGCAGGATATTGCATCGACGAAGGGGTCGAAATCAACCTTCAGCCTTCCCAATCTTTTGGCGGCCATCAGATATTCAACGGGCCTCGGATAAACTCCGGATGAGAGGACGTCTTTGGTCCTTTCGATCTCCGAATTCAGCTTTGTCCTCTCTTTTCTTTTGGACTGCAACTTGGCGGCTGTCTCCTGAGCTTCGGCAAGAGCCTTCATGTGTTGAGAGGATAATTCCTCAAAGACCCTTTCTTCATTCTGCAACTTTAGAGCTGTCTCTTTCGCAGATTTTTGAAGATCGGATAATTCCTCCTTCGCCTCCAGCATTTGGGAGATCAGGCTGCCGTAACTTTTTCCGGAATAACGAACCTTGCGGTTCAACTCAGTGAGAGATGTTTCGCAAAGGGCCTTCCTTCCGAGCAATTCTTCTTTCTTTCGGGAAAGTTCTTTTATCTTCGAAAAGCTGTCTTTCAATTTGGCCTCGAGATCATCGCGCAGTCGCCTTTTTCCGGCCAATTGTTCCTTCAGTTCTTCTACGGCGAGCCTAAGGCTTTCTTCTTCAGGTCGAAGCTTTTCCATCGACATATATGCCGACTCGAGTTCCTCCTTAGTACGAAAATAGAGGTCCCTTGTTTTGCTGCGCTCCAAAGCCAGGGAGGAGAGCTTCTTTTTTAAGTTGCCGATTTCACTGGAGAGTCGGTCAAAAATCTCTCTATTTCTTTCGTCCCCGGAGGCCAAGGCATCGATTTGGTTTTCAAAAAGGCTCAGAGCCTTCTGCCATAGAGAAACCCAGAGCCGGGCAGCAAAAAGGCTCCCGGAAATTCTCATTTTGGCATCCTCTGCGTCTTTGATCTCCTCGATAACCCTGCAATACTCAAGCCATTTTATCCTTTTCGATAAACTTTTAAGCTCTTCGTCCAATTCGCGTTTTTTTCTGGCACTTATAACTTGGGGGTGAATGTCGCTGCGCCTTCGCTTTAATTCATCGATCAAAGTTTTTAATCTTAGGGCCTCTTCATCAGCCCTGATCAGCTTTAAAAGGGCTTCTTCTCTCTTCCTGCGGTATTGGGATATACCGAAGAGAACTTCCAGGTTCTCCCTCCTTTCGGCGGGCTTTTGCTTAATAGCTTCCAGGACCTCGCCCTGGCCGATGAAGGCAAAATCGATCCCTTCAAGCCCTAACAGGCGCTTTTCTTCCTCCATCTCGTAAAGTTTTACCTTTTTGCCATCCACGAAAAAGGAGGAACCGCTTTCGTCGAGAACGCGCTTAAAGGCTTTCAGTTTTCCCTTATCGTTGATTACGAAAGAAACCCGGGCCTCCCTGGCAGGGGGGCGCGAGGGGCTGCCTTGGAAGAGAAGATCGCTTTGCTTCGATATCCTCAAACGGCTCGGAGACTGCTCCCCCAAAGCCCATCTTATGGCATCTAGAATATTGCTCTTTCCGCTTCCGTTAGGACCTGCGATTACCGTATATTTTTCGGAAAGCTCGATATCGACCTGCTCCCCGAAGCTTTTAAATCCCTTAAGAGCGACCCGCTCTATGTACAACGAGATCTCCATCCTCTTCCAACAATTTGATCTTATAAAGAGCTTGGTCCAGAGGACCTTGGAAGATAAGGCGATACTTATCCCACGCCAGCTCCTTCGACTGAAGGACGAACAGGGCCTTTTCAAATTCCTGAGCCCATTGGGAGAGGAAGTGATTTCCTATGTATTCGGCTATGGCAGAGTGTGCCTCCAATATGAGGGCTTCGACCTTGCTGGACAATATCACCTTCCGCAGGAAACGCTTTATGTCCATGGCGACGGCATCTTCCTTTAACACCCAACCCATATTGGCGCAAAAAGGACAAGGCCTGGTCATATAGGTCTTCAAGTCCGGCCTCGAGCGCTTGCGCGTAATCTCCACGAGGCCGAGCTTGCTCACGCCGTAAACCTTGGATTTATACCTGTCCCCCTTGAACAGCTCTTCCAGATAGTCTAAAAGCTTTTGTTTGTCCTCCTGGTAATCCATATCTATGAAGTCCACTATGATTATTCCGCCGATGGAGCGAAGCCTCAGCTGCCTTGCAATCTCCTTTGCCGCCTCCATATTTGTATCCAATATGGTATGTCTTAAATTATCCGTTCCGACATACTTGCCCGTGTTGACATCTATGACCGTCATCGCCTCCACCTGGTCTATGTATAAAAAACCGCCAGATGAAAGCCAGAGCTTTCTTTCCAGGGCGGCGCTGATATCTTTTTCTATGTCGAAATGTTCAAATATGGGTATGTTCCTGGCGTAAAGTTCCACAACGGGCTGTACCCTGTGGGAATGCCTGGAAATGTAATCAAGTACGAGCTTGTGATCGTAAGGATCATCTATAACCACTTGAGAGACCCTTTCGTCGAGCTCATCGCGCAAAACTTTTCCCAGCAGGCCGGCATCCCGATAAAGAAGGGAGGGGGATGGCATTTTCAGCGCAAGGTCGCTTATATCTTTCCAAAGTTCCAAAAGCTCTCCAATCTCCTCTTTTATGACCTCTTCATCCACTCCCGAAGCCACTGTACGCACGATGACGCCAAAACCATCGGGAACCAATTCTCTTGCGATGCCCTTCAACCGCTCCTTTTCTCCCGATTCGTCGATACGCCTGGAAACGCCGATGTCGCTAGCTCCGGGAAGCAAAACCACATACCTTCCCGGCAAGGAAATGCGAGCCGTTACTCGCGGCCCCTTCCCCTTCCTGGCTACCTTGGTAACCTGAACGATTATCTCTCCGTTTGGCTTTATTTCGGCATTCTTAGCGTCGTCGAGATATAAAAAGGCGTTTCGCCCTTCACCTAAATTTACAAAGGCCGCATTCATCCCTGGAAGTATATTATCTATCCTGGCCTTATATATCTCTCCCGCTCTCTGCCTTTCCCACATCCTTTCGGCAAAAAGCTCTACCAGACGCCCTCCTTCCAAAATGGCAACGCGAGATTCTTCCGGATCGATGACATTTGCTATGATCCATTTATCGTCGTCATTCAAAAGCGTTACCCCCTAAACAGCAATTTATTACAAGAGGGGAAGTATCTTTCCCTCTTCGTTTTTTCCTAGTTTTGTTCTGACTATCCTTATGTCCTCCCAGGAGGAGATCACTCCGCCCTTTGAAAGGGCTTTTACGAAAAGCGTTGGGCTTATTTGATAAGGATTGCCGGTTATGGCTTCTACTTCTTTTCCGCAAAGCGTCAAAATCTCGACCCCGGGGACATGGTTTTGCAAAAGGAAGCAGGCATCGCTCCCTTTTTCTTTGCTTTTAAATTGCAAAAGATATTGGGCTTTATCGCAGGATTTGCTCAAAGACAAGCCCTCTGTCGGGACAGCCTTTTTTGCCATCAAACCCCGGGGCAGTTTTTCATTCAAAGCCTCGAGATCTTCTGCTCTCCAATTTTCTACCCAAATATCAGCCACTTCGCATAGAGAAAAGACCCCCACGGGCAAAGGAGGACCCAAACTTATCTTAGGATGGGGCGACATGCCTTCCGTAAAAATCTGCCTTATTCCTGACCGCCTTAAGGATCTCGACAGAAGGGTGGGCATTTCGACATGGGGGACAAAACATATGGGCCCCATTTTTTCGTAGAGCATTCTAACTCTCATGGCGTACATCACCTGAGAAACAAACATCCCGGAGGCCACATCCGTTGCATCCGCTCCATCTGCAGTCACCCGTTATTTCGCCCTTTAAGGCTTTTCCCCTCTCGGACCACAGAAATTCCTTCGTTACGCCTACATCGACGTGATCCCAGGGGAGCCTTTCTTCGTAGGGAATCTGCCTGGCCGTACTATGGTAGGGATCAACTCCGCAATCCTCGAACGCCTTTAGCCAAAAAGATAAGTCGAAAGTATCGCCCCATCCGTCAAACCGCGCACCGTATTTCCAGGCCCTCTCTATTACGTCGGCCACCTTTTCATCGCCTTTCGCTATAACGGCTTCTATAAAACTTTGTGCAGGCTCGTGAAAACTCACGGAGACGTTTTTCTGACGAAACTGCCTTTTAATCCAAAGCCCCTTATCCATTAACTCTTCCATCCGGTTCTGTGCTTCCCACTGAAAAGGCGTGTGAGCCTTCGGCACAAAACCGGCAATCGAAGCCGATACCGACGTCCTTTTATTGTACGACCTTCCCAGGAAACGGGCCATTCCTATTATATCAACTATGCCCCTGAGGTCTTCCTCTGTTTCGGTTGGCAGGCCCATCATAAAATATAGCTTCACCTTGCTCCATCCCGCTTCGAAGACCGCCTTCAAGGTGTTTTCTATATCCTTTTCGGTCACTCCCTTGTTGATCACATTTCTCAAACGTTGACTCCCTGCCTCGGGGGCAAAGGTAAGACCCCTTCTTTTCATCTCTTCAAGCTTCAAAGCCACGTCAATGGCTTTGGGATCCATCCGCAAGCTGGGAAGGCTTAAAGCAGCCCTGTATTCGGAAAGCAGCGGACCTAATCTATCCATAGTCTCCTCAAGCCAGGGATAATCACAGGTAGAAAGCGATGTCAGGCCCAATTCCTCGTAACCGCTTTGAGATAGGATCTTATTCGCCAGCTCGCAAACCCTTTCCGGATCTCTGTAGCGAACGGGCCTGTATATCATCCCGGCCTGGCAAAATCTGCACCCCCTGGTGCAACCTCTGAAAACCTCTACTGATGCCCGATCATGAACAATTTTATCGGAGGGAACCATGAATCTTTCGGGGGCATAGGCCTCTTTCAAAGATATTATCCTTCTTTTGACTCTGCCAGATCTCCCTACCATGAGCGGAACATGACACCCATCTATCTTGGAAAGCAATTTAAGCTTTTCCTCTCTGGCAAAAGATCGATGCTCATATAGGATAGATAAAAGATCCACCAACAGCTCTTCGCAGTCACCCATGCAAAAGACGTCGATAAAGGGGGTGTAGGGCATTGGCGCAAGGGCTCCGGGTCCCCCTGCTATGACTATGGGGTCTTCATCCCCGCGATCGGCAGATCGAAGGGGAATAGAGGATAAGTTAAGCATGGTGAGGATGTTAGTTGCGTTAAGTTCGTACTGTAATGTAAACCCCAATAGGTCGAAATTCCTCAGGGGTTTTTTCATCTCCAAAGACCTCAATGGCACTCCATCTTTCGCAAGCATTTTCTCCATATCGGGCCAGGGGGCATAAACCCTGTCAACATCGGCAAAATCGAGGGATTTAACCAAAAAATACAAAATTTGATATCCTAGGTAGCTCATCCCTACCTCGTACACATCGGGATAGGCAAGGCAGAGAGAAATGATATTTTCTTCATCATCTTTCGGGGGCAAAAGACCCCACTCTCCTCCAATGTATCGGGAGGGTCTTTTGACCTTGGTAAGATAATCCCAATCTTTATTCCACTCCAAATCCAAAGACAAATTCTCCATCTGATCTCCTCGCAAACTTATCTTTTATTCGTATCTTTTGGGAAAATCCAAGCATGCGCTTAGGAGAAGGCCAAAGCCGCAGCTTAAAGAAATGATCGAGCTTCCTCCATAACTCATGAAGGGCAACGCCAAGCCCGTCACCGGTAATAACCCCATGCTCATGCCCACGCTTTCGAATACATGAAATAATATCCACCCCGTAAATCCGCCGACAAAAATCTTAACCCTCAGATCCTTGCTCTTTAATCCTACAAGAAGAATTCTCCAAATGACGAAGGCATAAAGGCAAAACACCAGAAAAGCGCCGATAAACCCGAATTCCTCGGCGAAAACACCGAATATAAAATCAGTATGAGGTTCGGGAAGAAACTGCAGTTTGCTTTGAGTTCCCTTCAAAAAACCCTTGCCGAAAACACCTCCGGAACCGACAGCAATTCGAGACTGAATCACGTTATACCCCGCTCCCAAGGGATCGATATTGGGGTTTAAAAAGGTCAAAATACGAAGCTTCTGGTAATCCCTCAAAAAAGGCCATCCAATCGGAATACACGCAAGACACGATCCAACGAGGGCAGCGAAATACTTCTTCGGCAAACCCCACACCCAAAGGCAGGATATCGTAATAACGACATATATGATCGAGGAACCGAGATCGGGCTGCAATAGGACAAACAATCCGCTTGCAGCGGAGAGTCCGAGAACCTTTAAAAAATTCGAGAAGGACTTGTCTTTTTTCAATGCCAAAAAACGGGCCAAAGCCAAGCATAATATGAGCTTTCCCATCTCGGAAGGCTGAAAAGCAAATCCTCCAAGATAGATCCACCTGTGGGAACCTCTCGTGGCATCGCCCAAGAACAAAAGAGCGATCAGGGATATTACGAGCAACCCATACAACAGGTAGGACCATTCAAAGAACCGCCTGACACCTATAAAGAAAAAGACAACCATTGCCATCGCAGCCACGATGCCGTTAATCAACTGCCTTTCGACATATCCCAGCCCCTGACCGTAAGTTGCGCTGTATATGGTCATAACCCCTAGACCATATAAAATTGCAATTGCCGCAATAAGGGGCAGATCGAGAGAGGCAAAGACCTGCTTTAATTTGCTGCTTTCCGCCATTTATCCTTACTTGTTCTTTGCGTTAGGAATGTATCTTTTGATGTTTTTGACAGGTATATTAGCCACGAGCGCTACGGTTCGATCTTCCCTTTCGAGCCCGAGTTCAATTTTTTTATCGTCTACTTCCAAGTAATTACATATGACTTTTATGAGCTCGGTTCTGAGCTGCTCGAGAAGTTCCGGGGCCAGATCGGTCCTGTCGTGAATCAAGACAAGCTGCAGGCGTTCCTTTGCCTCATCCTTCGTCTTGTTTCTGCCAAACCATCTATCCAAAAAAGCCATATCTCATGCCTCCAAATCCATGTTAAAAAATTTAAACTACACCCCAAACAACTTTTTGACGCGTCCCAATATGCCCTTGTTGTTCATATGCTCGAGTTCATCGAAGGGAACCTTTTCGCCCAATATGCGTTTCGCCAGATTACTGAATGCCCTGGCAGCAGGACCGACTGCCTGAAATGTCAGAGGCTCTCCCCTGTTGGTGGAAGTTATCACAGCCTCGTCTTCTGGGACGATGCCGATCAGATTGATCGACAGTATCTCCACGACATCCGATATGTCCAACATATCGCCCCTTTTTACCATTTTTGGGGAGAGTCGATTTATCACCAGAGAGATCCCCCTCTTTTCCATGGACTCCAACAGACCTATGATGCGATCGGCGTCCCTAACTGCGGAAACTTCGGGAGTGGTAACGATGAGGGCTTCCTGCGCGGGAGTTGCGGCGTTCCTAAACCCGCTTTCTATGCCGGCGGGACTATCGATGAGTATGAAGTCGAATTCATCGGACAACATCGAGCAAATTTCGCACATTTGTTCTGAAGTTACGGCATCTTTCGTTCTCGTCTGTGCCGCCGGAAGCATATACAAATTTTCGATCCTTTTATCTCGGACAAGGGCTTGATTTAACCTACATGCCCCTTCTATGACATCCACTAGAGTATATACTATTCTATTTTCGAGCCCCATTACCACGTCCAGATTTCTCAAGCCGATATCTCCGTCTATGGCAACGACCTTTTTGCCGATCTTTGCAAGCTCTACGGCCAGATTAGCCGTAGTCGTGGTTTTGCCAACCCCTCCTTTACCAGATGTTATTACTATCGTCCTAGCGACCAACGCCCCCGCCTCCCTGTAAACTATTGAATTTCCTTAAAAATGATCGTATTTTCTTGCACATAAACTAAAACGGGTTTACCCCAATAGGAGCAGTCTTTCTCAATACTGCTATAAAGCTTGCCTATTCTAACCTGATTTGACTCAAAGACCTTGACGAGTACATGGGCATCTTCGTCCCCGTGACAGCCGGCATGAACCAGGCCTTGCAGTTTTCCCCAAACCCAAATGTTGCCGCCTGCCCAGACCTCTGAGCCGTCATTTACGTTGCCCAGTATGAATACATCGCTATCGTGTTCAACCTTCTGCCCCGATCTCAGAGATTTAAATATAAAAAGACCCCTTACGCCGACGCTTCCGTAACTTGGACGATTTTCTATACAAAAACCTGCCGACTTCAAGATCCTTCTTACGTTGGGATTGTAGGACATCCAGACAACTTCCCTTGCACCGGAGGACCACACGAGGTTCTTCAAGATAGCGACAATTTCGCCTTCGTCGCTTTCCCGTCCCTGCAAATCTACGATCAAAGTTCCGTCTCGCAAAATATGGCCGCTCTCTCTTACGACCTCATCGCACATCTGCTCAACGCCAATTATATCTTTATCTTCGGGAAAAATACAGCGTATGCCTTCCCTGGTGCCCTTTAGGAGGATATGCGACCCCATATGTTATTCCCCTCTCTCTTTTAGCAAATAGGCCAATATTTCGCCCGCCAGGGGCGCCACTGCCCTTCCTCCGGATTCTCCCTCTTCTAATAAAACCACAATGACGTACTTCGGAGAATCCGCAGGAGCATAACCCACGAAGAGGGCGTCGTTTTTACCTCGTGAAGTTTGCGCCGTTCCCGTTTTGCCAGCGACTTTGACACCATACGCCCCGGCAGCCCGCCCCGTTCCGGATTTGACCACCTCTTCCAGGCCTTTTCTTATAACGCTTAAAACCTTATCGTCTATCGATATCTCTTCGCCATCTAGGCCTTCTGCTTCGATCAACCTGGGCCTGGGCAAGAACCCTCCATTTGCCACAGCGGCATAGGCCCTTGCAAGCTGAATTGGGGTTACGAGCAAAAAACCCTGTCCTATTACGTAATTGGCAGTATCTCCAAGGTACCAACTTTCGCCGAAAGTGTCCTTTTTCCACTTACGACCCGCCAAATTTCCCGTCGCCTCGCCCGGCAGAGAGATACCCGTCGGCCGGCCGAAGCCCAACCTGTAAGCCCAATCGGATAACACGTCCACACCAAGTTTTAAACCGAGCTGGAAGAAAAAAACATTACAGGAATCCCTCAAGGCGCCAACTATATCTTCCCTGCCATGCGGCCTTACGCAACGAAATTTCCTGTTGCCCACCTCCAAATAGCCGGGGCAATAGAAAGTTGTTTTCGGTGTAATGACGCCTTCTGCCAGCCCGGCAATCGCAGCGACGATTTTAAAAGTCGAGGCGGGCGAATAAAGGCCTCCTATTACCCTATTCATCATGGGGTAAGAGAGATCTTTGGTCAAGGCCCTCCACTCAAAATCCCTTAAGCCCCATGCCAAGGGATTGGGATCATAAGAAGGAGAAGAATAAAGCACCACTACATCGCCACGCTGTACATCCATAACTATGACGCCCCCCTTCTTTCCTTTCATCAATTCAGAGACCTTTTGCTGGGCAATTAAATCCAGCGTAAGAACAACATCCTTACCGGGTTCGGAGGGTTTGAAATCTAACTTACGAACCAGCCTTCCCCTGGCATCCACCTCTATGGCCTCCCCGCCAAAATTACCGCGTAAAAGGTGTTCGAACTTCGCCTCAACCCCAGATTTGCCTATCTCATCGCCGCCCTGATAGCCTCTGCTGCCGTATCTTTTAAGCTCCTCTTTGTTAATGCTGCCCACATAGCCAACGACATGAGCCATGACCTCCCCTGCAGGATATACGCGACGCCACTGAGAGACGGGCACCAGCTCCTGGGGAAATTCAGGGTCCGCCACTATCGTTGCCATTTGCGCCAGGGTAAGGTTATTGACCAATGTCACCGACCTGTAGGGGACCGTATATTGGCTCTTCAATGTTTCTTTGAGATCCTCAGGCCTTTTTACGATCCCGTGCTTTCCAAGGAAGGATGCGATCCGTTGTATGGTTTCCTCGCTCTGCATGGAGAGAGGGTACCCTTGAATGGAAAAAGTGCTGATGCTTACGGCTAGAGGGATTTGGTTAGCATCGAAAATAGTCCCCCTCTGAGGGGAGAGCCTGATCACTCTGAGCCTGTTTTCCGTAGCCAATCTGACATAATCGTCACCATGCATCACCTGAAAGACGAACAGAGCGATCGTCAAAAAAGCCAATATAGCAAATGCAAAATAAATACAGTACAAAAGGCGTTTATCGATCGTCAAAGGAAGATCGAGGCGTTTCAATTAGTCCATCTCCCGATGAAATATATATGCATTCATAAGGATACAAAAAAGAAAAGCGCCAGCTTGCTTTACCACAAAAGCAAGGCCTACATGCAAAATTGGGGCATCGAATATAAATCCTTCCGCTATAGAAATACAAATATGGGAACCAAGAACGAGAAGCGTCGCAGAAAGACGTGTTCTCGCTGTTTGAGAAATCGCCCCCCAGATCAACTTGACTGCCAGTATAGCGGAAACGTAGAAAAGGGAGCTAAAGCCTAGAGGGCTTCCCCACCGCAGATCCCAGAGGAGTCCACCGACAAATGCGGCAACCAAAAGATGAATCTCCTTTCCCTCTCTATTGCTGACAAGAAGCATCCCTAAGGTTAAAACGTAGAAATCCGGAATTCCCGAAAAGGGATTAGCCAGGACTTGAAAAAAATCCTGGACAAGCCAAGTGACAATAGAGGCGAACCAAAGGAAGGACACTTCACCTTACCTCCAAAATCCTGACTCTTCGAAGGCGAGAGAAATCTATATCGGGCTTTACTTTGTATGTAACAAAATCTCCCTCGACAAAATCTTCTTCCGGACCATCTACAGTACCCACCAACAATCCGGGGTAGAAATTGCCCACGGCAAAGGCCGTAGCTATTTTCATGCCCCTTTGCAGAGGAGCTTTCCTGGGCATATAAAATAAGGACATGTTCCCTTTCCCATCTCCCGAAAGGACGCCGATATCCCTCGTGTCTTCTACGATAACGGGGATCCTAAGGTCGGGCGACGTCACCAACTCGACAACAGCCGTCGCATCTTCTACTATGAAAACTCTTCCTACGACGTTTTCGCCACTCAACACCGGCATGCCTCTCTTTAGGCCGTCATCTCGGCCTTTATCGATGGTCAAATATCTCCACCACCATCCGGGGTGTCGGTAAATTACTGTCGCATTCAAGAAATTAACCCCCTCTGCCGCTAAATAGGGGGAGGCTTCATAACCTTCTGATCCATAAAACTCCTTAACCCTGTTTAATTCCATTCGCAGGGCAACATTTTCCTTTTGCAATGAATCTATCTTTTCTAAAAACATCCCCTTATCTCGGCTAAGAACTAACGCCCTATTTATGCCCTCTCGAAGGGCCAGGGCAGGCAATTCAAGGTGCCTCAGACCTTTATAAATGAAGCTTCTCATTCTTACATCAAAACCCGATTGATGACCGACTACTGCCATTAGCACCATGGAAAAAGCGATTAAGGAGATGCCGACTTGCCAAAATTCAACCCTCTTCCGATCTCGCATCGGGAAGCAGCACCTCTTGTTTAAAATAATAAAATATAGCCATCGGAAGCATTAGCTAAACTGATATTAAAATCCGTTTCATCCTCTCCAGTTCTGACAAAACCTTCCCTATGCCTATGGCTACGGCATAAAGAGGTTGATCGGCGCACATGACGGGGATGTTAAGAGACGAAGATAAACGCTTGGGCAATCCCTTTAACATAGCTCCGCCTCCGGTTAAAATTATGCCCCGTTCGACGATATCCCTAACGAGCTCCGGAGATGTTCTTTCAAGCGTCTCCCGAACCGTCTCTTCTATTCTTTTGATCATCGGCTCTAAGGCTACGCGAACGTCGGATGAGGTAATGGTCAGGCTCTTGGGCAATCCGTTGCTCAAATCACGCCCCCTAACCTCGGTCGAAGGCTCCTCATCCAGCGGGCAGGCAGATCCCAAGGCGATCTTTATTTCCTCAGCGGTAGCTTCTCCGATGCACATCTTGAAGCTTTGTCGGAGCAACTCAATAATTGCCTCATCAATATCGTCCCCTGCCACCCTGAGGGAAGAGCTTTCCACAATACCGCCCAAAGAGAGAACAGCTACCTCTGTAGTGCCTCCTCCTATGTTGATCACCATAGACCCCTTCGGTTCATGAATGGGAAGCCCCGCACCCAAAGCAGCCGCTAGGGGCTCTTCTATGATATAAGCTTCTTTTGCTCCCCCACCTAGACAGGCATCTATTACAGCTTTTCTTTCCACCTCGGTAACGCAGGCAGGCACGCTCACCACCACTCTCGGATGGGCAAATAGACGCCTGTCTCCGTTGATCTTTCTTATATAATATTGCAACATCGCTTCAGTAACATCGAAGTTAGCGATAACGCCATGCTTAAGAGGTCTTAAAGTAACAATACTCTGGGGGGTCTTGCCGATCATTTCCTTTGCCCTCTTCCCGATGGCAATTATCTCATCCTTGGAATTCAAAGATTTACGGTAGGCCACAACAGAGGGTTCGTCAACCACTATTCCTTTGCCTTTCTGATAAACTACCACATTGGCCGTTCCCAAATCAATTCCCATATCTCTAGCGAATAATCCCGACAAAAACCTAAACAAGGAATTTAGACCTCCTTCTCGATCTCCAAAAACGCTGAATTATAATGGCAATAGATGTAAAGGCCAATTTAGCGCACATCGCGCTTTCTCGGCCAGAAAGGATTTTCTCGCCTTTCTCTGCCCAGCGTCGTCTCCGGTCCGTGTCCCGGAAGGACCTTCAGATCATCGGGAAGATAATCCAATTTTCTCAACGATGACTCAAGGGCGGCAAAATCCCCTCCGGGCAAATCAGTCCTTCCAACGCTAAGGGCAAAAATGGTATCTCCCGAAAAAAGAACCTCTTCGCCCTCATGGCTTGCTCGATAGCAGACGCTTCCCGGAGTATGGCCAGGGGTATGTATAACCCTTATTAAAATCGAGCCTATATTTATCGACTCCCCGTCGGACAAGGGTTTCACCCTGCCATCCACTTTCACACTTTCACCGGCAAATTGAGAAAGGTTCTTCATTGGATTGGCCAACATGCCGAAGTCGTCTTCATGCACCGCTACTGGACAATCGTAGCGATCCTGCAGAGCCTTGACCCCGGCTATATGATCCACGTGGCCGTGGGTCAAAAGAATAATCTTCAATTCAAGCGAATTGCCCTCGATGACAGCAATGACATCATCGGGGTCTCCGCCGGGATCCACGAAAAAGGCATTGCCGTCTTGATCGTATACTAAATATCCGTTCGCAAACAGAGCTCCTAAGGGAAATCGCATGACCTTCATTTATTCAACACCTCTTTGCTGTCTATTATCAATGTAACCGGGCCGTCGTTGCACAGACTCACCTTCATGTGGGTCTGAAAACGCCCCGTTTGGACATCGATCTCGCTTCTCCTCAATTCATCCAAAAACTCCTCAAAAAGTCGATTGGCCATATCGGGTGGCGCAGCGCCCAAAAAGGAGGGCCTTCTTCCTTTGCTACAATCTCCAAAAAGGGTAAACTGAGAAACGGCCAAAATGGACCCCTTAACATCCATTAAGGAAAGGTTGAGCTTGCCCTCGTCATCAGAAAAAACCCTCAGATTCGGTATTTTATTCGCCATAAACCTCACATCTTCCAAGGTATCCTCTCGAGATACGCCAACCAAAAGGCACAAACCGGGGCCTATTTCCCCCAGCATTTCACCTCCGACCTCGACCTTGGCCCAGAGCACTTTCTGCAAAACGACTCGCATATACTTACCCCCTAACGACCATGAGCACACCTTCGATCGAATTGATGCGCGCCATTATTCGGTAAAGCTGTTCTACGTCTTTGACCAATATCTCCATGTTCATTCTGGCCCTGTTCTTATCGACAACATGGGCGCTTATGGATAGAATGCTTCCCTCGGCTGCGTTTATCGCTTGCGTAACATCGGCAAACAAGCCTGGCCTGTCGACAGCCTCCAGCCTGAGGCGAGTAGAGTAAAAGGCCTTGGTCTTCTGCCCCCAGGAGACCTCAACCCTTCGACCATCCGATGTTCTCAGCAAATTCGGACAATCGGATCTGTGCACTGTTATCCCTCTGGTTGTCGTAACATAACCAACAATTTGATCTCCCGGGACTGGACAACAGCAGTGGGCCAGCGAGACCATCACTCCTCCGGCCCCTTCAACTAGGATCTCCGAGTCCGTCTCCTTCGTTTTTGGTTGTCCCATTGCCTTTGTCGCACCCTTAGACCTTGCAAGTTCCGAGTCGATAAGCTTAGACACCACAGAGGAGGGCGAAATACTCCCCTCTCCTATAGCGACGAAAAGCTCTTCTTTATTTGACAGGCCAAAATCCCTTGCCACTTTATTCAAAGTACTGGAAGAGGACTCCAAATCCAAGCCTTTAAATTCTTCATGCTTTGAAATTTCAGTCAGCAGCAGATCCCGCCCTCTTTCCAGCCTTTCTTTTTTCTCGGTCTGCTCCATTGCCCTGAAATAGGCTCTTATCTTCGATCGGGCCCGCCCTGTGCTTACAATGCTCAACCAGTCTCTGGAAGGGTGTCCCTGCGGAGATGTAAGAATTCTAATTATATCCCCGTTTTTTAACTCGTAGCTCAAGGGAACTATACGGCCATTCACCATGGCGCCTACGCACTTGTTTCCAATCTCGGTGTGAATATTATAGGCGAAGTCCAGAGGAGTTGCGCCCTTGGGCAGAGATATCACATCGCCCTTGGGAGTAAAGACGAAGACCTCTGTCGATAGCACATCTGCCTTCAAGTTTTCCAGGAATTCGGAAGGTTCCGAAGAATCTAGCTGCGTTTCCAGGACTTGTCTTATCCACGTTAACTTGGTATCCAGGTCGTCTGGCTTTATCTGACCTTCCTTGTATCTCCAATGGGCAGCAATGCCGTACTCCGCTATCCAATGCATATCCCAGGTCCTGATTTGTACTTCCAGGGGTTCTCCGCTTGGTCCCACCACTGTGGTATGCAAAGATTGATACATGTTGCTTTTAGGATTTGCAATGTAATCGTCGAACTGGCCGGGAATAGGTTTCCATATGGTATGGACAATGCCCAAAACCTGGTAGCAATCCACGACAGAATTTGTGATAACCCTTAAAGCCAGGAGATCGTACATCTGCTCTATTGTTAGATTCTTACGCTTCATCTTTTCGTAAATGCTGTAAAAGTGCTTTGCCCTCCCTGTAATGAAGGCCCTTATTCCCCCTTCATCCAATTTTTTGGATAAGGTGTCTATAGCTTCTTTTATAATGGCTTCCCTTTCGGGAAGTTTCTTTCTTACCCTCCGCCTAATCTCATAATACATGTCCGGTTCCAAGACTTTAAAGGCCAAATCCTCGAGCTCACGTTTCATATGATAGATGCCGAGCCTATGAGCAAGAGGCGCGTATATTTCAAGGGTTTCCCTGGCAATGCGAAGTTGCTTCTCCCTTCTCAACACCTGTATTGTACGCATGTTATGAAGGCGGTCGGCCAATTTGATTAGCACGACCCGAATGTCTTTGGCCATCACTAAAAACATCTTGCGCAAATTCTCAGCCTGATAGTCCTCTACGGTCTTAAAGTCGATGTTTCCAAGTTTTGTTACCCCATCGACAAGCACTGCAACGTTCGTGCCGAATTTAGCCTTAACTTCCTCGAAAGTAGAATCGGTATCTTCAATGACATCATGCAAGAGCGCGGCTACAAGAGTTTCAACATCTATATTGACATCGGAAAGTATACCGGCCACCGAGAGGGCGTGCACCACGTAAGGTTCCCCCGTAGCCCTTTTTTGGTTCTTATGCTTGTTAGCGGCATACACAAAAGCTTCCCCCAGGAGCTTTAATTCGTTCTTATCCAGGTATTTCGCCGCCTTACTCCAAAGCTCCTGCCAAGCTAAACTTACGGCAGTCGTCCTGCTCTCTTCAGGGATGCGACCCATGAAGCTATCGCGCAAAATCCGTAGGGCCTTATCCATCCCCTGGGATGAGGGACTCTGCATTCCGCTCCACTGGTAGCCGTACATCATGCGACTTTCGCTACCTTCATTCATTTAGCTACTCCCCTGACAATTCATATGACTGCTTTTTCTGCTTTCATGGACAACTTAAGCTTTCCCCCAAAGGCATCGACGAAGGGGCGGTACAGCCACCCTTTGATTCTGCCTTTGTACTTTTCTGCTTCACTAAAATTAAATATCAATACTTCGCCACTTCTTGTCAAAAGACGATAATGACTCCCTCCTCTTAGAGGTTTCATTACATCATCAAATTGATGGCTTATAAAGAAGTAGGGCATCTCGTTGCCCTCGCCGAAGGGGGCAAGCTCCCTAAATCGCTCCCATAGATGCAAATCCCACATCTTAGGCTCAAACGATATTGCGTCCTCGTATTCCGAGACGCTCTCGAGTAAACAGCATTTTGACAGGCTTTCCTCGAGCTTTTTCTTTACCTCATGCCATCCTTTCGCATCGACACTGAAGCCTGCCGCACCCTTATGGCCTCCCCAACTCTTTAAATGGGAGGATATCTTTTCCAATACTTCTATAGCGTTTAAACCCTCCGGCACCCTCAAAGAAGCTCTCACATTTCCGCCGTGCTGCGCAGCCAAAACTATAGGCCTGTTGAACTCATAGCACAATCTGCTCGCCACACTGCTCAAAAGCCCTAAAGGCCAATGAGCTGAATCCACAACGAATTTGAAACGCCCATCACGCAATCCCGTAGTAGCCTGGTTGTACAGCTCGCCGCTCAGCTTTTTGCGCTGATAGTTTAAATTCACAAGTTCCAGGGCAGCCTTGATGCTCTCCCTGGAATGTTCGAGCGCCTTCAGAGCCGTCTCTGCAAGGGAAATCCTTCCTGCCGAATTTAAACATGGATTTAGCTTCATCGCTAACTGATTTTCATCGATAGGATATATTATAGAAAGTTTGTCGAATAGATATCTCAAGCCCGGCCTTTGAGTCGTCTCTAACCGTTTAAGACCTTCCCTCACGAGGGCTCTATTCAGCAGGCCAAGGGGCATTGAATCGCCAACTACTGATAGGGAGACTATATCCAATCTGTCCAACAACCAATCCTGCGACACAAGGCCGCTTTGCCACAGCCAACACCACAAAACTCCTGCGGCAGACAGCTTCCTCGCTTCTTCATCTCCCCCTATGTGAGGATTAATTATACATTCACGATGGCAAATTTTGTCAACAAGATGATGATCGAACACCGCCACTTTCAATCCCATATCGAGGGCAAGAGCGATTTCCTTCTCATTTTTGCTTCCGCAGTCGGTAACGATCAGAAGATCAAAACCCATACGCGCTATTACTTTAACGACATTAGGATTTAAACCATATCCGTCTTTTAGCCTATGGGGGAGATAATATCGAACATGCCATCCCTTTTCACGGGCAAATTCGCTGGCAAGCAATGCAGAGGCCACCCCATCCACATCGTAGTCCCCGTAAAGAGCAACCTTGCTGCCCTTTGGCAGTGCTCTTAAAGTTGGAAAAACTGCCTCCCCTCCCTCACAAAGGAAAAGATTAGCCAATAACGAATTTAGGCTCGGGCGCAACCATGCCCGAGCCTTTGAGATATCCAGGCGGTCACCATATTTAATTCGCAAAGTTAAGGCCGTTAGCTCATGACACTGCAACGAGTCTACCAATTCGCGCGGAGCATCCTCTATCCCCCAAATACGAAGACGCACGTTATCTTGTAAGGGAATCACTTCTCAGCTTCTACCCCTTCATTTGCAGCGTATTCTCCCTGGGGGAAGACCTCTCGCGAACCGGCATTGCCTTCTCGTTGCAGGGCGTTCAAAAGGGACCGCTTTTCGTCTTCCAGTTCTGCAATGCGCCTTTTAAGCTCTTTTGTGTCGCTTTTGTATCTGTTCTTATATTCTAACTGAGCAAATAAAGAAGTTATCCACATCAAAACGGCACCGGCAGCAAAGACCAACACTTCCCATATGCCTTGATGAAGAGACCATTGCCACGTCAGAAATTTTACGATCACGGTTCCGCTATTTTGGACAGCGTAGAAGGCTGCCAACAACATTCCAAGTGCAAGAGCCACAACATAACTTTTCATGAAAGCCCCACCTTCAGTCCATAAAATTTACCTCTCGCCCTTTGTGCCGCAATTAACGCATCTTTTCTCATACCTTCCCTTAATATCGGGGTTATCCTCCTTTTCAAGGTTTTTAAGGTACTTTTGGCGTTCTCTTTCCTCCCAAATCGGATCGTAAATCTCCTTCATCCTTCTGGCATATTCGTCCAATCCAGAAGCAAGCTCATCGAGAAGCTTGTCGGCCCCGGGATGCGTGGGATGTGCTCCGTACTTTATGACCAATTCCCTCAGCACTGCCGGGTGGTCTATGATAAGGCATGGTCTGAGTAAATTATCATCATCGTAAGGTTGCCTCGAACGTATCGCCTCGAAGAAAGGACTAGACAGCACCTCAACGAGGCTTTTCTCCCTTATGTTGTCTACGGCAAAATGACAGAATACGCAGGGCTCGACATCCCCGTTAGATATCACGTGCAGGTAACGAAAACCGGCGGCAATGCAGCCATCGACATAGGGGCCGTCGTTCCAGAAGTCGCCCAAAAATATGGGGTACTTCGATCTCCACTCTTCAACTTTTTTCTTAAGGTGAGCTCGCTGCTCTGGTGTTGCCATATAAGAGAGATCCGGATTGAGACCGGTTGGGATATATTGGAAGAACCAACCAACCTTACAACCCTCTTCGAGCATGCGCTCGATGAACTCGTCGCTGGAAATATAAGAAGCGCTGGAACGTGTACATGTCGCACTGAAGCCGTAAAGTACACCCTTCCTCCTAAGCCTTCTGTAGGTCTCTATGATCTTGCCGTACATTCCCTGACCTCGTCTGTATTCTGTCTCCTCCGGCGTTCCTTCGATGGAGATCATAGGGGCCACATTCCCGAGCTCCACCAATTTATCTGCAACCTCATCCGTAATCAACGTCCCGTTGGTATATACTTGAAAATAGCAGTCATCATGCTTTGCCCATATATCAAAAAGGTCCTTCCTCGTAAAGGGCTCTCCTCCGGATATAGTGAAGAAGTACATTCCCAATTCCTTGGCCTGCGTTATCAGGTCATCAATTTCCCCGGCAGTCAAATCGGTCGACGTGTCATAGGATCCGGCGTAACAACCTTTGCATTTCAGATTACACCTCATAGTCGGGCTGATCACCATAAAATTGGGTATGTGTATATCAAGCTCTCTCATCTTTCTGTCTCTTATGCCGCGAGAGAGGACCATGAAATTAACTATAAGGTTCACGATGAGCTTCTTTCGACAGTTAGGATGAAGCTCCTGGAATACCCTTCTAAATACGCCAACAAAGGGATGGTTTTCTCTGGCCATTTGTGCCATTTCCCTGAAAGTTTCCCGTTGAAATTTTGCCGGTGCCAAACGAGAAATCGTATCGAACAGCGAAGCTAGCTTTTCGTCGTTGCCCTCTTCCACCAACTTGACGACCTGGTTCAAGAGGGCAATCGAAACCATTCCCTTTAGTCGATCCGTTAAACTCATAACCATCGAAAACGCCTCCTTTAAGCTAGCACGACCCTAATTGCAAGTGTTTTCTCTTTCCTCCAAAGCTTTCACCCTTGCCTCTAATGCTTTAAATTGCTCTATTGTAACCAAGGGCAAAAAGGAGAGAAATTTCTCCATCTCGCTTTTAAACCCCTGGATCAACGCCTCACGTCTTCTTGCAAGCTCTTCCTCGAGCTGTCCTATAACCCTATCCATGGCCCACTGTTCCATGGCGCCCTCTTCAACCAGTGTGCTCATATAAGACTTACATAGAGATACAAGGTCGTCGCTAACGCCAAATCCTCCCAAAATCAACTGAATTACCGAATCCATATAGGACGACCCCCTTTTTTATATTGTTAGCATTTATATCAATTTTAATTCTAACCCAAAATATAATTTAAACAACTGTGGTGAAAATTCGTGCCTAACCAACTTTTATGCGACCGATTGCCCGAGAGCCTGAAACTCAAGAACTTAACGCCCCTGCGACAGGACTTTACCGCGCGACCTCATGTTCCACTCGACAACAACCGTTCCTGCTATATATATAGAGCTGTAAGTGCCAACTACAATTCCAACCAATAGCGCCATTGAGAAATCTGATATAGCTTTACCGCCCCACAAAAAAAGAGCCAAGACGGGGAAAAAGGTCGTCAAAGACGTATTGATAGTCCGCGATAAAACCTGATTGATCGAGCTGTTGAAGAGATCGACAAAAGCCATCCCCTTGGGGTTTTTTAAATTCTCCCTAACCCTGTCAAATACGACTATTGTATCGTTGATGGAATAACCTACAAGGGTAAGCATGCCGGCAATAAAGGGCATGGATATCTCCTGAAAGGTCAAGCTGAAAATGCCCAGCGTAATGATCACGTCGTGAACGAGGGCGATGACTGCGCCTACCGCAAACCTCAACCTAAACCTTATTGTGATGTAAGCAAGCATGGCAAGGAGGGCGAAGACGGTCGCAAGTGCTGCGCTCTTGCGCAATTGACTTCCCACGACTGGGCCGACCATTTCTGCCCGCAGCACCCTGAAGTCTTTGCCCGCACTACTCCTCAGAGAGTCCAAAACTTTCTTTTGGTCACCCTCCCTGTCGCTTTTTACGCGGATCAAAACGCCTCTATCGCTATAGGGCTGTATGACAGCCCCACCGAAACCGGCCCTCTCCAAAGAAGTTCTGATCTCCGAAACAGATAGGGGAGAATCGAACTCCAGCTGAAAAAGCATTCCACCGGCAAAGTCTATGCCGAAATTTAAACCCCTTGTCGCCAGTAAAATTAGGCTTGAAATTATCAGGCACAAACTGAGTCCAAGAGCGATTTTTCGGTATTTCATAAAATTAAAGTCCGACTTCAACTTAATGAACATTAGGATCTCTCCTTAAAAGCGGGGAACAATAGTTTTTTCCGCTTAGAGATGAGGATTCGCAGCAAAACCCTGGTTACGAAGACGGCACAAAAAACACTCGCCAGAATACCTATGCTCAAGGTAACAGCAAATCCCCTGATTGGTCCTGTGCCGTAATAGAAAAGGAAGACGGCCGCGAAGAGTGTAGTCAAATTAGCGTCAATTATTGTGATAAAGGCCTTTCTAAAGCCGGCATCGACCGACGCCATGACGGTCTTTCCGCTCCTCAGTTCTTCCTTTATTCGTTCATATATCAATATATTTCCATCTACGGACATACCAATGGTAAGGATTATCCCGGCTATTCCAGGCAAGGTTAGGGTTGCCTTGAAACTGGCCAAACCTGCAAGCAACAACAGTATGGTCATCACCAAAGAGATATCAGCCACTAACCCTATTGCAGAGTAATATATGATTATAAATACGAAGATCAAAGCAGCCCCGATAAGACCTGCCTTTACCCCCGATCTGATGGAATCTGCGCCCAACGTAGGCCCTATTGACCTCGTCTCCAGGATCTCTACCGTTACAGGTAATGCTCCTGCTCGAAGCATTATGGCAAGTCTTTGGGCTTCGTCAGTGGTAAACCTGCCGCTGATCTGCGCCTCTCCAGCACTTATCCTCTCCTGTACCACAGGCGCAGATATGACAGCTCCATCGAGGAGGATGGCTACTTGCTTGCCTATGTTTTCGCTGGAAAGTTCGTCAAAAAGGTTCGTACCCTCCCTGTTAAATTTGAGAGTCACCACAGGTCTTCCCAAATTATCGAAGGCTACTCTGGCATCCGTCAAATGCTTGCCAGTAACCTCGGCAGGACCTAATAAATAGATCCTCCCATCCTCTCCCCTTGCAACCGTAAAAGAAGGATCGCTTTGGCTGCGAGCCCGCAACTCCTCTTCCAGGGAAAGGGATTGATCGCGATACTCCTGCCACCTCTTTAATGCAGATTGATATTCCTCATCAGTGTCGTAGTTTTGCCTTTCGGGCTCTCTCGGTATTGCTGGCGTTACATCCACTACAGGTCTAAACTCAAGCATTGCCGTCTTCCCGATCAGTTCGATGGCGGCTTCGGGGTCATCCAGTCCGGGCAGTTCGACAACTACTCGATCGCCGCCCTCTCGCTGAATGACGGGTTCAGCCACACCATACTGATCGATTCGATTTCTCATCACGGCTATCAGGCGTTCGATGCTATCGCCTGTGATCGGGTTATCCGGCGTTCCCTTGGCCTGTAGCAGTATATGAACCCCGCCCTTGAGATCCAAACCCAGCTTTATTTTTTCGTCCGGAGGATATATAGCTAAAACAGATGCGATCAGAATAACCAGGATCAGTATTATTTTCCAGCGTTCATGTCTGGGCAATTGATTTCTACCTCCTAAATGAAAAAGCAGCAACTAATATAATTTCGCTAGAAAAACATCGCGTCCTATCTATCGAATTGCATATTTTATTATTTTTTATCCTACCGTCGCCTCTCCTGCTTCTCCGCCGCCACGTTTCATTGTTATGGCATTCTTCAACACCCTTATTTTTACTCCGTCGCTGATTTCAATGATGAAGCTATCGTCTTTAACGTCTCGCACCGTACCGAAGATGCCTCCTGCCGTGACGACCTGATCTCCGCGCTTGATGGAATTTAACATATCCTGGTGCTGCTTTTGGCGCTTCTTTTGCGGTCTTATTAGTAAAAAATAAAATATCACAATAAATAGCAACAGCGGCCACATCATACCCAACAATCCAGCTTGTCCGTTCAAGGAAATCCCTCCTATATTAATAAAAAATTAATTAAATTTACATCTAAGTTAATAAATATCTCGCAACAATTGCAAAAGTTCTTTTAACCCCAAATATTTCCTCCCATTTCTTTCAGCTTTATATAAAAAAGCAATTTCTCGAGTTCTACAAATATATCGACATTGTAAAGTATAATATGCTCCGGCACAACCAAAGTGGTCGGCGCAAAGTTGAGTATCCCCTTAATAGGAACGCTTTCGGTCGCCTTATCGACGACATCCTGGGCTGCCGAAGAAGGCGTGGTTATGATTAAAACTTCTACGCCTTCATCGTTTAACACTTGAGGCATATCCACGACGTCATAACAGGGAATGCCGTGTATTTTGCGGCCTATTTTGGCCGGATCTATGTCAAATAGCGCAACAATTCGAAACTTATCGCTCTCGAAGGCTTTATAGCCCAACAAAGCCTCCCCCAGGTTTCCAATGCCTATCATGGCTATTTTCCAGGTCTTCGGTGGGGCGAAAATTGTATTAAGATGGCCATATAACTTCTCTACATTATAGCCTACGCCTCTTTTCCCTATTTCTCCAAAATAGGACAGATCTTTTCGGACTTGGCTTGCCTTGATACCGAGACCGTCGCCGATCTCTTGGGAAGAAATTACCCTTTTCCCAGCTTCTCTACAACGCTCGAGATAACGAATATATTGCACCAATCTCTCAACTGTTGGCTCGGCTATTCTCATCTCTCTGCCTTCCTTCCTCTAAAGGTTTTTAGCCCGGCAAACAACGCAAGATCGCCCAAATCTTCTGCGATCCTTAAAAGCTGATTATATTTAGCCACTCTATCTACACGAGCAGGTGCCCCTGTCTTTATTTGTCCCACGCCAACGGAAACTGACAGATCGCTGATGAAAGGATCGTCCGTCTCGCCAGATCTGTGGGATATTATTGCTGAATAGGAATTCCTGACTGCCATGTCTATTACTTCGAGAGTTTCGGTCAATGTCCCTATTTGATTGAGCTTTACGAGCACTGCATTGGCCATTCCTTCCTCAATACCCACAGCAAGCCTCTTTGGATTGGTAACGAATATATCATCGCCCACCAACTGTATTTCGCCGCCGAGGGCCTGGGTCAACATCTTCCAGCCCTCGAAATCGTCTTCCGCCATGCCATCCTCTATGGACACGACGAAGGGATAATTTCGGCACAATTTCAAGTAATACTCAACTAACTGTTCGGGGTTATAATCCTTTCCCTCCCCCTTAAAGCGATAAAGACCATCGTCGTAAAGCTCGGAGGCAGCCACGTCCAATGCTAAACTAATATCTTCTCCCGGCTTATACCCGCAGCCGGCAATGGCTTCGACCAAAACCTCTAAGGCTTCCTCAGCACCGGCCAAATCGGGCGCAAACCCCCCCTCGTCGCCTACGGATGTATTTTTACCTTTGTTCTTCAGCAGCTTCTTTAAAGAGTGATAAACCTCCGTCCCCATTCTAAGAGCTTCGCCAAAACTTTCCGCACCATGGGGCACTATCATGAATTCCTGTACATCCAGATTGTTATCGGCATGAGCTCCTCCGTTTATAACGTTCATCATCGGAGTGGGCAAAAGGAAGGGGCCCAATCCGCCAATATATCTCCACAGCGGAAGTTCCCTTTCCATAGCTGCCAACCTCGCCACAGCCATGGAAACGGCTAGGATTGCGTTCGCTCCCAGGTTGCTTTTGTTTGGGGTACCATCCAATTCGATCATTATATTATCTATAAGCGCCTGTTCGCCAGGATCGATCCCTATTATTTCGGGAGCTATCTTTTCTTTGACATTGACTACGGCTCTGCGAACGCCCTTACCCCCGTAACGTCCGTCTCCGTCCCTTAACTCGACAGCCTCATGCTTTCCGGTAGAGGCACCGGAGGGGACTGCTGCCCTTGCCATTAATCCGCTATCCAGCCAAACCTCTGCTTCAACAGTAGGATTACCCCTGGAATCAAGAATTTCGCGAGCATTTACGCCAACTATGTGGCCCATCAACTTCACCTCTCTTAAATGATCAGGTTAAGGTATATCCTTGTGCTCTACTACATGCTCCTCTAATACTTCGTAACTGCGATTGCCCTTTTTCAACAATAGCTCATCGTTACATATAACCGAAACCTTCAAAGTCCTCCTTGGGAAGGCAACCTCAACTATGTCGCCCACCTTTACCATAGAAGAAGCTTTGACAGGCCTGCCGTTTAACCTTACCACTCCTGCCGCAATCATTTCTTGCGCCACTGAACGCCTTTTTACAATATGGGATATCTTTAAATACTTGTCGATCCTCATTATCTATGCCCCTCTAGTGACACAAACGCCTTGGGAATGAGTATAAATATAACACAGGCTCCGATCAACACAAAGATTTTAATTTCGTATCAACATCAGGTTCATCTTAACTTATAATCCAAATCTCATAAACCGATGCTATTTATTTTAACAAAAAACAAAGTCGAGCGGGGACATACTCTTTGCCACTCGACTTTGTTTTCACATTATATTGAGAAGCGTAAAGTTGCCCCTACGCCTTCATACTCCCTTAAAGGAGACTCGCCCCCAATCACCCTCACATCGCCATCATCGCACAAAGTCTTGTAAATCAAAAGATCTATTACGTCTTCAATATCTTCCATCCTGCCATGACACAAGGGGCAGAGATCCTCATCCAAGCCCAATGCACCACAAGAAGAACACCTTTTGCCGGCTATCTCCTTATGACTGTCGACAATGAGCTTATGTATGGCATGAAGATTAGAAGCGTGAATTACCCCCCTAAGCCCAGCAACGGCCAAACCACCTTTTTCATGCTCCGTTATGAGGCCTTCGATCAAGTTCGAACTCTCGGCTACAAAGGTCTGAAGGGCATGATTGGCAACAGCATCGACTACCGCCCTGGGCTGATCGGTAATTCCAAGATTTTCCAAGACTTCGACGGGAATTCCGGTAATTATCTCTTTAAGAAGATCGGCGACGACCAAAGCGTAATTAGTGTTGCCTCCCACCAATATAATTGAGTAATTGTCTTCATCGTAGAGGGCTCTCATGGTTGCCCCGACGTTTTTCAAATGTTTTTCCACGTGATCTTCGACATGTCTTTTAATTCTCGTCTCTTCGAGTCCATACCACCCTGCAGATTTAACCTTGGGAGGTACATCCTCTTCCAAGGTCATGAGCTTATCGACGGAACTTGCGTATACCCTGAAAAATGTAGCCCTTCTGGCCTCAACGACCGCAGCGAGGGCGAGTTTGTGAGGGGACAGGGCTTCGACAAGGGGCGCCAAAAAAGGGTGGTCCAGAAATTTTATTTTATTCTCTACCGATATGGGAAGTCCTATAAATCGACGATAATCTCCATGCAGGTCAGCAAAACAGGACACTCCTTTAGCTTCGCTGAAACCGCCGTGAGATAGTTCGTCGCTCAACTCATTAAATATCGAAGCGATGGTTTCGTTATATTGCTTGCAATTAGCATCTCCGTAAAAGTATTTCACCTCCTCAGAGGCCTTTTTTTGAAGATTTTTAAGATCGATCAGTATCTCCTTGGCCGACCTTTGCGCTCTATCGCAATCAACGTACAGCGACATAAGAAAGGGCTTCCCTTCGCATTCCCTCAACAATCCCTTGACTACGTCTTCGAACATCAACCGCACCCCCTCTTTAAAGGTTACATTATTTCATACTTCGCCTTCTTCAATTACAACCCTCATCGATCACATTAAGTAATCCTTTTCTTTATTCTAAATAATCTCGCAACCTTTTGCTCCTGCTGGGGTGGCGCAATTTACGCAAAGCCTTGGCCTCAATTTGTCTTATCCGCTCTCTGGTAACGTTGAAGCGCTTGCCCACTTCTTCCAGAGTATGGGCATGGCCATCCTCCAGGCCAAATCTCAAGCGCAATACCTCTCGCTCTCTCTCGGTCAGCTCGCCAAGCATCTCTTCCAGTTGTTCCCGCAACAATTGACCCGCCGTGGCGTCTTCCGGATTGGGAGATTCCTTATCCTCCAAAAAGTCTCCCAGTTGGCTGTCTTCCTCTTCCCCTATAGGCGTCTCTAGAGAGACGGGCTCTTGGGCAATTCTTTGAATGTCCTCGACTTTCTCCGGCGGCAATCCCAAAGACTGTGCTATTTCCTCTATGGTCGGTTCTCTACCCAGTTGCTGTACCAACTGCCGAGAAACTCGAATGAGCTTATTTATGGTCTCCACCATATGCACGGGAATTCTGATGGTGCGCGCCTGGTCAGCAATTGCCCTCGTAATGGCCTGCCTGATCCACCACGTAGCATAGGTACTGAATTTGAATCCCTTTCTGTAATCGAACTTCTCTACAGCCCGTATCAAACCAAGGTTGCCCTCCTGGATCAAATCCAGAAATGACAAGCCTCTTCCTATATACTTCTTTGCTATACTTACAACGAGACGCAGGTTCGCCTCTATGAGCTTTTTCTTAGCCTCTTCCTCTCCCTCTTCGACCCGTTTCGCCAGCTCCACCTCTTCTTCCGGAGTAAGCAGAGAGATTTTTCCTATTTCTCTCAAATACATCCTCACTGGGTCGGATATGGAAACACTTTCTATGTCCGAAAGTTCTTCCAGACTCACCTGAGGGAGAAGTTCGCCCTGCCTGATCTCTTGAAGTTTATCTTCTTCTTTGACATCTATTCCCAATTCCAAGAGATTGGAGTAAACATTGTCCATTATATCAGCCTCACTTAGGGCCTCCTGGGGCAAATATTTTTCAAGGTCATCATATGTGATAAAGCCCTTTTGTCGCCCCTCCTGCAACAATTCCCGGATATTTTCTATCAATTCTGCCATTTCGTGACTTTCCATGTCTTCTAATTCCTGTGACTCCTGATCCACGATGTTCTCGTTACGCTCCATTTGTCTGTCTTCGCCTTCGAATTTTACCGACTTTTCAATATCTTTATCTTTATCTTTATCTTTATCTTTTTCTTTTTTGCTGTTGTCTTTCCTGTTCATCTGTCCTCCTTTCCTCCCTTCAACAAGGAAGCTATCTTTCGCATTTCCTTTATTTCATCGTAATTGGCTTCCCCTTTGAGCATCTTCGAATAAAGCTCGTCATATCTAAATTTAATCGATCTCAACCTCAGTTCGCCTACAATTACGTCCCAGGGGCTTATTCCTTCCTCGAATTGTTCGCAAAAGGCGTTACCCAGGGCCAAGGTTTGCAAGGGAAAGAGATCCCCTGAATTCAACCATCGTTTCTCCAATTCTTCCGTGGATTCGCCGTTAATTAAGGCTGCAACCAACGTTTTTATCCTTTCGTCTGAAATTAGAGGATATATCTCCTCCTCCCTAAAATGATGCCTTTTTTCCGGATCGTTCCATAGAAGAGCAAAAAGAGCCGCTTCTTTCGCATCGACCGCCAAGCTTTTTTCATCCTGTTTCTTGCTTTCATTTATATATACGCTAGATTTGGCCGATTTCCCTTTTTTTTCATCTTCAGCCCTGGTTTTATTTGCCCCAAAGTTCAACAGCATATTCTCCAAGGCATACCTGGGAACCTCCAAGGCAGAAGCTATTTGGGACATAAAGGGGGCAAGGTCGGGCAATGAAATCCCGGAGAAAGATTCTAGCAATTCCTCTACAGCTTTCTTTCGCAGAGAGAGATCTTTTAATGCTTTCTCTCTTATTTTTAAATGATAAAGAGGAAGATGGAGGCTTTGACTTAAAAGCTCCTTGAAGGCCCTCTCCCCCTCCTTCGATAAAAACTCATCCGGATCGACATCATGGGGCAAGACAACTACTTTAACCTGCAAACCCGAAGCCTGCAACAGATACATCCCCCGTATTGCCGCTTCCTGACCGGCCGTATCGGCATCGTAGCAAACGTAACAAACATCGGCAAATCTGCTTATCAAATTTGCCTGTTCCTCGGTCAATGCCGTCCCCAGAGACGCCACGGATTCGCCAAACCCCGATATGTGCAGTCTGATTGCATCCATGTAGCCTTCGACTAAAATCGCCCGCCCCTTCTCGCGCATGGCATCCTTGGCCACATTAAGCAGATATAGGCATCGTCCTTTATGAAACAGGGGGCTTTCCGGCGTGTTGATATATTTGGCGCCCTCACCCGCTATGGAACGTCCTCCAAAGCCAATTAACCGACCTATTACATCCCTAATGGGAAAGATTATTCTACCTCTGAAACGATCGTACAAACCCCGTTGACCTTCGATAACCAAACCGCATTCGATCGCAGCTTTCGAAGGAATGCCGGCCTTATTGAGCAGGCGCCACAAATAATCCCATGAAGGAGGCGCCCACCCTATCTCGAAGCGGGACCACCACTTCTCCAGTAGCCTCCTCTGAATTAGATACTTTCTGGCAACTTCTCCTCCCGCGCTTTCCAGGCTGTCACGGTATATCTTAAGTGCTTTCTCCATGACTTCGCTTAGGTTCCACTCGTTGCGCCTGGTTTCATTGCTATCGATTTTGATTCCAACCCTGTTGGCAAGCAATTCAATGGCATCGGGAAAGCTCAGCCCCTCGATCTCCATTACAAAAGATATGACATCACCGCCTTTGCCGCAGCCAAAACAATGAAAGAACTGCCTGTCGGGCATAACGTAAAAAGACGGCGTTTTCTCGCTGTGGAATGGACAGAGAGCTCTATACCCTTTTCCTACTTTCTTTAATTGAACATAATCGCCTACAATGTCCAATATGTCGAGCCTTCTTTTTATCTCTTCTATTTGAAATTTATCCAAACCAACCCCTCCAAAGCCAAAAAGGGAGGGAACAACATCTGCCCTCCCTAAAATTTCCGATAAAACTGGGTTTTGTCAACGGCGAATATTTAAGCGGCAGTTACATTAGCAGCGGGGCTATGACGAGAGCGATGATGGACATCAACTTGATCAATATGTTAAGGCTTGGACCGGCCGTATCCTTAAAGGGATCTCCCACAGTATCGCCGACCACGGCTGCTGCATGGGGAGGTGTACCTTTGCCGCCCAGATTGCCCTCTTCGATATACTTCTTAGCGTTATCCCAAGCTCCGCCAGCATTGGCCATGAAAATAGCAAGCATCACTCCCGTTACGATAGAACCGGCAAGCAGTCCGCCCAAAGCAGAAGGGCCCAGAAGCAAACCCACAACCACCGGAGAAAAGACCGCCATCATCCCGGGAACGACCATCTCTTTAAGGGCTGCCTTTGTAGAAATATCGATACACCGTTCGTAATCAGGTTCCTGCGAGCCTTCCATGATGCCCGGAATTTCTTTGAACTGACGCCGCACTTCTTCGATCATGCTCTGTGCAGCTCTTCCAACGGCTTGAATAGCCCTAGAGGAAAACACAAAAGGCAGCATCCCGCCTACAAAAAGCCCGATCAAAACTCGAGCATCCATTAGATCTATATACTTCAAACCGATAGCGCTGGAGTAGGCTGAAAAAAGTGCAATGGCCGTCAAAGCAGCAGAGCCTATCGCAAGACCTTTACCCACCGCTGCAGTGGTATTCCCTACTGCATCCAACCTGTCGGTGATCTTTCTGACATCGGGCGGCAAATGGCTCATCTCCGCTATGCCGCCAGCATTGTCCGCTATGGGGCCATAGGCATCGACGCTCAACGTCATTCCCGTGATGGCAAGCATGCCTACTGCCGCACAGGCGATGCCGTACAAACCTCCCGTCTGAACGGCTATGAAAATAGCCGCACATATCAATAAAACCGGCCACATAGTCGATTTCATTCCCACCGCAATCCCGGTCAGAATGTTGGTCGCATATCCCGACGTCGACGCGTTGGCAATTTCTTTTACGGAAGTGTAAAAAGAAGAAGTGTATATCTCAGTAATATAACCTATGGCGACTCCGCAGATAACTCCGGCCAAAACTGCCCAAAATAGGGACAAATCGCTGAACACGGCCATCGTTAAAAAGAAAGAACCGATTATCATCAAAATGCCCGTAGCAAAAGTGCCCTTTCTAAGGGCGAGCTGAGGATCTCCCTTCTCTTTGATCCGGACGAAAAAGGTACCTATGAGTGCCGATACTATTCCTATCGCTGCAAGCAAGATCGGAAAGGACACACCGGTAATGCCAAATATGCCGGCTCCAATAGCCATGGCAGCTATGATCGAATTAACGTACGATTCGAAAAGGTCCGCACCCATGCCGGCAATATCTCCTACATTATCGCCCACGTTGTCCGCTATGACGGCAGGATTTCGGGGATCGTCCTCGGGAATTCCGGCCTCCACCTTGCCAACCAAGTCGGCCCCGACATCGGCTGCTTTCGTGTAAATGCCACCCCCGACCCTTGCAAAAAGCGCTATAGAGCTTGCTCCAAAACCGAAGGCGGTGATAATGTTCGGATCCCTATATAGCAAAAAGGCAACTATTATTCCTAAGATTCCTACGCCAACCACGGTCATGCCCATGACGGAACCGCCCGAAAAGGCAATCTTTAAGGCCTGATTCATACCAGTAGTGGCAGCAAAGGCCGTCTTCCCGTTGGCCCTAGTAGCCACCCTCATGCCTAAAAAGCCGGAAAAGGCGCTACAGACGGCCCCCAACAGAAAGGAAACCGCCATGGGAAAGCCCAACTTCCAGGCCAAAAGGCAGGCCACTACGATCACGAAGGGAATGAGAGCCCTGTACTCTCTATACAGAAACGCCATGGCACCTCTTTGGATAATGTTCGAGAGGTAATTTATCCGATCATTATCCACCTTAAATCCGTTTATGCGATTAACTACTATAACAGCGTATAACAATGCTGCTATTCCCGCTCCTATCGAAGACCACAACGCAAATCCGTTCATTGCCAGATCCCTCCGTTTACGATAATTTCAAGCCCGCCTTTGTTTAGGCGGGCACATCTGATCATATAAGAAGCGACCCTAATTATATGCAGGTTATCCTAAATTTGCAAGATCGAATCCCATTTCGCATTAGTTAAACATGACAACGCCGCTATATACAGCGACCTTCAGGAAGGAGCGTTCCTTAAAGTTCATGCAGGAATTAATAATGTCCAAATATTTGAAAAAGTTATTATTTTTTCTCCTCCGGAATTACTAATAGCACCTCGCCCTTTTTATCCTCTACACCTTTCAATGAACCTATCATACCCCTAACGGTTCCGACGATGAAATCCATGACGAAATCGTTCAGGCCTATTTTCTGCCCTCCTATATACAGTAAAGCACTTTCCCTCCTGCTTCCCCTTCTTTCGACAATCCACTCCGCCAACTGACGCTCCTGCCCCGACCGAAAATGTGGCAGGGCAGGAAGGACGTCGTCGGTGCAATCGAAGAGGCAAAAAATTCCCTTTACTTCACCTGAGGGAGGCTCTTTGCCTACCCAAATCTTAGGGATGGGCAGTGATTTTCCTCCCTCCAATAAAATCAAATCTCTATCAGGGAAAAACTTCTTCTCGATCTCCTCTAAGGCAATACGGTTGCCCTGGACTTCGACTCTAACCCCGTCTGCACCCCAAAGGGCTACTTCGACACCCAAGCCGGCAATTACCCCGCTGTCGGTGTCTCGACCGGAAATTACCTCATCATGACAGTGCTTTATATAGCCCACTTTCATGGCGAGCTCATCTTTGAATATCTCGATAAGCTTTTTACAAAGCCCGGTCTTTCCGCTATTTTTGTAACCACATAGGGAAATCTTGTAGGCCATCAAATCTCCTCCTCCGAAATTTCACTCATATTCCCTTTTCGTACTCCAAATTCTCCTGTAACAATCAAGAAAGAATATAAACAATGACAAAACAATAGGACCTAAGAAAATCCCAAGGAATCCCCACACGTGAATTCCGCCCACCACTCCCAAAAAGACTAAGAGAAAATGAACCCTGCTTCCCTCCGATATGAAAAGGGGGCGTATCAAGTTATCGATGGTACTAACGACCAAAAGAGCCCAACCCGCCAATATAATGCTTTCTTTTACGTTGCCCATCAGAAAAAGGTAAACGGCGGCCGGAATCAAGACGAAGGGAGTGCCTATAAAGGGTATCATGGCACAGATAAAAAGAAGAACACCGGCCAACAGCGGTGCGGGCAGGCCTAAGAAGAACCAACCAGCCACGCCAAGGCAGGCCTGAATTCCCGCCGTCACCGTAGTCCCAATGACTACCGCTTTCATCATTCGCGTCGCGCTCGTGAAAAGGGATGCCCTCTCCTCCTTTGGCAGGGGCAGGATGTCATCGAGGTATTCTATGACCACGTGGCCATCACGAAGCAGGTAAAAGGTCGAAACCGATATGACGAACAATTGATAGACCATTTTAAAGGCATTGCCCAAGAGGCCTCTGGAAAAATCACCAAGCGACGAAATAACGTAATTTACCGCTCGATGAGTGAGATCGCGCAAAAAGGAAGGATCGCCTTTGATGCCGAAATACTGGATGACGTAATCGGGAAGCCTGTTAACTAACGATGCCCACGCCGCGGCAAATGTCTCCTGTATCGATTCGAGATTGTCGGAAAGGCTGGAGATGAACCTTAAGGCCTCTCTAGCTAAAGAAATACCTATAAAACCCATAGGGACACAGATAAGCAAGACTACACACCCGGCGGTGATCAGTGCGGCCAGGTTTCTGCGCTTACCTCGAAAGACCTTCACATATAAAAGCTTGTTTAAGGGGTGAGAAAAAAAGGACAAAATGACAGACCACATTAGAGGGCGCACTATTGGCTCCGTTATGGAAATCCCCAGGAGGGCCAAGAGGGCAAAGACGATCAAAAAGGGAAGATAGCCTCCCTGAGGTGATCTGTTGGCAAACGATCCGTTCATATTTTCATCACTCTCCGCTTAAATCAATCGAAAACAGATCCTATTGGCGCTTCTGTCGACCTCTACCAATTGCACATCTACCATATCACCTAAACGAAACACCATTCCCTTCGACCCCTTCAGAATAAAATCATCCTCGTCGTAGTAAAAATCGCCCCATGAATCCAGGCTTTCCTTTGACACAAACCCCTCTACTGTGTTATCCAGCTCGACAAAAATACCTCTATGTGTTATCCAGGATATTACACCCTTGAAGCATTCGCCAACTTTATTTTCCATATATTCCACTATCTTCATTTTGACCGAGGTCTTTTCCAATTCATCGGTTTTCTCCTCCATCATGCTGGCATAGGAGGCAATGTCCTTCAGCTCCTCAAAGCTGTAGGGCTCTTCGAGGGATCTTTCTTCTTTGATCAATTCGTGGACGATCCTATGTACAACCAGGTCGGGGTATCTCCGTATAGGCGATGTGAAATGCAGATAATATTTGAGAGCTAGGCCGAAATGACCTAGACAAACCGGGTCGTAACGAGCTCGCGACAAGGATCTCAACACCAAGGTGTGAACCAACCTTTTGAAAGGAAGGCTTTCCACACGCTTCAACAGGCGATTTATGGTCCTGTTAGACCGGTTGATCCTTTTAATCTCAATTCCCACCGACGCAAGGATCCGTCTAAGCTGTTCCAACTTTTCTCTATCGGGCCTCTCGTGAACCCTGTATATTGCCTGAATATCGCTGTTAAATACATATTCGGCTATCACGCTGTTTGCTAGGATCATAAAGTGTTCGACAATCCGATAGGAAAATATCCTCTCTACGACCCTCACGTCTACCGCCCTGCCCTCCTCGTCTAGCACCACCTTCGCTTCCGGAAAGTCAAACTCTACCATACCCTCTTTTTTCCGCCTAGAATAGAGCTTCTTCGCGACTCGGGATAGCCTCTGCAGCACCCTGTCGATCTCTTCCCCAAAGGTGTTCCTGCCATCTAAAACCTCTTGAGCTTCCTCGTAGGTGAGGCGCTTGCGAACTCTTATCACGCTTGGAATGACTTTGTATCTCAAAAGCTCGCCCCGACGATTCAACACCATTTCCACGGTAAGACATAACCTGTCTTTTCCTTCTATCAAACTACAAAGGTCCGACGAAAGTCTGGGTGGCAGCATCGGGATGGCTCTATCGACGAGATAGACGGAAAAGCTCCTTTGCCTTGCTTCAATGTCAATTTGACTTGCCGGCCTGACGTATTCCGACACATCGGCTATATGAACACCTACTAGCCAACCCTCTTCTACCTCCTCTATGGACAAGGCGTCATCAAAATCCTTGGCATCCGACGGATCTATCGTAAGAGCGACCTTTTTTCTTAAATCTTTTCTCTCTCCAGGCGCACAGTAAAATGTAGAAAGTTCGCTCAACCTTTCGGCCTCTTCAACTACTTCCCGCGGGAAATCGGCACTAATTTTATATTCTTCCATTAGGGCCAATATTCCCACCCTTGGATCTCCTTCGGATCCCAAAACTTTTACGACCCTTCCCACGCCGGGATTAGGAAAATAGGGATATCTTTCAATTGCGGCAACCGCTACCTGGTTCTCTTCGAATTCACCTTCGTCATCCAAAAGAAGGGTAAAATTATAGCGTCGATTTAATGGAATTAAGTGAAACTTATTCCCTATGCGCCTAATTAAGCCAACTATTTCGGAAGTGCCCCTTGAAAGGATTTTTCTGATCTTTCCATAGGGCTTTCCTTTACCTCCATACACTACGACCTTTACTCTATCTCCGTGAATCGCGCCGTCCATATCGTCTTCGGCAATGTAAACGTCAGGGATACCCATGGAGCTTACGAAACCAAACCCACGGGGATTGACCTCAAGCACTCCGACGACCAAGCGGCCTCGCGACCGCCTGGGCCTATGTTCGATGTTTTTCTTATTCTTATTTTTATCCTTACTATCGCGCTTCATCTTTTGCCGCCACTAAGGCCGCAGCTATTCCTGCCCCGACGCCGTTATCTATATTTACTACTACCACGCCACCGCTGCACGCATTTAACATAGACAACAGTGCAGCAAGGCCTCCAAAGCTGGCACCGTAACCTACTGAGGTGGGAACTGCTATGACGAGAGTCGAGACCAACCCGGCAACTACACTCGGCAGGGCGCCTTCCATTCCTGCAACAACGACGATAGCACTCGACTTTCTTATCTCGGGAAGATAGGGGAAGAGTCGATGTATGCCTGCTACGCCTACATCGTAGAACCTTTTCACTTTACAACCCGCAAATTCGGCCACCCCCGCAGCTTCTTCGGCCACCGGCCGGTCGGAACTGCCGGCCGCGATAATCGCCACCCCCCCACGCCCTATCGGCGTTTCAAAGCGACAGAGAGCTAACCTCGAATCATCTCTGTATTCCATATTTGGAAGGAAGGATTTCAACATTTCGTATTTATCCTTTGTCATACGACTGAAGATCGCATTAGCCCTATGTTCCGATAGGCTTTTTGCTATCTTAATTAACTGTTCATCAGATTTTCCTGGGGTGTAAATAATTTCGCCTATCCCACGCCTTATAGATCGATGCCAATCTAGCTTCACATCGTCAAGGTCTTCATAGGGGAGAAAAGACAACTTTTCCACAACTTCATCTACATCCAATTCTCCTCGTTTTAAAGAATTCAGTAGCTCTCTCAAGCTGTTTTGCAAATCCATGAATGCTTACGCCTCTCTTTCCTGTACCGTTTTCCCAATTATATTACAAAATCAAAAAGGCTGTGGTTAGTGTACCACAGCCTTTAGGTCAACAAGTTTTGTATTTATCCTTAAAGGATTTATGCCCTTAGTCGTAATCTGGCATATCAGGCATCTTTGGAGTTTCTTTCTTCTCCGGCTTATCAGCCACGAGAACCTCAGTCGTGAGAACCATGGCAGCAATTGAACCAGCGTTCTGCAAGGCGCTTCTCGTAACCTTAAGAGGATCTATGATGCCCTCCTCTATCATATCTACATATTCGCCCGTGGCAGCGTTGAGACCCTGTCCTTTCGGCAAGCTGCGCACCTTCTCCACGATTACGTCACCCTGGTAGCCAGCATTCTCGGCTATTAAGTGTAGAGGTTCCGAGAGGGCACGCAGTACTACTTGTGCGCCGATTTTCTCGTCACCCTCAAGATTTTCGATGAAGGATTCCAACGCCGGGATGCAGTTGATGAGAGCAACGCCGCCTCCGGCAACTATTCCTTCTTCTACGGCAGCCCTCGTCGCGCTTAAGGCATCCTCGATGCGATGTTTCAGTTCTTTCTGCTCTGTCTCGGTAGCAGCGCCAACCTGTATGACAGCCACTCCACCGACCAACTTGGCGAGCCTCTCCTGAAGCTTTTCCTTGTCGTACTCTGAAGTTGCCTCTTCCAGCTCGGCTTTTATCTGTGCAGCGCGTTTCCTTATGGCCTCGCTGTCTCCGGCACCTTCTACTATGGTCGTCTCCTCTTTGGTTACGCGGACTTTCTTAGCGCGACCAAGCATGGAAAGATCTGCGTTTTCAAGCTTGATTCCCAGCTCTTCGCTTATTACCTGCCCGCCGGTAACTATAGCGATGTCCTGCAACATAGCCTTTCTTCTCTCGCCAAAGCCCGGGGCTTTCACAGCACAAACCTGCAAAATACCGCGTAGCTTGTTGACCACGAGCGTAGCCAGAGCTTCGCCTTCTACGTCTTCTGATATGATCAAAAGAGGCTTCCCTGTCTGTACAACCTTTTCCAATACAGGCAGAAGGTCTTTCACATTGCTGATCTTTCCGTCGTTGATCAATATATAGGCATCCTCAAGGGTAGCCTCCATACGCTCGGGATCGGTGATCATGTAGGGGCTAATGTATCCCTTGTCGAACTGGAGACCTTCCACCATTTCCAAGGTGGTTCCGACGGACTGGCTATCCTCTACGGTTATTACGCCATCCTCTCCAACCTTGGACATGGCTTCGGCTATCAATTCGCCAATGCCTCTGTCATTAGCGGAAATAGAAGCCACTTGGGCAATCTTGGCCCTGTCCTTTACGGGGATAGACATCTTCTTAAGCTCGTCTACGATTACATCGACCGCTTTCTCGATGCCCCTTCGCATCAACATGCCATTTGAACCTGCCGCTACATTTTTCATGCCATTGCGTATCATGGTCCTCGCAAGCACCGTAGCAGTGGTGGTTCCGTCGCCAGCCACATCGTTGGTCTTGGAAGCCACTTCCTTGAGAAGCTGTGCTCCCATATTCTCAAAGGGCTCTTCCAGTTCGATCTCCTTAGCTATAGTAACGCCGTCGTTAGTTATCGTGGGCGATCCAAACTTCTTTTCCAAGACCACGTTTCTGCCCTTAGGTCCCAGGGTAATACCTACAGTATCCGCAACTTTATTTATTCCACGCTCCAAAGCTCTGCGTGCTTCTTCATCAAACTTCAATACCTTGGGCATATTAGTTCCCTCCTTTACGACTTTAAGTTAATATTTCACCGTTGGACAACTACTTGTTTACTACAGCCAAAATATCGCGCTCGCTCAATATAAGGTACTCTTCGCCCTCTATTTTGACCTCGGTCCCAGCATACTTGCTGAAGATTACCCTTTCGCCAACCTTCACCTCAAGGGGTAACTTTTGACCGTTTTCAAGCACTCTGCCGCTTCCCACGGCGACTACTTCTCCTTCTTGAGGCTTCTCCTTAGCGGTATCGGGTAACACGATTCCACCTTTGGTCTTTTCTTCCTGACTTAGAACCTTGATTACTACACGATCTCCAAGTGGCTTGAGCTGCATTTTCATCCCTCCCTGCTGATATGAACTGTATCACGGTCCTCCTTGTTAGCACTCAATCATGCTTAGTGCTAACAAGCGATACTAATGTTAAGGTCCTTATGGTAAATAATACAAGTATGAATATTGGCGTTTATTCACTTTTATTGACGGCTATAAACAAATTACTGTTTTATTCTCGTTTTTTTGGGCTTTTTCTAGACCAATGATTTGGAGGGATCCGGCATGAAGGACAAGGATGCTCTCTCACCCCTTTTGTATGCGTTATAACCGGCAGCGGCAATCATAGCCCCATTGTCCGTGCAGAGTTCTATGGGCGGAAAGTAGGTCTTCCAGGGCACGCCTTTCATCTTCCTCCTCAGCTCGAGGTTTGCGGCAACGCCTCCGGATACGGCTACTTTGCGAATGCCCGTCTTCCTCACAGCCAGCTCCACCTTGCACACTAAAGCTTCAGTAGCAGCGTGCTGAAAGGAGGCACAAAGATCCTCCAGTCTTAAATAGGGATTTCTTTTCGACGCCCATATCACTGCGGTCTTCAGGCCACTAAAACTGAACTCTATATCAGGACTATCCGCCATGGGCACCGGAAGGGCCACAGCCGCAGGGTCTCCGCCCCTTGCCGCCTTTTCTATGGCCGGTCCCCCAGGATAGCCAAGGCCCAAGAGGCGAGCGATTTTATCGAAGGCTTCTCCAATTGCATCGTCTCTCGTGGCCCCAAGCAATACATAATCCCCGAAGGACCTCACCAAAATCAACTCGGTATGTCCGCCGGAAACTATGAGCGTTATAAAGGGAGGAAACAAATCGTCATGGGCCAAATAATTTGCGAAAATATGTCCTTCGAGATGGTTAACCGTTATTAAGGGGACCTCCCAGACTTGAGCCAGAGCCTTTGCTGCGGTAGTTCCGATCAGCAAAGATCCCATCAAACCGGGCCCGTCAGTAACCGCTATTAAATGAATCTCCCTCGACGGGTTTTTTATCTCACATTCCGTCAGAAGCCGCGAAAGCAGGGGCAAGAAGTTCTCGAGATGCTTGCGCGATGCGAGTTCGGGGACAACTCCTCCGAAAGCCTCGTGATCTTCGAGCTGGCTTGCCACAAGAAAACGGCGCAAATGCCTTGCGCCCTCCAGAAGTGCTACGGATGTATCATCGCAGCTGGTCTCGATACCTAAAGTCAGCATTATCGATCACCTGCCGCAACCGTTACAGGAAGAACAACTCCCCCCGGAGCAAGCAGCGGATCTTTTTTTTGGCGATTCTCCTTCTAGGTGAATTAACACCTTTCCGCGACAATAGGGACATCTCTGGGCAAAACTGGCGCTTTCAAACTCCTTGTTACAACTGGCACATCGATATTTATGCATTAAAAATCCCCTTCCCTGATTATTTCGTTCTCTTTATCTTTTTGACATCAATCTCTATATGGTCTTCGTCGTAGGATATATTATATAACCCATCGGGTGACCGAGGAACGGTAAAGGCCATACTGTCTACGGTACCTGTAGGCAAAGCCCCTGAGGCAAAACGATTGAACCCAGTCAATATATCTTCTTTCGTCAAACAAACGCCGTTGACTGTTATCTTAAAAGGGTCGAAATCCCAGGGCTTGTAAACCTCGTATCGCAGCACGAACAGTTCTTTGCCTTCGGTCTCGAGACTTCCAAAATGACCGAGATGCCACTTAAGCCAATCGGGGATTTTCCCCGAAGAAATGGAGGCCTTGACGAGCACATCATCAATGTAAAGAAAATCCAACCTCGCCCTTGCTCCCAAAATAAGGTCCCCAAGCATTTCTCCCTCCAGGAATATGGTTCCGGTACGTTCCGCAGACAGAGATTCAAGCTTGTCTTGAGAGCCTTGGGCCACTTCGACAAAGGAGAGAGCTCCGAGGACAAGCAAAAAAAATACAACTAATGGCAGTAGGGTTCTTCTCAATTTCATTCACCGCCTTTTAATTTCTTTATTTCATCCCTAGAAAAGCTATATACTCTATTGCAAAAATGACATCTTACCTCTATAACATCATTCGCCTCTTCTCCCTCCGAGGTGGAGAGCAACAGGGCTTCGGCCAGCTTCCTCGAACATCGACAACCGAATTCGAAGGTCAAGCTATCGAGCCATTTTTTATCGATGCCATCGAAAATAGTTTCCAATATATCCCTTGGAGATTGAGAGCTTTCCGCCAACCTGCTCACAGAGCCATGCTTTTTAAGCAATTCTTCCAACATTTCTGCAAAGGCCTCGTCTGCACCGGGCATCAGCTGGACCATAACGCCACCTGCAGATATAACACCCAAACTAGGCCTTTGCAGAACACCAAGCATTACAGCAGTGGGCATTTGTTCCGATTTTACGTAATAATAGGCAATATCTTCTGCAATTTCGCCCGATATCAAGGGCACTCTTGAAACCACAGGTTCCTTTAGGCCGACATCCTTTATTACAGTTAAATAGCCCTTCTTTCCTACTCCGGCGCTTACATCCCATTTGCCCTCTTCCGAGAGGGGCAGCTCCACCCATGGTTTGCTCACATAACCCCTGACCGATCCAGCCCTTTCCGCATCGGCCACTATTTCACCCAGGGGGCCGTCTCCTTCTATCTTCAGCGTAACTCTGGCCCTTCCACCCTTTTCCTGGGCCGCCATCATCATAGAAGCCATCACCAGCCTGCCTAAGGCGGCCGTCGCCACAAAGGACAGGTTGTGAATCTGACGCAACAGCTCCACCAGTCCCGTTGCCTCTACGACTATCGCACGAGCATCTCCCTTTCCAAGCAAACATTTGTGTAAAACAGCTTTCTTGGCATCACTTTCAGGCATCTTACCTTCTCCTTTTAAATGATCGCTCTATCCACTTCCACTCCTGCAATCCGCACGCTAAGGTCGTAAGGCCATAGACAGACATGCCCGCTATGCCTGCGCCAATTAACCATAAGACCTTAAAAATTGTACCCCACTCCGCCCGATAGGGCACGAGAAATTTATAGGATAAAGTCGTTACAACCAAGATAACGGCCGAAAGACATAATTTTGCCAACCACTTATAGTTAAATATCTTAAGATTCATCTCCGTCGCTTTGGAAAGATAATACATACCTATAAAAGCTCCACTGGTGAAGGCGCAGGCCACCCCCAAGGCAATGCCGCGATAAGATAGCCACTTCATTGTCGAAGCGCTCACCAAAAGATTTATAATTACCGTAGAGGCGGTAACGATTAAAGCCCCCTTGGGCAATCCATAAGCGTACAGGGCACGGAGGGTAACATTAGTCAAAGCCATGCCCAACATTCCCAAGGAATAGATGGCCAGCGATTGGCTTGTAGCTCGCCATGCCCAATCGTCAAAGGCTCCCCTGTAAAAGACGCAGTTGACGGCCTCAGAGGAAAATATCACTGCCAAGACGGATATGGGCAAGATGAGGAAAAAGGAAAATTTAAGGGAGTCGCCAAAGATCTCTGCGAATTCCCCTTTATCGGAAGAAGCCTTTGAAAGGGTGGGCAATACGGCCTGAGATATCGCTATAACGAACAATCCCAGAGGAAGCTGCAAAAGCCTGTCGGCATAATTCAGCACGGATATGGAGCCCGCTTCCAAAAAAGATCCCATCACCCTGCTGATGATGGGATGCAGCTGATTAAAGGAAAGCCCCGCTACGTAAGGAAAAAACAGTCGAGTCATCGTCCTTAGCTCATCGTCACCACGATCGATCTTTACGGGATAAAGGACAAAACCCTTCTTGGTGCTCCAAATCCATTGTACCAAAAACTGAAAAAAGCCGCCGGCCAAAACTGCTACAGGAAGGGCCGAAATGCCATGCTTTCCGTGTAAAATTAGGGTGATGCAGATGAAAACGACGTTGCTGACAGCCGGAGCTATGGCGGGAACAAAAAAAGAACCGAGACTGTTAAGAACACCCATCACTAATGCAGACAGGGATATTATAAGCAGGAAGGGAAAAAGCCTTCTGGTGAAAGATATGGCCAACAGGCTTTCCTGCCCTGAAAAACCGGGCGCTATCAGAAAAACCAAGAAAGGTGCGAGGATCATGCCCAATAAAACTACAAGGCTCCCTGCTATAATCAACAATGTAAGGGCTTGACGCCCTAATTCCTTTGCCCTTTCCTCTCCCTGTCGGTTTAGGACTCTGGAAAAAATGGGTACAAAGGTGGCAGACAATGCCCCCTCCGCCAGAAGCTGCCTCGCCAGGTTGGCTAAAGTATAGGCCACCAGGAAGGCATCCAGTTGTCTTGAGGCGCCAAAAAATGCAGCTATGATGGTTTCCCGAACCAAACCCAATATTCGACTGGCAAAAGTTCCGATGGTCATCATCATAGAATGTCGTATAATTGTATCAATTGCTTTGGCCAACCTTATCCTCCTAACTTTGTCCAAATCTTTTGGTGATGGTGGTATCAGTGAAGACAAAAACTCATGTTTGGGGAATTGGAAACAGCATATTGGGAGATGACGGTGTCGGTATTTATGTTGCCAGGATGCTAAAAAGGCTGTCTCCTCCGGGCTTTGAAATTGTAATATGCGAAAGCGTCCCCGAGAACTTCGCCCCATTGCTGAAAAGAAAAAAACCGAAACATCTAGTCATCGTCGATGCGGCACAGATGAACTTGCCTCCTGGATGCATACGAAGGCTTCCCCTCGATGAGTCGACGGGGCACTCCGAAATGACTCACGGAATATCCATTTTACCTTTGCTAAATTACTATGACTTGAGCTGTTTAGTAACTACGATAGGAATACAACCGAAAACCTTAGACTTTTCCACCGAACTTTCGACTCCGCTACGCAAAGCTGCAAAAAAAGTTGCCAAAATCATCCTCAGGTCCAAGTACGACGAAATACCTTTTCTTACCAGCTAAATCTCTCTCCAAGGTAGTATTTTCTTGCTATGTCGCTCCTTGCCACCATATCAGGAGGGCCTTCTACCAAGATTTGTCCTTCGTGAATCAAACAGGTCCTGTCGGTTATGGCCAGTGTCTCGCGGACATTATGATCCGTGAGGATTATTCCATATCCTCTTCGCCTCAAACCAACGATGAGCTGTTGAATATCGTAAACGGCAATGGGATCGATACCGCTGAAGGGCTCGTCAAGCATCAAAAAATCCGGCTCTATTGCCAACGTGCGGGCAATTTCCACCCTTCTTCTCTCGCCACCGCTTAAAGATTGTCCCCTCACATCTACGATCTTTTCCAGACCAAATTCTTTCGTGAGACGGGATACCCTTTCTTCGACTTCTTCCACCCCTAAATCCTGCTCCTCCAACACCAGGCGGAGGTTTTCTTCAACGGTCAAAGATCTGAAGACCGAGGGTTCCTGGGGCAAATAGCCCAAACCCAACCTGGCACGGTTATGCATGGGAAAAGATGTAATCTCAACATCATCGAGATAAACTTTTCCTCCATCGGGATAAAGCAAGCCGACGATCATGTAAAAGGAAGTAGTCTTGCCAGCTCCGTTCGGCCCCAGGAGGCCGACTATCTCTCCTCTTCTGACCTCAAAGGAAACGCCCGATACTACCTTCCTCTGTTTGAAGGATTTTTCTAATTTAACAACAGAAAGCAAATCGGCCATATCAGGCTTATTCCTCCTTGACTTCCACTGTAACTTTAGGCCTGCCCAAGGCCTCTATGTGCTTGTCGTCCACGTGATAAATTATATTTTCCGCCTCTATAGTCCTTCCCTCCTGAACTGCTCTGGCATCGCCGGTAACTTCTAAAACCCCCTTACTTTTTATATAGCGGGCCCTTTGACCTGTTATGTGAGTCTTTTCTCCCTCTTTGGGCTCATGATCTATCACTACGCTTCCGCTCGCTAGCAGTTCCTCTATCATCTCGTCTTTTATTTTCCCCGTAACCTCGAGGGCACTCACGCGAAGGCCGCGCCCCCTGTCGACAAAGCGGCGGACCTTATCGGCCTTGAAATTCTCCCCTTCTCTTACCACCTTTTCCGCCACTATGGTCATTTGACCGAATTGGGCATCGACATCTCCCGTAGCGCTGTAATAAATCTTCTCACCCTGCAGCCATTCCAGCTCATTTGAGCGTATGTCGTCTTCCTTGCCGCGCACCAGATGGCTGTTGCCGACAGAGCGCAGCAAAGTCCCCCCTTGAGTTTTGCTTATCTGAAGCTCAAGGCAGGTCAATGTCGCCTCTTGGGAAGGCCAAGAGGCGACGACCTGGTCCCAAAACCTAAATTCCTCTGTATTTATAAACCCTTCTGCAAAGGGAGCCTTTACTATCAGGTCTTCTCTGGTAACTTCCACGTTTCCCTTGGCAGTCACCTTGCCCGTGCCGGGATCGTAATAAAGCTCGTCGGAAAGCAATATAATTTCCGTTGTAGCCCTTTTTTCCTCTCCCAAACAAAGATGAGGATCAGAAAAGAGCATTAGGGAAAGAAAAATCGCAAGAAGGCCTAAAGCCTTGTTCGCCCTCATTTTGCTCCTCCTAGGAAATGTCTTTATTTTAAAGCCCCTAAATCGGAGACAAGAAGTTCAGCTATCTGCACCGCGTTTAACGCTGCTCCCTTTCTTAAATTATCGGATACGACCCACATGGACAAGGCCCTGGGCAATCCCATATCATACCTCAAACGACCTACATAGACAAAATCGCTTTCTGCAGCCTGCAAGGGAGTTATGTATTTATTTTCCGACATTACGACAACGCCGGAAGCATCGGAGAGCAAGGCGTATGCCTCCTCGAGCGTCACCTGATCCTCAAATTGTGCCACGATGGCCTCAGAATGTCCACGCCTTACGGGCACCCTCACTGTAGTACAACTAACCTGCAATCTATGGTGGTGCAATATCTTTCTTGACTCGTTCAACATTTTCCACTCTTCTTCGGAAACGCCCGTCTCGTCGATATCCCCAATGTGAGGCAAGACGTTAAATCCTATGGGCAAAGGATAAACATGGGGTTCAAAGGTGTTTCCCTTCAAAATTGAAGAGATGCTATCGTCGAGCTCTGCCAGGGCTTCCTTTCCTGTCCCCGATACCGATTGAAAAGTAACGGCCGAAAAATACTCCAGACGAAACCTCCTATGAAGAGGAGCCAGGGCTACAAGAGCTTGAATGGTGGCACAGTTAGGATTGGCTATTATTCCTCTGTGCTGCCTTATGTCTTGGGGATTTACCTCAGGGACAACGAGAGGAACCTCCGGATCCATTCTCCATGCGGAGCTGTTGTCTATCACAACGGCACCATTAGAAACGGCTATGGGAGCCCACTTTTTAGATGCATCGGCTCCGGCCGAAAAAAGCGCTATTTCCACTCCTTCAAAAACATCCTGTGACACTTCTTTTACCTCAAACTGGCTTCCGCGAAACTCGACGACCCTGCCAGCTGACTTGCTGGAGGCCAGAGGTATGAATTCCGTAACCGGAAAATTTCTGTCCTCCAGAGTCTTTATCATCTCTTGTCCTACCAGACCTGTTGCTCCTAAAATTGCTATCCTCATTTTACTTTTCTCCTTCCAAGAAATGTCTGTGCAAAGCAGATACAGCCCTATCTATCATCGACGAAGAAATTACACAGGTTATCGAGTTGGAAGTGGATGAAATCATATCTATGTTAATGCCCTCCCCGGATAAAACCGAAAACATCTCGGCAGGTATTTCCGGATGAAGGGACAACCCTACCCCGACTATGGACACCCTTCCAACCTCAGCATCGTAGGTAACCCCCTGAGCATCGATCTCGCGGGCATAATCTCCGCATACTTCGATGGCCTCTCCCAAGAGCGTCTCCTTGACCAGAAAAGCGATATCGTTAACGTCTCCCCGCATAACACTTTGTATTATCATCTCCACTCCGACCCCCCTGTCTGCCAGTTTGCTGAACAAACCGGCAGCTATTCCGGGGACATCGGGCACTCCCAGCACAGCTATTTTAGCAATATTTTTATCATGAACAACAGCTTTTATAGCGAGACCTTCCTTAATTGTCTTTTCTTTCACCCACGTTCCCTCCCCTTCCAATATGCTGGAACTCACATAAATGGGCATGTCGTATAAAGACGCGAATTCAACGCTTCTTGCCTGAAGGACCTTCGCGCCGAGGGCAGCCATTTCTATGCACTCCTCGTAGGAAATGTACGTTAATTTCCTCGCAGTCGAAACAATTTTCGGATCCGCTGTGTAAACCCCGTCAACATCTGTGTATATATGGCAAAAGCTGCTCTTCAGGGCAACTGCCAAAGCCACCGCAGACAGATCTGAACCGCCCCTTCCCAAGGTCACGAAATCTCCGGCTTCGTTAATCCCCTGGAAGCCCGTTACAACCGCTACTTCTCCCTCTCCTTCCAGCCAGGAAAGCACCCTCTCAGGGTTTACATCAGCAATCCTGCCTTCCATATGGTAGCCCGTCGCCGAGATACCTGCTTGAGCGCCATTGAAGGACTTTACCCTGAAGCCAAGCTCCTCTATGGCCATCGCCAACAATGCAGCGCTCTGCTGTTCGCCCGTGACGAGAAGCTGATCCAATTCCCTGCCGTTTAAAACATTGGAGGTTCTTTGTGCGAGATCTATTAACCCATCCGTTGTCTTTCCCATGGCCGAAACGACAACTGAGACTTTAAGGCCTCGATCCAAGTAGTCGTTTTTCACTCGAACCGCCACATTACGGATCCTGTCGACGGTAGCCAGGGAACTTCCACCAAATTTCAACACTACGAAAGGGCGGGACATTTATCTGCCTCCATAGAGATGTTCGTTTCCGAGGTTTTGATCCTGGCTCCCTCCTGATCGACATCCAAGACGAAAAAGCGAGATCTCAAGCCCTTCTCTGTGAAGACGGAGCACATCTCCTTCGCCGTTCGCGTAGGATTTCCCCTAACAAAGGCCAGGACACTCGGACCGGAGCCGCTTATGGCGGCCCCAAGGCATCCCGGAGCGGATTTGACGCGTTCCAGTATCTCCTCTCCTCCCGGGAAAAGCTTAGCCCTATAGGGCTGGTGAAGCTTGTCCTCCATAGCCCATGGCAAGTTTTCCAGTTTTCCCGTCATCCATGAAGCTGCAAAGAGGGCAGCCCTGCTCAAGTTGAACACGGCATCCTGAAGGGAGACATCCCGGGGCAACACCTCTCGGGCCTGTTTGGTGTCCACAGTCACATCGGGCACAGCTACGACCACTTTCACCTTCTCCCTGAAGGGCGGTAATTGCACGAATTTCACATCTTTATCATCCCAAGAGCTTATCACGAAACCGCCAATACAGGAGGGAACTACGTTGTCGGGATGCCCCTCCAGCTCAACCATGATGGGAAGGAGTTTCTCTTTCGGCAAATTGATCTTGCCTATTACATTCGCCAACATGACGCCTCCCACCACCGCTGAGGCAGAGCTTCCAAGCCCCCTTGCGAGGGGAATAGCGTTATAAGATCTGAGCTTAAGCCCGACAAGAGGAACATCGAATCTCTTCATGGCCGCTTCGTAAGACCTTATCAGCAGATTGCTCTCGGGCGATGCTAGCCCCTTTCCGCCTTCTCCAACAGTATCAATGTCATATCTTTTCGCCGGCAATAATCCAAGCAAATGATATTTATTATACAAAGACAGGGCAACGCCGAAGGAATCGAAGCCCGACCCTATGTTTGCACTTGACGCCGGCACTATGACGGTCAACACGAAAGGATCGCCTCCTTTAAAACATCATATTTTGCCTCTATCTCTCTGGGCGAGGACGTTACTCGATCCACAATTTGAGGGTCTTTCAAGCCATTGCCCGTCAAAACCATGACAACCCTGATGTTCTTGGGCAATTTCCCCTCTTTTTTCAATTTATAAAGACCGGCCAGCGTGGCACAAGATGCAGGCTCGGCAAAAATACCCTCTTTCCGGGCAAGCTCTTTCTGGGCATTTAAGATCTCCTCGTCTGAAACGGATAAAAACATACCGTTGCTGTTTCTAACGGCAGCTAAAGCTTTTTTTGCATTGACGGGATTGCCGATCCGTATCGCCGTCGCTATTGTCTCAGGTTCGGGAACGGGAAAGCCCTTCACAAGGGGAGCAGCTCCCTGGGCTTGTATGCCCACCATTTTCGGTATCGATCCGATTAAACCTTTTTTCATATACTGAAAGAAACCCGTCCAGTAGGCAGTGATGTTGCCCGCATTGCCGACGGGCAAGACGCACCAGTCGGGAGCACCGATTTCATCGCAAACTTCCCAGGCGCCGCTTCTTTGCCCCCACAATCTGTAGGGATTTACGGAGTTGACTATCTTTAAGCCCAAATTATCGGCAATCTTGCGGACCATCTCGAGGGCTACATCGAAATTTCCCCGCAGGGCCAAAACGTTGGCGTCATATATCAACGCCTGGGCGAGCTTACCTTTTGCCACCTTGCCGGAAGGAAGGATCACGTGGCATTTTATCCCCGCCTTGGCCGCATATGCCGCTGCCGACGCCGAGGTATTGCCTGTCGAAGCACATATGATGCCTGACGAGCCCTCTTCTACCGCCTTAGAAACGGCCAACACCATGCCCCGATCCTTAAAAGAGCCCGTGGGATTTAATCCTTCAAATTTAGCGAAAAGCTCTATTTCTAGTTTAGCTCCCAAATTACAAAGCTCGACCAGGGGCGTATCTCCCTCTCCTATAGATAGAAGGGGCGTATTTGGGGTAAGGGGAAAAAACTCGGCATATCTTTTCAATAAGCAAACCATGTGGACTCTCCATCCTCCCGTAAAATTATTAAACCCCCCTCAAGCCTCCGCTTGGAGGCGAGAGGAGGGCTCTCGCGGTTCCACTCCAATTTCCGAAAGACGCCTTTCGGATCTCTCTCCGCTTTAAGGGGCGGACCCCGCCACCTTATCCGACGAGCATCGGCTTCGATGGCAGCTCGGGGGTGGTCTTCGCCCGCCCACGAACGGAAGTCTTTCACCCTTGAACTTCCTCTCTGGAGTTCGTCGAAACGGACTACTCTTCCCCTTCATCGCAAAGATCTTCGATATTGTTATTGTTGGTCTTTATAATACCTTTTTCCCGATATGTCAAGCGAATATTTTTCAAACTGACAGAATAAACAGCATCTGCATCGTATTTGTTTTATTCCGCCGGTTCGAACATATCCTTTCCTACTCCACAGACGGGACATACCCAATCGTCGGGCAAATCGTCAAAAGCAGTACCAGGAGAAATTCCCGAATCCGGATCGCCCTGAGCTGGATCGTAAACATAACCGCAAACCGTACAAACGTATTTCATGATTTTCCCTCCTTATATAAAAATGAAGCTTGTAAATATTATAAACTAACGGAGACACTAAAGCCATCGGGTAATTATTCCGGCAAATCTTTCTGTGTCTATTCAAAGACTTAACATTCTCCAGAGCTCTTCCTTCGCCATAAAATTCTGGGCACCCAAGCCCTCGCACTCAAAAGATCCCACTACAGAGCAACAAATTCCGGCCTTCCTCAAGCGTTCCTGTGCTATTTCGACTTTATCGGGCGAAAGGACAGCCAAAAGCACCCCCGAGGAAATCAAATAGAAGGGGTCAAAACCCAAGGCAACGGATACCTTTTTTGTTATAGGATGCAACGGGAAGGCATCTGTATTCAACTTTACCTTGAGAGAGGTCAACGAAACTATTTCCGATATTCCGCCCATGACTCCCCCTTCGGTAGGATCGTGCATAAAAGCCGCAAGATCCCTCAACAACCTCGCCTCAGGAAGGACCGACAGCATTGAAGCCCATCCCTTCACTTCTTCAATCTCAGATGGAGAAAGGAAGTCGGCAAGCAAATCCTCCCTGTCGTTTGCAAGGATCGTCATTCCCTCCAAGCCAACGTGTTTTGTTAAGAGCAGGACATCTCCCGGCCTTATCGAGCTTGCTCTCAATACCCTATAACCTATACCAAGCATGGTGCCGACCATAATGGGATGTTCGTAACGATCAGAAAACTCCGTATGTCCGCCTATAACGGCTACTCCAATTTTTTTTGCCTCTTCGTTTACTTCTTTCATAAGAGAAGTTGCATCGTCTAAAGTCATGGTAGCGGGCAAAATTAAGACAACCAACATATAAGCCGGATCACCGCCCTTGGAGGCTATATCGTTGGCATTTACGTTCACCAACAGATTGCCAGCCCCCTTCACGGCACCGACTATTGGATCGGAGGTGGCCATCAAAAAAGCGCCGGCAGGCCACCCTACGACCGCCGCGTCTTCGCCAATTTGAGGTCCTACTAGTACCTCATCTCTATGTAATCCCCGCAAACCTTTCAAAAGGGGTTGCAGTAAATGAGGAGGAACCTTTCCTACCGATATTGAAAAGCCTTTGGTCAACGCACACTCACCTCCCGATGCTGTATGCTATATACGCAACCGCAATAACGTTGTCTGTATAATCCCATTTCTTTACTTTTTGCGACGGATTCGACGAACCCTCCGCCCTTCCTCCAAATGCGATCTATCCATTGAAGGCCCACCCTTAGAGACATGCGCCTCCCAATTGCATTGATCGACTCAGGATCCTTATGGGGGCTTATCGTAAGGGTCGTGGCACAGGCGTCGCACTTCAAGTCTTTAGCCAAAAATACGGCGGCCTCGATCTGTAAACCGTAACACAACAGACACCTTCTGCCGCCTTCGGGTTCTTTCGCCAGACTTCTGGTACTCCACAGCCAACGATCCGGGTCGTAGGGTGGAACTACTAGGGTAACACGAAAAAATTCGGCCAATTGCCTTGCGGCGCAAAGACGTCTTTCGTACTCCTCTCGGGGGTGTATGTTATGCCCGTAAAAGAAACAAATAACCTCATTGCCTTCGCAAAGCAATATGTCCAGAGGTACGGTGCCATCTGGGGCACAGCAAAGTTGCAATAGAATTCTCATTTCATTAGACACCGCCATCGAAATCAATCACAGATGTTGCAAAAATGAGATACCCCGTATGTCCTATCATTCGATCTTCCGGCCTTATCCTGTTTGGATCAGTCTTAAGGTTCCTGTGAAATATCTCGATTACTTCGACATCGATGAAACCCTTTTCTTGCAAAGCCCTCAAAAACCTCTCTATTTGGTTGAAAGTGGGAAGCAAAGCCCCCATCCTGCGACCCAGGGCGAGAGCGTTTCTTGCCTGGTTAAGATAATTCCATGGATCGGGTAAATCTAGGAAAAGGGCATCCACATTGACTTCATCAAAACCTTCCGATATGTTTCTTGTCTTGAATTCTACCCTGTGGTCAACTTTCCATCTCTTACAGTTTCGGCGTGCTAGCTCAACAAATTCACCACGCTCGTCGTAGGAGTAGACTCGACCTTCGTCCCCAACGAAATGTGCGAAGACACTGGTCATCCCTCCCGAACCTGTACCGCACTCCAAGACTCTTGCACCCGGTTTTACATCCAGCTGAAGCAATATATAGCCCGCTTCCTTGGGAAAAACTATCTGGGTCCTGCGCTTTATCCTTCGTAAATACTCCCCCAATGAGGGTTTGGTAATGTAGAAGAGATTTCCGTTGTGCGATCTGACCCTGCCCCCAAAACCGGCTCGCATAACGTCCTCGTGTGAGATAACGCCCAATCGCGTTTCAAGCTTTCCCCCCTCTTCAAGGGAAATCAAAAATGTGTCCTTCTTTTCGGCAGAGGAAAGAAAAACTAGACTTCCGCTATCGATCATCGGCGTCACACCTGCCAAAAAACAGCATTACTTTTCCAACTCTTTGAGGACACATTCGGCCAAGGCTTTCGAGGACAAGCCCATGGCTTCAAAGACTTCGTCAAATGGTCCGGAATCGCCGTATCGCCAAACGCCCAAGGGCTTAACCCTGCAGCGCAGCCCCAAGCTCTGCACCTTAGAGACGATTTCCCGGCCTAATCCTGTCCCTGCGTGATGGTCTTCGAATGTGAATATGGGTCCCAATTCGGCCGCTTCCTCAATAGCCTTTTCGTCTATTGACAACGGGCAGGAAACCCCATAAACCCTCAGGGAAAGACCATGCTTCTCGAGCAATTCTCTGGCCTGAACCGCTCTATATACCATATGCCCCATAGCAAAAACGGATGCGTGACGACCATCCCTTATCAGGTCTATGGCGCCATATCTGAAAACATAGTTCTCTCCATAAAAGGGAGTGTCCTCCCCTTCTCTGGTAAGGATGGGCACTTTGCTCCTGCCCATGGCAACGCATATGTTCCCCGCTTCGGAAAGAGCCCACCTCGTTATCCTGTCGGTCTGATTCGGATCGATGGGAACTGTCAGCTTCCATCCGAAAAGGTTGCGCAACAACCCACAATAATCTATGCATTGATGAGTCATTCCGTCTTCACCAACATCCAAACCCACATGCGTCAAAAAGAGCTTCAAATTAGTTTTATTGATGTCGTTCAAGCGCTGTTGATTATATACTTCGGTAAGACCAAAGACCCCGAAGTCAGCCCAAAGGGCAATGACACCCCCGCAAGAGGCCGCTCCGGAAACCGTTGCAGTGGCATGTTCTTGAATGCCGGTTTCTACGAACCATTCGGGACACTTATTTGCAAATTCGTCCACTTTCACAGATGAGGCCAGGTCGCAGTCAAAGACAAGTATTGGTGTCGAAGAAGAGCCCTCTTTGTAATTAAGTTCACCAATATTCGCCAAAGCCTTTCCAAAGGCGCTCCTGTTATCCGTCTTGGTCTCTCGGGAATAAGTAAAGGGATGTCCTGTTTGTATGGAAGGAGCACTCACAGAAACCCTTCGACCTTCCGGCAAGGGGCCTCTTCGCACCCTTAAGGCCTCTTCCAAAATCGATGGATCCTCCCCCAGCTCTTCCATGGCCCTAAGATATTGTTCTTTGTTAAGTGCTTTGCCATGATAATCTGGAATACCCTCCATAAAGGATACACCCTTGCCCATCACCGTATTACAGAAGACGACGCTTGGCCCATCGTCCTCGTAAGCTTTTCTCAAAGCGCTATAGATATCAGATGGATCGTGCCCATCGCACTCGTAAACCTGCCAACCGTCAATTTCCCAAAGCCTTTTGTATTGAACGGGCATAACATCCTCAACGAAACCGCTAATTTGAATGTGATTGAAATCTACTAGGGCCGTTACGTTGTCTAAGCCCTCCTTTGCCGCTATCCTGCGAGCCTCGGATACCTGCCCCTTCGTCTGCTCGCCATCACCCATCAGTACGAAGACGTGTCCTTCCCCTCTTCTCTTTTTCTGAGCTAAAGCGTAGCCGACTCCTGCCGCAAGGCCCTGGCCTAAATTCCCGCTTCCCCAGTCTATGCCGGGGACAGATCTTTCCACATGACCTTGAAAGGGACTGCCGGTCCTGCGAAAATTGCCCAAAAGTTCCAAAGGATCGAAAAAGCCCAGATAGGCAAGAGCAGAATAGGCTGCCGGTGCCGTATGGCCATGACTGATCACGACGTAATCTCTATCTGTTTCCTCTACCCTTTCTCTTCTGAGGTTAGAAACGGCATAGGTCACCAAATACATCTCCATGCTCGACATGGAGCCGCCCGGGTGACCGCTATTGGCCGCCGTGGTCATCGTCAGGACCCAACCCCGACACTTTTTTGCAGCGATGAGAAAGGCCTCTGTATCGACTTTGTCTAATTTATCTTTAGGAAAATGCGCTAATGCAAGAAGTGTGTCCCTCATTTAGTTACCTCCAGCAAACAAGAAATTATTAAGTTTCACTTAACGCATACCTTATACCAGCTACCCGAAGTTATTGCAACTGCATCGTTGCTTTTGATGAAGATGACTAATTGCGCACAAAAAAATAATGCGGAAGCTAAAAGCTTCCGCATTATTTGTAGATCGGATTTTAAAGAAAATTTTTTAAAGTACTTCTTCGGTAGGTTTGTACAGATCTTCCATCCCAAAGGCCTCTGCCACAGGCTTGTAGGTTATGATGCCCTTATACATGTTCAATCCCTTGAGAAGGGCATTGTTTTCCCTGCAGGCACGCTCAGGTCCTTTGTTTGCAAGCTGTAAACCATATCGTATCGTGCTGTTGTTGAGGGCATATGTCGCGGTTCTGGCATAGGCGCCCGGCATGTTCGCGACACAATAGTGCACGACACCATCGACAACATAAACCGGGTCCGAATGCGTGGTTGGTTTTGACGTTTCGGTGCATCCCCCTTGGTCGATGGCAACATCGACGATCACAGAACCAGGTTTCATGATTTTAAGGTGCTCCCTGCGAACCAGTTTGGGGGCCTTGGCGCCGGGTATCAAAACGGCACCCACGACTATATCCGCCTCTTTTAAGCCGGCTTCCAGGGTGTGGCTGTCGCTGAATACGGGAAAAACATTAGGGGGCATAATCTGCGTCAAATGTTCGAGAACGTTCGGGTTTACGTCAAGTATGGTTACCCTTGCTCCCAGTCCTGCTCCAACTCTGGCTGCATTGCTACCCACGCTGCCACCACCGATCACTAATATGTTTGCCGGAGCAACGCCAGGAACCCCCGTAGGAAGCAGCCCCATGCCCCCGTGAGGCTTGCCAAGATAATATGCGCCCATAAGACAGGCCATGCGACCGGCAATCGTGCTCATTGGCTTCAACAGGGGCAGCGATCCGTCGGCTTCCTGAACCGTTTCATAAGCAACAGCAACTATCTTCTTTTTGAGACAGGCTTTGGTAAGCTCTTCATCAGCTGCAAAATGAAAATATGTATAGATCAACTGATTCTCCTGCATAAGATCGTATTCCTGAGGAAGCGGCTCTTTGACTTTTACGATCATATCAGAGGCAGCCCAAACCTCTTTGGCCGAATCCAGTATCTTGGCTCCTGCAGCTTTGTACTCCTCGTCTGTTATGCTGGATCCAATGCCGGCACCCCTTTCGACTAACACCTCATGTCCGGCATCTACATATGCTTTGACCGCTGCAGGAATGAGCCCTACCCTAAATTCGTTGTCCTTTACCTCTTTTGGGCAACCTATCCTCATCTATACATGCCTCCCTTAAATTGAGATAATTAAAACTAGCACTTTAATATTCATTATACTATATTTTCTCACAAATATACACGTGGTACTCTTGGCGTAAAGAGATTTGGGACCTCATAATTTATCGTGCCAATTATTTTGGCTATCTCTTCGGGCGTTACCTCTTCATCTCCCTGAGCCCCTATAAGAACCACTTCGTCTTTCACCTTAACATCGGGAATATGGGTAACGTTTACCATCATTTGGTCCATGCATATATTTCCTACGATGGGAGCGCGTATTCCCTTGATCAAAACGGATGCCCTCATGGAAAGGACGCGAGGGTAGCCATCATGATACCCTACGGGTAAAACGGCTATCTTTTCTTCGCCTCTGGTCATGTACCGCAGTCCGTAACCGACCCCGCTTCCGAGAGGCAGCGTTCTGAGGACAGCTACTTCTGTCTTTATTTGAAAAACTTTTTTCAGGTCAAAGGGCTTTCTGCAACTATCCGATGGCCACATGCCATAGAGGATCAACCCCGGCCTAACTGCATCAAGGTGATATTCCGGAAGATTTAAGATGCCGGCGCTATTGCATACATGACGTAATCTAACTTTTATACCGAAATCGGCAAGTATATCCAGCGCTTTCATAAATCTCCGGAACTGCCAACGGCTATATTCCAGGTTGGACTCATCGGCAGTGGCAAAGTGGGTAAAAACGCCCTCAATATCAATACAGGACAGCCCCTTTAACTTTGGCAAAATATGGGGCAGCTCTTCAGGCAAAAAACCAATTCTTCCCATGCCAGTGTCTATCTTGACGTGAAGTCGGGCCACTTTACCTTTTTCCTCTGCAACCCGACTTGCAGCACATGCAAAATCCATATCGGTCAGTGCCGCTGCAACATCGTGGTCGACGTAGTAGCCTGCCGCTTCAATGGGCGAAGGTCCTAGCACCAATAGGGGCTCTTTTATTCCGGCTTCTCTTAAAGCCACCGCTTCGTCAGGCGTAGCAACGGCAAATCTCTGACATCCCGCTTCTTCCAGGGCTTTGGCAATAGGGACTATGCCCATTCCGTATCCATTGGCCTTAACTACTGACATTACCTGGACGCGGGGGCCGACAAAACTTTTTATCTTATCGAAGTTATGGCGCAAATTTTCGAGGTACACTTCGTACCTTGTTGGCCTTAAATTCAACGGGAAACACCTCCCATAATCCAAGGAGGAGGGATACACCCCTCCTCCTTTACGCCAAAGACTTACATCAATTCTCCCCTAGCCCTTTTAGCATCAAAATCCTTGACCAGACGGCGAACCTCTCCCGATACCCACCACAGAGCGATGAGGTTGGGTATGGCCATTAAACCATTTAGCGTATCGGCAAAGTCCCATATGTTCCGCAAAAACTCACTTCCACCCCAAGCACCAAGAACGATACAGATGATCCAAAGTGCCTTATAGTAGGGAATCACCTTTATTCCCAGTATATAGGTCGCACCGGTCTCACCGTACCAGTACCATGCAAGCACAGTCGAGTAAGCAAAAAGGGCGAGGGAAATAGACACAAATATTACACCTGTATTGCCCCAAACGGTACTAAAAGCAGTTAAAGTCAATTGAGAGCCCGTAAGTTCCGGTCGACCAGTGAGGGTTCCGGTTGCAATAATGCCTATAACGGTTATTGTGCATATAATTATAGTATCCAAAAATACTTCAAAAATACCCATGGTGCCCTGGCGAACGGGATGATCCGTTATGGCCGTGCAGTGAACCATTGGAGCCGAACCAAGGCCTGCTTCGTTTGAAAAAATGCCTCTAGCGGTACCTTTCACCAGCGCTTGCCTTAGCGACCATCCGGCCACAGCCCCGGGCATTGCCATAGGATCATGAAAGGCGTAATAGAATACTGATCCAAAAGCAGCAGGAAGCTTATCAATGTTCGTTATTAACAACACCAAGCCACCAACAAAATATAGCACGGACATAAAAGGAATTAGAATGGTTGTTGCATTAGCTATGCTTTTTAAGCCACCTATGACAACCAGGGCCGTAAAAAAGGCAAGCGCTATACCAGTATATATATGAGGCACGCCAAAGCCTAACTTTACTGCCTCAGCAGTAGAGTTGGCCTGTGTCATGTTACCAATTCCAAAGGCTGCCAATGCCGCAAAGAGAGCAAATAGCCATGCCAGCCACTTCTGCCCCGTAGCCGCTCTCAAAACGTACATTGTTCCTCCGCGCCAGTTGCCCGCTTCATCCTTTTCCCTAAAGCGAGTTGCTAAAGTAATCTCGACCATTTTAGTTGTCATTCCAAATAATGCGCTTATCCACATCCAAAAAGCTGCACCTGGTCCACCTAAATGGATGGCTGTTGCAGCTCCAGCAATGTTCCCAGATCCAACAGTCCCCGCAAGAGCTGTAGCCAAGGCTGCAAAGGGAGATATAGTACCTTCTGCACCATAGCCTTTGCGTGCGTTCTTTGTAAATACATTCTTAAACGAGAGGGTGAAGTAACGTATCTGTGGTAAACCCAATATAATAGTCAAATAAACACCGGTACCAACCAAGAAAACGCACATCCACGGACCCCATACTATCCCGTTTACCACACCGTTAATTTTCAACAAAAGATCCATGCTCTCACTGTCCCTCCTCAAAAATATGATTAAAAGACAAAAACGAAAGCATACCCATGCCTTTTCCCGATAGACATCACCTCCTATCGAATTAAATAATATTTTACTGCTTTTGCAATATCAACATACCTTTCATCCAACTAATAAAGAAGAGTGTAATTTGTCATACTGTAGGCCTTATATGTTGACGTTGCGATATGGGATATGACGATAAAATATTACGAAATTTTTTGTAATTGCCAATATTATACTACTCCTTTAAGTAAGAGAAAACAAAAAAGCGCTCTTCGGTTTACGAAGAACGCTTTTTGTTTTAGCCTAAAGCGATAACTCTGTTTCTATCGTGATTACAGGTAGCCGCCCTCGGCCAAAACTTCCTTAGCCTTGTCGAGAAAGCGTGAAGGAACTTTTACGACTGGGCCAGTGCATCCCATGGCCGATTCGGCATATATTCCTGACGCCCAAAGAGTTTTTACCGCGTCTTCTATCGTCAAAACATCTATACCATGGATTTCTTCGTCTGTCGGCTCCGGTTTGGGCGGCTCCACCTGCGATTTCCCGCCCTCCCCCTTGCTTTCCAGTTGGGCGAGAATGCTTTCAAGGCCTGCATTTCTGGCCCTCTCAAGTTCGCTCCTCACAAGCGACGGCAGGCCGGCTAAGGACACTTCAGCCGTAAAGTAGATGGCATTTGCGATAACGTGGGCCCCGGAAGCCCTGGAAATGATGGAGACGACATAGCCCCACCCCTCTCCCACGGACGGCCCGTACCCCCAACCTAAAGCTTCGTAATTCCCGCCTGTGTTGTAGGCGCTAAATATCTTGACCACGACATTCCCCGTCAATGTATCGGTAACGCATACATCCACGGAACCGGCTATCAAATCGTTCCCTCTTAAAATAGGGCCTCCGTCACTCCTTACACTGCTTCCAAAGGTAATATCGTAACCGCCCTCCGCCAATTTTCTGAGAGATCTGTAAACCATTTGCGCCCCATCCACGTTTAAAATGCCAACTTCCGGCTTCTTGATTCCCCTGGCTTTGGCAACTGCTATGCCATAAATCGCATTCAACACCATGGCTTCGACTCTATTAGCGGAAGAAGTCCCCGTAGAAGTGGATATTATGAGGGGCTTCCCCTTGGCAGGCGCGTGTATCATTCCAACGGTAGCGACGCCCAAAGGGAAGGGATAATGGAGGGCAACGGCACCTTTTATGCTACCTTCTTTCAAAGCTTTTTCCATTGCATTTTGGATGTCGGCCTCGCAATCGTCGGTCTCAATCCATTCGAGATCGTCGAAACCTTTGACACGAGGGCCTATCATAACCACTTTTATAAAAGGGTATTGTTGCTGGGCAAGCCTACCTCCCAAAGCCATCTCTTCTGAACCAAGCTCGCTTCCGCTGCTCATCAAACCGATAGGCATGAGCTTGCTTCCGCCTTTGGCCGCATCTACAATTTCAATCAACGCTTCGCCGATTAACTTTTTCAAATTGACATCACTCACAACATTTCACCTCTTAAGCCTTACTCTTTGGCAGTACCTTTAAGCGAACCGGCGAGATCGGCAAGCACTTCCAAAATGATTTCCTTTATCGCTTCTTTGCTTACGGTCTTTTCCTCACCGGCAAGAGGCGAAGGCGATTCTATGATAAAGGAAGCTCCATCGGATAGGTTCGTCAAACGTGCCAAAAAGAGGCTTCCCTTTCCTATTATCATCGACCTCTTCATCGTTCCCTTCTTTATCTTCTCGCAGGCATGCCCTATAAACGGCACGCCGGAGGGTACATGTCCTTGCGTTGGTGCGAAGCCGGGCATTCCGCGTTCCTTTATAAAATCAGCCATATCGGCTCTTTCGAGCTCCTTCTTCATTACGGCAAGGGCTGCGATCATCTTGAAGTTGGCCTCGGGGACATTTCCCGCTCCTGCCGGCAGCGTTATCTCGGGGTTTTGCAGCTCTGCCGCATATTTATCCACATCGGCAATGCCAAGCCCGATCCGCTTTAACGGCTCGTAAACAAGAGCCTCGGTTATGGCTTGGGGAGAGGCCCCGGCCCCCACGGAATGTTTTCCGATTGCATCGAGCCTTATTACGGGAGAGACCCCGTCTTCGGGAGTGAGCAATACTGCAAAATTACCCAAGACATCCTCCAGTGCCGGGATATTTTTTTTCACGTGATCCCGTGCGTTCATGTAAAGCTTCGGAACGGCTCCTCCGGCTAACACCACTACGTTTTTCCTGATACCGGATGCCACCTGTCCCGCTGCGTTGATAAGAGCGTAGGCAGGTCCGGCGCAAAAGCCCCTTACGTCACACCCGCTTGCATTTATACAGCCGGCAATTTCACCTACTGATTTGGCGAAATTGCCCCCTCCCCTTTGGTTCATGTCTCCCGCAGCTTCTTCGGAACACTCTATGATGAAATCGACTTCTTCAGGTTTCATGCCCGCACGTTTCAGTAGATGGAGCAAAGCCAATACTCCGCCGGCTTTGCAGGCTATGTTCTCGAGCAGTACATAGGAGGACAGACATTCGTCAAATTCATGGGCTTTTCTACAGCATCCAACTGTTATACCGTCGTAATATAACGGTAACGCCTCATTCTCTCTTATTTCCCTCTCTATTTCATCAATGGGATGACCCTTTTCCAGACGCTGTAAAATGTCGGGGTTTATCAAGGAGTGGCTTTGGAGCTTGTCCTTGACCTTTCCCGAAAAGGTTTCCTCAAGCCAGATGATGTCGAAGACGTCGGAAATATCCATAAGGGCCAAAAATTCATCTTCGGGCATTATCTCTCCAAATTGGCCCCAACGAGAGGCTCCCCTCATCGGATTTTGGTACCACGGAACAGGCTGAGCCTCCAGGTCCTCCGGATCAATCCCTCCGATGAAGGCTTGGTTTGCGGCGTAACTTACTGCCTCTTCAAAGGGACGCATCGATTTTGACAGGGAAAGCAGAAACTCCGATTCTCCTTTGGCCTTCCTTTCCCAAAAGGGGGTATTGCCATAGTGATAGGCAAGTTCGGGGGTGTGGTTCAAGCAATAGGCATATTCTTTTATAGCAACCTTTCGCATGTAATCATGCACGCTCCTTATGTCCGAAATTACCGCCAATTTAATTGATCAAGGGGTCAAAAGAAAGGTCCCTTTGGCCCCTTGATCGGAGAGAAGTTAATCGTCAAAAACGGTCTGTTCCTTGATATCTGCCTGTAAGGCCTTTAATGCTTTGTTTAAAAGGCGGCGTCTTATTGCCCTTTCTTCTTCCGACGACTTTGTCGGATCGCCAAGGGGGTGAGGAATTGCGACGGCCGGAACTATTCTGTTCGCTCCGACGGTCTGTGATATGGGAACTATAGTACATATATGCACGGTGGGTAAACCCGCTCTCTCCAATTCCTTTACCATCGTTGCACCGCAACGAGTACAGGTTCCTCAGGTGGACGTAAGGATGACGCCATCTACATTATCGTTCTTCAACCTCTTGGCAATCTCCTCTCCAAAGCTCTTGGCATAGGCTACGGGAGTTCCGTTGCCCACGGTCGCGTAATATTTATCGTGAAGCGAGCCAAAGGAGCCCTCCCTTTCCAGTTCTCTTGCCACATCCACTGGCAATACCCTATCGGGGTCATCGTTTGCATAGGTAGGATCATAACCTCCGTGAGCCGTCTCGTGCGTTTCCGATGTGAGGTCCTGTAAGCCCGCTAAGCTATATTCCCCGAACTTGGTGGCGCTTGAAGCTTCTATTCTATCGGGGTTGCCCTTGGGAACTATGCCTCCAGAGGTAACAAGGGCAATTTTGGCTTTCTTTATGTCCTTTATAGCAGGAGCGGGTGGCACACGATCGAAGGATGGCATGGGATACTCTGAGACAAACTCCTCGCCGCGAAGCTTTTTCACGAGCATATCGACTGCCCTCTCGGCTCCAATTCGATCTCTGAATACGTTTACTCTGACGCCACGCTCTATGTAGCACTCTTCTTTAGGGCTCCCAATAGTTTCCCCCTTCAATTGTTTCAAAACGAGGCGGGCCATTTTAGGTATGGCATCGCGCATTCCTCTGGCGCTATCCGCCGCTTCGATTATGTAAATGCCCTTTTTGTAAATCTCGACAGCGGGATTTTCCCGATACATGGCAGTAACGACCGGTATGCCCAGCCTTTTAGCGACGGCATCGCATATGGCGCCACAGGCCATGCCGTATCGTCCCGCGTTAAAAGCCGGTCCCGCAACGAGGGCATCGGGTTTGTATTCCTTGAGCATCTCGATAATTTTGTTTATAGCCTCATCCATATGTTCGGCGAAATAGCCGTCACCGCAAATTACCGTCGCCACTATAGTAGCCTCTTTTCCAAAGGCTGCCTGCAGGGCCTGCCCAGGGCCTACCACGCCATCGCGAAGCTCTGGCGGATAATCCGCCCTTTCCTCGCCGCCTATGCCGGCGAAAAATTGATTTATATAGTGCACTACCCTATAAGCCACAAATAATCCCTCCCTATCTCTCATCGCAACCCTAGAGAGTATACTTGCTGCATTGCTCTCGCATTTTAGCTACCGCTTGAGATAGGGCCTCAGGATCCAAAACCATCTCCATCATTCCCATTTGCTCTTCCCAAACAGCGGGATCCACTTCCTCTTTTATCTCCGGTTCAAACATGTGATAAACTGCGAGTCCCAACGGGACTCCTGCCAATGGACCTGCGTAAGTCGGATCTCCGTTTGTAACGGTTTCGGCGTAAATTTCTGCGCCCTCTGCATCGGAGCTGCCCAGTATTACTACGACGTTTTCAGCACCGAATTTCTCGGCTGCGTCCTTGACGCGCTGTTGATTCTGCAGGTCCATGGCTCCCGCGGCCGTTCAGACGAAGCATTCGGTCACGGAAAACACTATATCGGCTCCGCTGTCCTTTAAACAGGCCTCCATTACGGGACCGGGAATTCCATCCCGTTCGCCAAGGAGTATCAGCTTTTTACCGACCAATTTCCCCTTTGCCATGGGTTAACACCTCCTGTTTTTATTATTTATCTGGTTTCGGCAGAAAAACAGGTGAAACCAAGCTCGTTGGTAGCACCCGTTATTGCCTGCAACTCAACTTCGATGGAACCATCTTCCTTTAAGCTTCCAGAAAAACCTCCCGCTATGACATTGGCTGATTCGGAAAAACCTATCAGTTTTTCCATAGGGGGCAATTGGACCGTCGGGTTTGCGTTTCCGGCGCTTACGACGGCGTTCGCTTCAGGGGCCGCATCGGCGAGGGATTGGCTGGCTCCGTCCCTTCCGGCATATTCGTCGGTAATGAGCACCGTCTTTATACCCGCACGCTCCGCCTTTCTGCAGTTCATGATCAAGTCACTATCGGGATTTCCGAAACCTTCTTCCGTAATTATCAACCCGTCAACTCCAAGCATCTTGGCAAGCTTGACCGCATAGGAAGAGCTTCTCTTCTTATCTTCGAGCGTCACGTTCTCGTTGGTAATTATGCAACCTACGAAATCAATGTCTCTGCCATGCCTCTTATAGAGGGCTTCTATTACAGGATTATTTTGATGGACATAGGTGCTATTCTTATCGCAGGCGGATACGCAGTTGCCCGACACGATAGCCCCATCGAAGACCTCATTAGGATGAATTAGCGTTGGAAGTATCCTCTTCGCGTCGACTCCATATACGTAGGTATCGTGAAGAAGACCTTGGGACTGCAACATGTAAAGATATGCTACCTTAGGCAAACTCTCGAGCTCCTTGGGCCTTTTCGTTATCTCCCCTAATTCGTAAAGCGATACTTCGTCGTGAGACGTTCCCTTCGCATTCACCGCCAAAAAGTGCGCGACCTTGAGCCCGGCCACGCGACATGCCGCCTCATAATCGTGCCTTTCAATACCTTCCTTGGGCGTAAAGACCAAGACCACGTTATTGGTCTTGGAGAAGGGCGTGTAATCGGCACCGGGGCCCGACATATCAATAATCCCTTCCTGGAAACCGACTATCTTGCCACAGGTCACAACTGCCGCACCTGACAACACTAATGTCTTGCCCCTCCCTACGCTACCCTCGACATCGCCGATGAAACCCGGAAAAACGTCGCCTTCGCCCTCGATCTTGCACCTGGGCTCTATCACGTCTTTGACCGGGATAATGCGAACCCTTTCTCCGGGACGAGCTAAATCCACCTTTACGGACTCAAAGCGATCATCCTCTAACAGCATATCCGTAATTTCTTCGCGGTTGATGTAAAGGACGTTATTTTCGACCTTGGTAGCATCGCCCCATTGTACATCCTCGATCTTGACTTTATGCAATTCCAACCTCACCAATAGACACCCCCTTCTTTTTGCGCCTAAGACGAAATGCTACTGCAATAACTTTTCCATTCGCTCCTTAATAGCTTCTATAGTGACCTCTTCTCCGCTTATCCTGTCCTTTAACTCTCCTCCTTTATAGAAGAGAAAAGTAGGAACCCCCATGACCTTTAAACTGATCACCAAGCGACGATTCTCAGCTACGTTTAGTTTACAGAACTTTACTTTGCCTTCATATTGAGAGGAAAGCTCCTCTACCTGAGGCATCAGGGCAAGGCAAGGTCCGCATTTGGGTCCCCAAAGATCCACCACGACGGGAAGATCGCTTTGCAAGACTTCGCTTTCAAAATTATCCTTGTTCAATTCGATCAATTTCAGTGCACCTCCCGATTTGATAAGATTCCATATTGATAAAACACCGGCATTATGAGCTGTTCGTCGAGGAACTGCATGTCCTCTATCGAACTTGGATCCAAATCGATATGATTACGATCTGCCCTTTCGTAAATTTCGAGAGCTCTTTCGACTAAATTGAGAGATTCCTGATCGACGAAATCATCGTCAGATGTGGAACTGGCCAGAAGCACAGTTAAATAAAGCCTTCTTCCCGGAGGGATATTTCCCGTCAGAGGATGGGAGATAAGCCTATATCCGTCATGGACCTTATCGCGCAACATCGCCAACACATCTAAAGGACAGCCTTCTAGATATACGCATCCTGCGATGTGCTTCAGTCGAGGATTGTTTGTTACAACTTCATAAAAAAAGGACATGCGCCAAATCCCCCCTCGGTCCATTTGGCCCCTGTCCTCTTCACCCCCAGGGATTCACCATAAGCAATCATATGGCTTGCCCTTTTGGTAGATCTCTAAAGAAATCTTTTCCAGGGTTCCGTCACACCGCAATCCTTTTGCCTGAGAGATTGGGGCATCGCTGCCCTTGCACCTTCGGCTCCTCGCTTTCCTTTAAGCGAGATATCTCTTGCGGCGCTCATCCGGGTATTCTTACATACTTTATTTTATATATATCATTTCACAAAGTCAAGCCGAATATCTCAAACATATTTCCAGCCTAACATATTCTGGGAACCATCTCTCCCAAGGGCATGTCGACGACGCGCATGCCGCCGATGCTGGTCTTAAGTCCGACAATTCCGGGATGTTCATCAGTGACCTTGCCTATAACAGCGCAGAGGGGTGCCTTCTCTTTCAAAGAAGAAAGGACTTCATGCAGGCAGTCGGGATCTACGGCGATGACAGCTGTACCTTCGCAGGCGAGGTGCAACACGTCAAAGCCCAAGACGTCGGCTAGGGAGATTACCTGCCGGGTCAGTGGGATGAGATCTTCATCAATTTCAATGCCCAAGGAGGCACCCTCGGCCCATTCGCACAGGACCGTTCCCAAACCGCCTCGCGTACAATCTCTTGCGCACTTTACGCCCGGTATCTTCGTCAGGGGTTCCATTAAAGGCCATAGAGGCGCGCAGTCGCTTTCCAATTCATCCACATCAAGGCCGTAGCGGAGCGCGGCTATCAGAGCACCGTGTTGTCCAACAGGACCGGTGGCGATGATGACATCTCCCGGCGAAAGCTCATTGACACCCCAGGGACGATCCGTCACGGATTGACCCAGGGCACAGCAGGTTATATAAATGCCGTCAGCCTGTCCTTTGGGCAGCACCTTGGTATCACCGGCGATGAACTTGACATCCAATTCCTTGCTGACACGATAGGCGCTATCGACGGCTCTAAAGAGCTCGTCCTTCGGCAATCCCTCTTCTATTAAGAAACTTACTGCAACATAATTTGGCCTTACCCCTCTGACGGCTAAATCGTTAGTACTTCCGCAGATAGCGAGTTTCCCAATATCTCCTCCCGGGAAAAACCGAGGGCTTACAGTAAAACCGTCAATCGTTACGCCTATGCCGTTTTCAATTAAAGCACAATCTTCCAAATCATTAACGCTTTGATCCCGATATATTTCGAGGATCTCCTTGATAAGCTCTTGGGTGGGCCTGCCACCGCTTCCGTGTTTTATTTCGATGAACATCGCTACATCACCCTATAATCGTACTTATAACATGCTGCGCAGCTTCCCTCGCTCGATACCATACAGGGACCAACAGGGGTATCGGGCCTGCATAGCTTAGAAAAAAGAGGGCATTCTTTTGGAGTTATCTTGCCCATCAATACTTCGCCACACTTGCAACCTTGGGGGAGAGGGACATCCTCGATCTTCAAGTCGAACTTCAAAAGAGCATCAAGCCGGGCAAAATCGCTCTTCAACTTCAATCCCGACCTTTCGATAGCCCCCAAACCACGCCACTTTGAATCGCATTTATCGAATACTTCTTCTATCAACTCTTGAGCTTTTGCGTTCCCTTGGGGCCTAACGGCTCTCGCGTACAAGAGGCTGACCTTGAAGTCACTTTCGCTTACCTGACGGGCCAGCTCAACCAACCCCTCCATTATATCCAAAGGCTCAAAGCCAACTATTGCACAGGCGATATTGAAATCCCTGGATAAAAATTGATAAGGTTCTGCTCCCAGCACAACGCTCACGTGTCCCGGAAGCAAAAAGCCGTCAACTTGCAATTCCTCTGACTCGGCAAGTAGTCGCAAAGCTGGAGGAACCAGTTTATGAAACGAAAGGACGGAAAAATTTTGCACACCCCTATCCATCGCTTCAACGACCACGGCTGCAGTGGAAGGAGCGGTGGTTTCAAAGCCAACTCCCAAAAAAACCACCTCCTTAACGGGGTTTTTAAGGGCTAACGACAAGGCTTCGTCTGCCGACCTCACGACACGAACATCGGCGCCATGTGCCCTCAGGCTCTGCAGCGAACCCTTCGTGCCAGGAACGCGCAGCATATCGCCGTAGGTAGCGAAGATCAAATCCCCTTTGCCGGCAAGTTTTATTGCGGCATCTATCTCTCCCTGATCCGTCACGCAAACGGGACAACCCGGACCGGAGACCAGCGAAATGTCGGGCGGCAATAAAGACCTTATGCCGCTCCTATAAATAGCGACCGTGTGAGTACCGCAAACTTCCATAAAGGTCATTGGACGTTCAGCAAAGAAAGTTAGCGCACGCCGAAGTAATTCAATTTTATCTTTCACCGCGCCCTTGACTAGCAACTTTCAACACTTCTTTCCATAATTCTTCTAATTCCCGACCATCCCTTTCTTCGCACTTTTCAATGACAAAACCAGCGTGCACTAACACAACGTCCCCTACGTTGATCTCATCCACCAGGTCCGTCCTCACTTCCACTCGCAACGACCCAGTGCGGGCGACAGCCCTGCTTGAATCCAAAACCTCCTCTATCCTGTGAGGAATTGCAAGACACATTTTCCTCATGCCTCCCTATATTTTTCATTAAAAAGCGGGACCTTACCAAGGCCCCGCTTTTTCCGTAATTTACGCCACATCGGTATCGCAATAATCGAAGATCCTATTCATTCGGGGTTTCACAGCCTTCTCTCACGCTTATCCTTCGAATGCTCAAGGCTTTCCCACTCGACGCGTCTATATCTACACAAGCACCGTTCAGCCGCAAATCTTCGTTGCATGCCTCAAATCGCGCCGGCATCGCCGTCAAAAACCGACTTATTACCGAATCTTTCTGCATCCCAATGACTCCGGCGTGCCCTCCCGTCATTCCCACGTCGGTTATAAAGGCAGTCCCGCCATCGAGTATCTCTTCGTCAGCCGTGGCAACGTGCGTATGGGTACCCAACAATGCAGATATCCGCCCGTCGAGGTAAAGTGCAAGCGCCCTCTTTTCTGAGGTCGCCTCAGCGTGAAAGTCTACCAACACAGGAGCTGCGACGTCTTGTAGAATTTCGTCGGCCCTCCTAAAGGGACAATCCACGTCGAACATAAAGGTGCGACCTATGAGATTAAGCACAACCAACCTGCCCGCCTCACCATCCAAAGTCATACACCAGCGTCCTGGGCAACCGGGGGGATAATTGGCAGGACGCAACAACCTGGGCTCCATGTCCAAAAGGGAGACGCCTTCTTTCTTATCCCATATATGATTGCCCGAGGTCATGCAATCGATCCCCACTGCCAACAACTCGTCCAAGATCTTTTGAGTGATGCCGAAACCGCCGGCAGCATTTTCAACGTTAGCGATCACAAAATCAAAAGGGCCATACTCTTTTCGGACCTTCGGCAAAAACTTCTGAAGGGCCTTACGCCCGGGCCTGCCCACGATATCTCCCACAAACAAGACTCTCATTAGAATTCCTACTTTGCGAGCTCGATTGCTCGTAATTCCTTAATTACCGTTACCTTGATCTGGCCAGGGTACTTCAACTCTTCCTCTATCCTTCGGGCAATATCGTATGCAATTTTGTATATCGCACCGTTATCGCCGGCTTCGGGCGAGACCATTACGCGTACTTCCCTTCCCGCTTGAATAGCATAAGCTTTTTCAACTCCATCGAAGGAAGAAGCCAACTCTTCCAGCTTCTCCAGCCTCCTTATATAGGCCTCTATGCTCTCCCGCCTTGCTCCCGGCCTTGAGGCGCTTATGGCATCGGCAGCCCACACCAAAACGGCATATACGCTTTTTGGCTCTTCATCTTCGTGATGTGCGGCAATCGCGTTCACTACGACATGCGACTCGCCGTAACGTTTAGCAAGATCAGCTCCTATCAAGGCATGGGAGCCCTCAACCTGGCAATCTATGGCCTTGCCCAGATCATGCAACAATCCGGCCCTTTTCGCAAGCCTCTCATCCAATCCGAGTTCAGATGCCATGACCCCTGCCAAATGTGCCACTTCCAAGCTGTGTGCCAGGGCATTTTGGCCGTAGCTTGATCTATATGCAAGCCTGCCCAAGGTCTTCACTATCTCGGGATGTACCCCCTCTACGTTGACCTCGAGCAACGCGTTTTCGGCTACCTCGAGCATGTGCTCTTCCACTTCCTTGCCCACCTTTTCGACGATTTCCTCTATCCTGGCAGGATGAATCCTACCGTCCAGTATCAACCTCTCCAGAGAAATTCGGGCAATCTCGCGCCTTACCGGATCAAAACAGCTTAGCGTCACCGCCTCCGGCGTGTCGTCCACGATCAGGTCAACGCCCGTCAAGCTCTCGAAGGCTCTAATATTCCTTCCTTCCCTACCTATTATCCTACCCTTCATATCATCGGAGGGCAAATTAACGACGCTTACCGTGACTTCCGATGTATGATCAACGGAACAACGCTGAATCGCCGTAGTTATAATCTCTCGGGCCTTCCTGTCGGCCTCGCGCTTAAATGTCTCTTCCAGTTCTTTTAATTTCAAACCGATAGAACAGGATGCTTCCTCTTCCACCTCTTTGAGGAGAAGCTCTTTGGCCTCTTCTCTGGAAAGTCCCGCTATTTCTTCCAGTTTATGCACCTGTTCATGTAAAAGCATTTCGGCTTCTGCCTTTGCCCTTTCGGCTTCTGCCAGTTTTGCCTTTAATTCCTCTTCCTTCCTGGTCAAAGCCTCGAGCTTTCTGTCGAGAGTTTCCTCTCTTTGCTCGATCCTTCTTTCGGCTCTTTGAAGTTCGCTTCGCCGCTCTCTGATCTCTCTTTCCACCTCATGCCGAATCTTGAGCGCTTCTTCTCTGGCCTCGGCAAGGATCTCTCTCTTCTTCGTATCGGCCTCTCTTTTTGCTTCATCCAAAATTTGGTCAACAATTTTCTTTGTGCTTAAAACCTTTTTCTCATCATGAAATTTTCGAACGTAATAGCCGACGGCAACTCCCGCCGCGCCGACTAATACGATCGATGCGATCACAACAAATCCCATTTAAAGATCACCCCTCATTCAATTGTCAAGGTACGAGACAAATTAGCATCTTCTTCGAGTTAGTTTTACTTAAAGCACAGGAAGTATATCCTGCGCATTATTTTACAGAATGTCTCATAATACCACAAGGGTGATCCCAAAAATCCCCATACAACAAAAAGTCGGGAAAGAAAATTCTTTCCCGACTCCGATGAGATTTATCTTTTTATGACGGATGGAAGAAAGTACGTAAATCTTTTCTTAATCCTCCCACCCTCCTCCTCCCTTGCCCATTCTGCTGGAGCAAAAGATCAATCCACCTATAAGAACAACTGCCATGAACACCGTCGTTCCGATAGCAGCACTCGTCATCTTACTTCCCTCCTCTTCATTCCGTCTTGGATTTCATACTCTGTAATACGAAGCTAGCCACGAGCACTATCACCATGAGGATCCATATGAAGTTAGACCAACTGCCGTATCCGCCGTAAGGTTCCTTGAGGTCCTGCATAAAGCCCCCGTAAACGACCACAAAAAGGAGGCCTGCCGGGACTACTACCTTAATAAGAAAGTCCAGCCAGGGACCAACCTTGATATCAGAGGTAGCGTTTACGTGTTCGCGGAGCTTATCGGCTCCGAATACCCATCCGACGACCAGGGAAGCTATGGCACCACCTATCAACAGCGTGTAGAAAGCCACGGTCCTGTCGACGATGTCAAGCCAATAAAGGCCGCCCTGGGTACAATAAATGAGCCCCACCAAAAATCCAACGAGACAACCCCAAAAGGCTACCTTTTTTCTCTGCCAGCCAAACTTGTCGATCATGGGTACTATATATCCAGCGTAGGCAAGATAGTAGGCCGAACTTAGTCCGATGATCCAGAACATGATAAAGAACAGAACTCCAGTGAGGCGATTCAAAGCAGGCATCAGGGATATGCCTACCGGATAGGTCACAAAGGCAAGCCCTATTCCAGCAATAGTAACATCCTGGAGGGATACGCCAAGCGCTTGCATGATATAGCCAACGGTGCTAAAGACGGCAAAACCTGTCAGAAAGGCAAAGCCGCTGTCGCAAAATGCGGTGATCATTGTATTGTTCGTAATATCTCCCTTCCTTGCGATGAAACGTCCATAGGCGTACATTCCCGCCATACCAACAGAAAGCGAGAAGGCTATTTGGCTAAAAGCAGCAAACCACACATCAGCACCTTTCAATACAGACCAATCGATGTCAAGGTAGTAATTTAGTCCATCAACCGCACCGGGTAGGGTCAAGCTTCTGATCAATATAGCTATGATCAAAACCCAGGCCAGAACCATGACAACTTCCGATACCTTTCCAACGATCTCGGCCCCACGGTATATTACGAAATAAATTATGATCCAGGTGAAGGCCAAAGCTCCGACGATTGGCCACTGCAAGCCGCCCAGCTCTCCCGGGCTCTCGGAAAGGTTGAGCACTGTTTTGAAGAAATAATCCCCAGCTTGATGAGCGCCGGCCTCTCCGGCACCCCAAGCCAATGTCATTGAACTAAACATGTAAATTATGGTCCAAGCCATGATAACACAATAATAAGTATCGATCAAAAAGGCCGATATGCTTGGAAACCAACCCACCCATTCCCATTTTTTACCGATGCTGCGAAACACCCCTGGAGCTCCCTTTTGGAAGTAATGCCCCATCCCAAACTCGGTAAGAAGCCAGGGAATCCCGATGGCAAAAAGACCGATTATGTAAGCTACCAGAAAGGCAGCTCCTCCGTATTCGTAACACATATAGGGGAAACGCCAGACGTTACCCAAACCAACCGCAGATCCTATCGCAGCAAAAATCATATGACGCCGCTTTAAAAACTTTTCTCTGCCGGCTTCAGCCATCTTCCTCTCCTCCTTTTTAATAATAGTAAAATATCCTAAATAACAATCAAAAGCATTTCAGCATCTTTACGCGCCCTCCACCACCCCTCTCGTTAACCGAAGAACTGGATGTAGCCCATAACCAATATAACGGCAATTATAACAGGCAAAACGTAGGTCATGTAGCCCCTTAAACCCTCGGGAAATTTAGGGCCTATTCCGGTGTTGGCTTCCTTTATGAAATTATTCCAACCCCAACCGTATTTGGAAGTGCAAAAGAGCACGAAAATGAGGGAGCCGATGGGAAGGAGGTTGAAACTGACTATAAAGTCCTCCAAATCCAGCACCACGGTTCCCTCGCCGAAGGGCTGGAAACCGCTCCATGGCCCGAAACCCAAAACGCAGGGAAGGGAAGCTATGAACATGACAACTATGCCGATGTAAGAAGCTTTTTTCCGGCTCCACTTCCATTCATCCATAGTAAAGGCGATAAGATGCTCAAAAACGGCTATGACCGTGGTGAGGGAGGCAAAGGAGAGAAAGACAAAGAAAAGCGTCCCCCACAGCCTTCCGCCCATCATGGAGTTAAATACGTTTGGAAGGGTCACGAAGATCAATCCTGGGCCAGCTCCGGCATCCACTCCGAAGGCAAAGCAGGCCGGGAATATGACCAATCCAGCCATCAGGGCTACAAGGGTATCCAGAATCACCACGTAAACCGATTCCCCGGCAAGCGTCCTCTCTCTGCTCAGAT